>JAZUEK010000084.1:0-15416 GCA_045640165.1 Acutalibacteraceae bacterium | reverse complement strand
AGGACAGCCGCGGAAGCAGCAGCGAGAACGATGGCAGCCGCCGGAATGGCAGAGCCGGTCGCCGGAGCATCTTCAGCAGCAGTGGTGGTCGCCGGAGCGTCGGTGGCCGGAGCCTCGGTCGGCTCGGTCTCGGTCGGCTCGGTCTCGGAGGCCTCGGTCGGCTCGGTGTCGGTCGGCTCGGTCTCGGAGGTGGACGGCTCGGTCGGCTCCTCAGCCGCAACGACTTTCACGGAACCAGCAACAACGGAGGTCTCGATGTCGTTGAAGTCAACGTCGATGTTGGAGGCCGGGTCCGGGCAGGTCGCCGCGATCGCGGACTCAGTGCCGGCAGCGCCGACAACCTCGAAGGTCAGGTTCGCAACAGCGCCGGAAGCGTCGGTCACGTTGGCCATCTCTTTGGCGTCAAACACGAGTTTGACAGTACCCGGGGTGGCTTCGTTCGGGGTGACGTTGAACGCCGGGGCCTCAGCCTTCTGGAAGGTGAGGACGGAGGTGTCATAGGTCACTTCGAGGATGAAGGCCCAGATGCCATCGTTAGCAGTGATGTTCAGCGGAACAACAACGGACTCGGTGCCCTCTTCGACTTCGACGTTGTCGAAAGCCAGAGCGAAGGAACCAGCGGAAGCAGTCACGCACAGGCTCATAACGAGCAGAGCGGACACGAGGATAGCAAGAGCTTTTTTCATGGTAATCTTCTCCTTTAAATTTTTTATCGCTAAATTTTGCGATCAGAAAATAATGTGCCTAAAATTAGGCGGCCGGATCGACAGTCAGCGGGAGCTCATCAATGATGCCGGCAAGGAATTGACGAAGAGCGAGAACGTCCTTCGTGTTCACTTCACCGTCAGCATAAGCATCCGCACCGTCAAGATCGATCACGACGTCCATGTTCGCAAGATATTTACGAACAGTCAGAACGTCTTTCATGTCGATGTTGCCATCGGCATTCGCGTCACCAGCTTTGATCTCAGTCGCTTCGGTACCAGTGGTCTGCACTTCGCTGGTTTCCACAGTGGTCTCAGTAGCGGTGGCGGTAGCCGTAGCGTCCGTCGCCCCCTGATCGCCTTCCGTGGCAGACACGCTCAGCGCAACCAAAGTGCCGACAAGCAGCGCCAAAGTCGCAAAGACGGTGACAACCTTGAACAAGTTCTTCATGACATTTTCCTCCTTCAGAAAGATTTGTACCCTGTCACTTTGTGAACTATATTCACCCACTTGTCGCAATCTTTTGGCACATGAAGAGTGCGCCGCGCAGGCGATATGTTACAGGATTTTGGATTGCGTGGCGCTATTCCGCCACTTTTTACAATACCAAGTGGGATTATACCATTCTCTTTTTCGAATTGCAAGACCTTTATTACAACTTTTTGTGTAAAAAGAGCCTCAATTTTTACCTTTTTCGTCTCTTTCTTCCTTTTTATCCAACATTTTCCGTAACTGCCGTTTTTGTTGCCGTAGCAGTTGCAGTAGCCGTAGGGATTTTTACGTTTAAAACGCCCTCTTTCAGCGTCAGCAATCCCTCAGTCACTGCATCCACGTCCTGTCCGTTGGCGCGCAAATGGCACACCGGCACCTCTGGCGTGACAGTCGCGCCGTCCGCTTGTTCCGAAAGCAGGCGAAACGCCACGTAAAACAGCGTTCCCTTCGCGGTCGTGCCGTCGTCGGCCGCGGCGAGCATCACGTACACTGTGCCGTCCTCCAACTTCTCCGAACGCACCGTTCCGGTAAAAATACCCGGTTCGGCATATCGCTCGCTGTCGGTGGCGGCATCGTACTGCAGCACCGGTTCAAGGCACGTGGCATCGTAATGCAAAAAGACGTCTGCATCCACTAAATGGGCGTCCGCATTGACGGTCACCGGCAGAATCACCGTGTCGCCGCTCTCGGCGCTTCCGCCCTCCACCGTAATCGTGGCCGACGGCAACGCCGCTGTCGGCGCCGGTTCGGACGTCGCTTCGTTTTTCGGGAACAACTCCCACCAATGAGTACAGCCGCACAGCGACAGACAACACACCGCCGTCAGCGCCAACATCCATCCTTTTCGCATTGGTTCATCCCCCTATCTTAATAGGAATGTAAAAGTATTGTATTGGATTATACTGCCCTTAGCCGAAAAAGTCAAGAAACAACGAGAAAACGCCCCGTCAAATGACGGGGCGTTTCGGTCGACAAACTTAGCCTTGTTCTTTCATCGCGGCGAAGCATTCGCTGCAATACACCGGGCGGTCCTCACGCGGTTTGAACGGGACGGTCGCTTCTTTGCCGCAGTTGGCGCAGATCGCGGTGTGCATCTCGCGCTCACCACGGGCAGCGTTCTTGCGGGCGTCGCGGCAGGCTTTGCAACGCTGCGGCTCGTTCTCGAAGCCTTTCTCAGCGTAGAACTCTTGCTCACCGGCGGTGAACACGAATTCGTTGCCACATTCTTTGCAGACCAGAGTTTTGTCTTCGTACATGGGATAGTACCTCGCTTTAAGAAAATTTTTGCCCCGCGACGGATTCGGACCGACACCTTTGATACCAATGTTCTTCTTAAACTACCCGGGCATATAAAACCGCAACCGCGGTTATAAACGATGTTGTAATTTTCGGCGCGCACGCGAAAGCGCGTTGTCCACGCTTTTCGGAGTTGCGTCGAGATGGGCGGCGATTTCTTCATACGAATAGCCGTCGAGATAGTCGCGCAGTGCCGCGTACTCCAGCGGCGACAACTGCTCTTTGAGCTTTGCGAACAGCCGTTTTTCTTCCTCTTTGGCAAGGATCAGTTGTTCCGGCTCGGCTTGTCCGTCGAGCGGAATGCTCTCCGCCACGGTATCGTCCCCTTCCACGGGAACGGGCAGCGCCATCACACGGCGGCGAGCGGAAATCATACGGTGGCGCGCGCACAGCCGCGCATACGTCCCGAAAGACGCGCCGTTTTGCTCATCAAAACTTTTAGCGGCGGCAAGCAGAGCCAACAGCCCTTCCTGCTTCAAGTCGTCCTCTTCCAAAGCAGGGACAACCAACTGCCGCGACAGCGCGGACAGCGCCCCGTCGTAACGGGCGGCAAGACGGGCGAACGCCTCTTGCGAACCGGCGCGCACAGCGGCAATCAACGCCGTTTCCTCCGCGGAGGAAACCTCTGTCGTGTTCCGCATTGTCTCACCCCGCCGTTCGGCGGCAGACCGCCTTATTTAGGTTTTTTCATTGTAGCCCAAAACAGGCGGTTTGTCAATGGATTTTTGGTCGCCGTTCACAATTTTGTAAAATGTATCGAACAACTCTACGTTTTTTCGTCATTTTATCTAATTATTTTTTACAAATCCGGAGAAAAATCGGAAAAGACGACGGAAAAATCCGCATTAGGGACGGATATCGACTGTAAAACGCCCGTTTTTTCATCAAACGTCAGCGTATACGGCTCGGCGTTGCAAACGCCTTGCAACACGCCGCCTTTCGGCGGCTCGGTGCATTGCGCGGCGGCATCCAACACGCGGCAAAGTGTCGAAAACACAGCGCTTTTCGGAACGTCCGCAAGCGGAAACTCCCGTGACAAGCCGCCTTTCGAAAAACGCACCGTTTCGCCGGACAGCGCCACCGTCACACCGCTAAGGCGTTCCGGCGCGGTGCAAGCCAGCATCAGTTGACCCCGTTCCGTGCGTGTCAGCGTCGCCGTCACCGAAACGTCGTTCGCCGTGATGGTGACCGTGCTCGAAAACGACGTGGTTTGCGGCAACGCGGTGTTCTTTGCGCAACCGCACAACAGCAGACAACCAAGAAGAATCCACAAACCAAACCGTTTCACAAGCGTCGCTCCCGTTTACTCGTATTCGGAAAACAGGGTCGCCGTTTCGCACAACAAATCCCGTGCAAGCATACCGCGACGAGACAGCCGTTTGGCCGCTCGCTCGCCGGCGAGACCGTGCAGATACACGCCGCACGCCGCCGCTTCATACAGCGGCATTCCCTGCGCCGCGAGACCGCCGATAAGACCGGCAAGCACGTCGCCACTCCCGCCTTTGGCGAGACCGTCGTTGCCGGTACGATTCACCAGCACCGGCCGTTCCGGCGCGGCGATTAAGGTTTCGTGCCCTTTGAGCACCACCACCGCACTGTATTGCGTTACCAGTTCCCGTGCCGCACCGACACGGTCGGCCTCGACCGCCGCCGTCGTTGTGCATAAAAGTCGCGCCGCCTCGGCAGGATGTGGTGTCAGGCACACCGGTGCCCCCGTTCCCACCCTATCTGTATGCGCCGCCAAAAGATTTAGACCATCCGCGTCCAAAACAACCGGGCAAGCGGCGTTTTGGAGTAACCACAAAAGCACCGTTTTCGCACCGTCGCCCGTGCCTAATCCGCAACCGCACAACACCGCCGTCGCTTTTTCAAGCGGCCGCTGCAACGCATCGGTCGCCATCGCCGCCACGCCGCCGGTCTCCTCTTGCGGCAACAACACGCACACCGCTTCCGGCACGCGCGCCGTCACGATGGGGTAAATACTCTCCGGCATCGCGGCACTCACAAGCCCCGTGCCACACCGATAGGCGGCTTCGGCGGCAAAACACGCCGCGCCGGCCATGCCCACAGCACCGCACACGGACAACAGATGCCCGAACGTCCCCTTGTGACCGTCTGCCGGTCGAGCAGGCAACCATTTGCGCACCGCCGCATCGGTCAGCAAGCGCAATTCCTCGTTTTCCATACCGTTTCTCCTCACACGCCGTAGCGCAGACGCTTTTTGTCGCACTCCGCTTTCACGTCGCGCGTCTGGTCTTTATACAGTTCCTCGAAAAAGTCGTCGTTCGGCGCAAACAGCACGAGCGTCCGCCCGTTTTTCTTGCCGGAATAGGTAACAAACCACGTTGCCTCCGCTTCCGAAGGCGCGGCAACAATCACACGGTCGAATTTTCCCGTTTCTTCCGCGCGCGCCTCTATCGGCGACAGCTGCTCGATGCGTTTCGCCGCCACCTGCACCACGCGCGTACGTTTGCGCTTCGCCACGATTTTGTCGATGGCCAACTCGCCCTCGAACGCGCTATATTCGTATTCCACCGTGGCGTTGCCGGAAAAATGAAACGCCAACCAAAAAACGCCCACCGAAAGCAAAATGGCGAGAGCAACCGGCGTGGAATTGCCGCTTTGCATCGTTAAGCCGAACGCGAAATAGAGCAGGGCCGTAACCATCAAAAACGCCATAACCCAAATGCCGACCAACAGCGCGCGGTCTTTTCCCGTTTTCTTTTTTTGAACGAGTTGTTCCACAAACGTCATAGTAATCCCCTTTTCCATGGTAGTATGGGTAGTATACCATTTTTTTACACACTTTTCAAGCAAGAAAAAACGGCAAGGTGAAATCACCTTGCCGTTTTTTGTTCAAAACTTATTTGCCGAGGACTTGGTCCATACCGGCGAGATATTTGCGAAGCGCCAGCACGTCTTTCATGTTGATCTCGTCATCACCGTTGGCATCGGCCAAGGTCATGTTGATTTCGACTTCCATGCCGGCAAGATATTTGCGCAGCGTCAGGACGTCTTTCATGTTGATTTCGTTGTCGCCGTTGGCATCGCCGTAAAGCAGCACCACCGGCGTAGACGGTTTGGTCTCGGACGGCTCAGTCACGACCGGCTCGGTCTCGGACGGTTCGGTCTCGCTCGGCTCGGTCACAACCGGCTCAGTCGCGGTCGCTTCCGGCTCGGTCTCGGTGGAATCCGCTTCCGTGGCAGTCGCTTCAGCTTCCGGATCAACCGGTTTACCCTCATACAGCGTCACGGTCATATGGGTATCTCCCGCTTCGCTGATGCCGGTCATATTGCTTCCGAAAGTGACATCAATATTGCCGTCAACCGGCGCCGCAAAGGTCAGCGGACCCTGAATTCGGAACACCACTTCGTTTTCATTGGCGGAAACCGCAAAGGTTTTTTCGCCGGTTTCTTGCCAGACACGGCTCTTTGCCGACACATTTTCCGCGGTAGCACCGACAAAGGAACCGGTCAACACCACTTCCACAAACTGGTTTTCTTCCACATCGGCAATTCCCGCCGCAAACTCGCCCCACGCACTCGGCGTACCGGCAGTATAGCTGTACACATTCGCATACGCCACACCGTTCCACACGTAGGTATACGCCACGCCGTTCGCGTCTTTCCAGGTGGCAATCGCCACAGGCTCGTCGGCCGAGGCCAACAGACCGGTAGCCGCCATAACGCCCACCAACAACGCCAGCACCATCACGACGGATACAACTTTGAATACGTTTTTCATTGGTATCATCCTTCCTTAATATTGTTCACTTTTGAATTCGTTAAGAGGAGACAATACTCCTTTTTTTACTATACCACTGCTTTCTTAGAAAGTAAAGCGGCATTTTGCACAAAAAACAAGGGCTTCTTTTGCAAAATTCTCTTGCGACCGTGCGATTGGCGTGGTATACTAAATAGAGAAACTCAAGAGGAGGTTATTTTTATGAAAATTTGTCCGAAATGCGGCGCGCAATTAGACGACAGCGCCGTCTTCTGCTCCGGTTGCGGTATGCAATTCCAAGCGCCGCAATCATCCTACACGCCGCCGCAACAGCCCTACACCGCGCCGGTGATGCCGTATGATCACACCGCGGAATTCGACCCGAAAGACGTGTCCGAAAACAAAGTCATCGCGATGCTCGTCTATCTGCTCGGCGTTGTCGGCATCATCATTGCCCTGCTCATCGGCGACAGTTCGCCCTACGCCGCTTTCCACCTGCGCCAGGCGCTCAAATTCGTCGTCATCGAAACGCTGACCGGTTTGGTTGCGGCGCTTCTTTGCTGGACGATTATCGTTCCCCTCGCCGCCGGCATCTTTATGGTGGTGCTGTGGGTCATCAAAATCATCTGCTTCTTCCAGATTTGCGACGGCAAAGCCGTTGAGCCGGCCATCATCCGCAATTTCAATTTCCTGAAGTAAGTCCTAAACGTAAAAAATCCTCCGCCCGCGGTGGGAGGATTTTTCTTTTTGTCTTATTTGCCGACGGTATACAAGAGACCGCCTGCAAGCAGAATATCGCGGCCGCGCTCGCTAAACGAGGTTGCGAGCGCATAGGTCTCGCCCTTCGTTTTGTTTTCGAGGGTAAGCGGCTCGCCGTTTTCGAGACGGGCGCGCACGTTCGGCAGGGCAAGCGTGTCGCCTTGGTCAATGCGGTCGTAATCGTCGGGGTTCGCAAACGTCAGCGGCAAAATGCCGGCGTTGACGAGGTTCGCTACGTGGATACGCGCAAACGATTTCACCACGACGGCTTTAATGCCGAGATACAACGGCGCGAGCGCCGCGTGTTCACGCGAGCTGCCCTGGCCGTAGTTGACGCCACCCACGATGATGCCTTTGCCGGCTTCTTTGCAGCGTGCCGGGAACGTCTCGTCACAGCGGACAAAGCAGTGTTCCGAAATAGCAGGGATGTTCGAGCGCAACGGCAAAATCTTCGCGCCGGCCGGCATAATGTGGTCGGTGGTGATGTTGTCGCCGACTTTCAGCAGCACGTCCGCCTCGATTTCGGCAGGCAACGGCTGATTGGACGGGAACGGCTTGATGTTCGGACCACGGAGAATCTCTACGCTGTCCGCTTCCTCCACCGGTGCCGGCGGCTCAATCAAGTTATCGTTAATAAGGAACGCATCCGGCATCGTGACCTGCGGCGCGTCACCGCAGGTACGCGGATCGACGACGAAACCGGTCAAAGCCGCGCAAGCCGCGGTTTCGGGGCTGACGAGATACACCTGCGCATCCGCCGTGCCGCTTCGGCCCTCAAAGTTGCGGTTGAATGTACGCAGCGACACGCCGCCGGAGTTCGGCGACTGACCCATACCGATGCACGGGCCGCACGCGCATTCGAGAATACGCGCACCGGCGGCAATCATATCCGCCAAAGCGCCGCACTGCGCGAGCATCTGGAACACCTGCTTCGAGCCGGGCGCAATCGCGAGACTCACCGACGGGTGGATGGTTTTGCCTTTAAGAATCGCCGCCACTTTCAGCATATCATAAAGCGACGAGTTGGTGCACGAACCGATACAGCACTGCGACACCGGCATACCGGCGAGCTCGGCAATCGGTTTGACCGCATCCGGCGAGTGGGGGCAGGCAGCCAGCGGTTCAAGAGCCGACAGGTCAATGTTCACGACCTCGTCGTATTTCGCGTCCGCATCCGGCGCGAGCTCTACCCATTGGTCACCGCGGCCTTGCGCTTCCATAAACGCTTTGGTCACTTCGTCCGACGGGAAAATCGAGGTGGAAGCGCCGAGTTCCGCACCCATATTGGTAATGGTCGCGCGCTCCGGCACGGTCAAGGTTTTGACGCCCTCGCCGCCGTATTCCACAATTTTGCCGACGCCGCCTTTGACCGACAAACGGCGGAGCACTTCGAGGATAATATCTTTCGCGGTCACCCACGGCGACAATTTGCCGGTCAGGTTGACGTACACGATTTTCGGCACAGAGATATAATACGCGCCGCCGCCCATCGCGACCGCAACGTCGAGGCCGCCTGCGCCGAACGCGAGCATACCGATACCGCCGGCGGTAGGCGTGTGGCTGTCCGAGCCGATAAGGGTTTTGCCCGGAATACCGAAGCGCTCGAGGTGGACTTGGTGGCAGATACCGTTGCCCGGACGAGAGAAATAGAGTCCGTGTTTTTTGCACACGCTTTGGATAAAGCGGTGGTCGTCGGCATTCTCGAAGCCGGTTTGCAGCGTGTTGTGGTCGATATACGCGACCGAGCGCTCGGTGCGCACGCGCGGCACGCCCATCGCCTCGAATTCGAGATACGCCATCGTGCCGGTGGCGTCCTGCGTCAGCGTTTGGTCGATTTTGAGACCGATTTCGCTGCCGACAACGCTCATATCGCCGGACAGCAGGTGATTTTTAATGCATTTTTGCGAAAGTGTGTATCCCATTGGAAAATCCCTCCGTTTTCGCATAGTTTTAACCTAAATAGTATACCTTTTTGTCGTTTTTCTGTCAAGAGAACGGCGAAAAAAAGCGAACGGCGGATGAAAGAAATTTCATCCGCCGTTCGTTTCACAGAGGGTGGCAGGGATTACGAAACGCCCATATAGGCAAAAGCCTTAGACCCTTTCGCTATTTTTTTGGTATACGACGCGAGTGTCTCGCCTTGCTCGTTGCGGTGGGTAATCGTCAAAATCTCGGTTGTGGGGTCATACCGCTGTTCCTCCACGCAAATGCCCTTGTCGGTGATTATCCGCATATTGGTATACAGCACCGTTCCTCCCTCGCAAACAGAGTGAAACATGATTTTCCATCCATCGGTAAATTTCACTCCGGCAAAAACCCCGTACGTCCCGCTCGCGATATCTTGAACATCTTCGTAGACAATGTAAAAGGTGCATTCTCCCTCCTGCGTCGGATCTTCAACAGAAAAATCCGACCAAAACACGTTACCCGATTGCTTCGTCGGGGTCGTCGGCCCGGCAGGGCTTGCCGTAGGCTCTGTAGGTTCTACTTCGCCGTGCTGTGTTCTCTCATCTTTTGGCGCGCCGTACTGCACGCAGCTTTCGAGATCTGACGGTATTTCTCCGTTACCGACCATCACCGGCACTTTATAGGTGATTTGGTGACTGCAAACGCCTTTTGTTGTCGGTGTGGTCGTGCGTTTCGTAGTCGGTTTTGCCGACGGCGCTTCCGTTTTTTCGGTCGTCGCTCCGCCGGGGACAAATTTCGTCGTGTTGCCGCCTTTCGTAGTGTCTATACCAAAGTCGCTCCACCACTTGCTTGTGCTTCGCGTTGTAACGGCGGTCGCACCTTTTTGTTTCGTGCCACCCGTTTGCAACGGCGTTTCGCTCCCATTCGCCGTTTGCGTGCCGCTCGAAGCGGACAGCGTCGTGGTGCCGTTTTGGTTTGCTGCCGTAACAGTCGTCGTCAAACCGCGGTTGCCGCCTTGCTCAAAACTCGAAGACGAAGAACCACGCGGCGTTTCGGCGGTCGTGGTCGTGCCGTTGCCGCCGATCGGCCGTTTTGTCAGTTGCGTGTCGTCGCGGGTGGTGGCGATAATCACCCCCACAAGCACCACCACAAAGCACGCGGCAAGCGCAAGCCAGCGCTCGACAGTGTTTGAAGAATGCGCCGGTACAACGGGGACAAGGTGCGGCTCGTCCCCGTTGTCCGACAGGGAAACGCCACGGCCGTCTTCGGCCGCAATCGTTTTCATCAAATCGGAAAATTTGTCGGGAACAGCGGCGTAGGCTTGCTGTTTCAACTGATTTTCAAACTGTTTTTTTGTCATGGCCGCTCGCCCCCTTCCTTTTTACGTAATTTCTTAATAGCATTTTGATAAATCCAAAACACGGTGCCTTTTGGCAATTCCAATTCCTCCGCCACTTCGGTGAGCGCCATCCCCGAAAGCAGGCGCAGGCTCACCACGTCCCGTTCCTTGTCGGACAGTGGCGACAGCATCTGCCAAAACGCCAGGTCCGACAGCGCCGATTCCAACGGCGAACTTGTCTCTTCTACGTTCGTCTCATCCAAAGCGGCTTGCCGCGCGCCCGAACGCATTTTATCCATCGTTTTATGTTTGGCAATGGTAAATATCCACGCGCGCCCGTTTTTAGCATCAAAAGAATTCGCTTTGTCCCACGCGGTCAAAAACGTCTCTTGCATCACGTCCTCGGCGATTTCGTTGTTTTTACATATCCGCAGGGCATAGAAAAACACCGGCTTGCTCATTTCCGTATACAACCGTTCGAGCGCCGTTGTATCGTCGTTTGCGAGGGCGCGTATTAAATTGTTAATGTCGTGAGTGGTCATAAGCCGCACCTTCTGATACTCTTTCTATTATCATAACGATTGAGAAACGCAATGTATTGGAAAAATTTTTTATTTTTTTCACTTTTTTCATTTTACCCAACTTTTTTGAGATTTTCAAGAAAAATCGCGGACTTGACTTTAGACGGAATTATGAGTATACTAATAGGGTATTTTTTCATAGATATAAGGAGGCTTTCTTATGAAGCGTTTTCTTTCGGTTATCGTGGTGCTGATGCTCGTGCTCCTTTGCGGATGCGCGAAAACCACCGAAACGTCCGAGCCGGCCCCTGCGCCGCAAGCGGACGTCACCGATTTTTCCTCCACGACACTGTGGAACGACAACGTCCTCACTCTCCGCATTCTCTCCGCCGCCAAGCTTCCGGCTTCCGACGGAACCGACGGGGTCGGCGTGGCGTATGCCATCGGGATGAAAAACAACGCCGACGAGCCGATTAACGTAACGTTGAACAACATCACCGTCAACGGCCTTGCCATTGACACCGACTATGCGTTCTCGTTGGAAAAAGGCGAGTCGCTTCCCACCACTTTCGCGCTTGAGAGCGCCAAACTGGAAGCGCAACATATCACGCGCGTCGAAAAAGTGGCGTTCCATCTGACCGCCACGTCCAAAGAACGCTGGTCTGCGCCGGCGTTGTTGGAACGCGATCTCGTGTTTTACACGCCGCTTGCCGCGGCAACCGCGACCGCTACGGCCACCGCTGCGGCGTAATCCCATAACCGGAGGTTTTTATGAATTTTAATCAAATTGTCGATGCTGTTGATAGTTTTGTATGGGGCTGGGTGCTGATTGTCCTTGTTCTCGGCGCCGGCATCCTGCTTTCCGTCCGCACCCGTTTTGTGCAGGTGCGCCATCTCGGCAAAGCCCTCAAATATATGGTGAAAAACGAAGAGTACGCCACGGGTGAAGTCACCGCGTTCGCCCCGCTTTGTACCGCGCTTTCCGCCACCATCGGCACCGGTAACATCGTCGGCGTCGCCACCGCCATTGCGCTCGGCGGCCCGGGCGCTCTCCTTTGGATGTTGGTCGCCGCGTTCTTCGGAATGGCGACCAAATACTCCGAGGGTCTGCT
Organism: Acutalibacteraceae bacterium; assembly: GCA_045640165.1. GTDB lineage: Bacteria > Bacillota > Clostridia > Oscillospirales > Acutalibacteraceae > RGIG426. Next base: position 3,560 of record JAZUEK010000084.1, on the reverse strand, counting down.
CGCCGTCAAATACCGCACAGTAGACGAAAACGGCCACGCGCTCGGCGGCCCGTTCTATTACATCGAACGCGGCATCCGCGAACGCTTCGGCGGTAACTGGAAATGGCTCGGTAAACTGTTTGCGCTGTTCGGCGCGCTGGCCGGACTTCTCGGCATCGGCACCATCACCCAAGTCAACGGTGTCACCGAATCCGCCGACCGTCTGTTTGGCGGTGAAGCGCTGTTCACCATCGGCGATAAACCCATTACGCTCGCCGTCGTGTTGAGCGGTGCGGTTGTCACCATCTGCGCGGCGCTCGTCATCCTCGGCGGTATCAAACGTATCGCCAAGGTGTCTGAGGTTATCGTGCCGTTTATGGCAATCGCCTACGTGCTGTTTGCCCTCGTCATTATGTTCGTCAACATCAAAGCGCTTCCCGATGCGGTGGTGCTCGTGTGCAAAACCGCGTTCTCCGGCACGGCACTCGGCGGCGCCATCGTGGGTTGGACGCTGAAAATCGCCATCCAAAAAGGTGTTGGCCGCGGCATTTTCTCGAATGAAGCCGGTCTCGGCTCCGCGCCCATCGCCGCTGCCGCGGCGCAGACCAAATCCCCCGTGCGCCAAGGCCTTGTGACGATGACCGGCACGTTTATTGACACCATCGTCATCTGCACCATGACCGGTCTTTCCATCGTGCTCACCGGTGCGTGGAATCCGGAAATCACCGGCGAAAACTTAGAGGGCTTCGCCGTCACCGCGTGGGCCTGGGAGCACGGGTTGCCCCACGTTCCCGGCGCCGTTACGCTGACGCTCCTCTCCATCTGCCTCGCGTTCTTCGCGTTCACCACCATCCTCGGCTGGGACTACTACGCCGAGCGGTGTGTCGAATACCTCGTGGGCGGCCACAAAAAAGGTGCACTGTGGACGTATCGCATCCTCTATATCCTCGCCGTTGCCATTGGCCCGTATCTGACGGTCGCCACCGTGTGGAACATCGCGGATATCTTCAACGGTCTGATGGCGTTCCCCAACTTGGTTGCCCTCGTGCTTTTAAGCGGTGTCGTCGCGAAAGAAACGAAAGAGTATTTCAAAAAGAAAAACCACGATTTAACCTAAACAAAATCAAAAACGCCCTCCCAAATTTGGGAGGGCGTTTTCTTATGTGTTTTTTCTTTATTCCAGCGCGTTTTTCACGTCGATAAGACGGCGCGGAATGTCGATATGTTGCGGACAGCGCTCGGCGCACGCACCGCAGGAAAGGCAATCGGCAATCATACCGCCCTGCTCGCCGAGGGCTTTGTATTTTTCTTGTTGTTCTCCGCGTTTGCGGCGCGGCAGAAGCACCGCCTCGTTATACAGCGAGAAGTAATCGGGAATCGAAATCTCCATCGGGCAACCGGCAATGCAATAGCGGCAACCGGTGCAGGCAATGCGGTCGCCGGCGTGGATAAAGTCCGCAACGCGCGCAAGCATCGCTTTGTCGTCGTCATTCAGCGGCTGAAAATCACCCATCACGGCGACGTTGTCGGTAACGTGGGACATCTCGGTCATGCCGGACAACACCATCTCCACGTCGGGCAAACTCGCCGCAAAGCGCAGCGCCCACGACGCGTTGGACGGTTTCGGGTCATAGGCTTTGATAATTTCCTCCGCCGGTTGCGGCAACCGCGCAAGATCGCCGCCGCGCACCGGCTCCATCACCATCACTTTTTTGCCGTGTTTCACCGCGGTTTCATAGCAAAGCCGCGCCTGCACGTCACCGTCCTCCCAGTCGAGGTAGTTTAACTGCAACTGCACGTATTCCACCTCGGGGTGACGGGTGAGGATTTTGTCAAGGCATTCCGCCGTATCGTGGAACGAGAAGCCGGTGTGTTTCACCTTGCCCTCTTCTTTCATCTTTTGGATAAACCCGAACGCATCCACCTCTTCGGTGTGTTTGATAATAAACGAGTCCACACAATGCACCCAGTAATAGTCGAAATAGTCCACGCCACAGCGTTCCAACTGCTCGTTAAAGATCTTCGACAGACCCTCTTTCGACGGCTTGTCGTACACCGGCATTTTATCCGTAATGGTAAACGCCTCGCGCGGATAGCGCTTGGCAACCGCCTCGCGGAACGCCGTTTCGCTGTGGCCGCCGTGATAACCGTAGGCGGTATCAAAATAGGTGAATCCTGCTTTCATAAATACGTCCACCATCTTTTTGAACGCTTCCACGTCCACCGTCGTGAAATCCGACGGGTCGGTCAGCGGCAACCGCATTAATCCGAAACCCAGCTTTTTCGTCGCATCCATTGTCATTCTCCTCTCAATCCTTTTGTTCGTTTGCACGTTTCAATTCTTCTATCTTGGCACGAAGCGCAAAAAGCGCCTCGTCTTCGGAGTCAATCTCTTTCACCGTCTGTTCCATCGGGCAAGGGCCGTCGCCTTGGCGGTTAATAATCACGTCCACGCAGGTCTCATATTCCACCGCCACCCCGTGCGCCCGAAACCACGAAAGCGCCGTTTTGCTGACGGTCAGCGCATAGCAAGCGGTTACGCCGCCGGCCGTCATTATCATCGCGGCGGCTTTGCCGACAATTTTATCGACTACCGTTGCGCCGCTTAAAATACCCTCGTCATACAGTCCCAAAACCGGGCCGATACCGCGCCCCTCGGCGGTTTTTACCACCGCGCCGTCGCGGATGACAACACACGCCGCATGGTCGCTTTTAATCTGTTCCACCGCGGCCGCGAGCGCCTTTTTGTCACCGCGAAACCCGTGTTCCACCGCCAACACCACCGACGGCACCAGCATCAGTTGAATGCAAATGCCGGGCAGTCCCGTCACAACGGCGGCAACCACCGTCGGTGCTTTGAGCGCCGGATTTAAGAGAAACAGCGCCGCCCACGCGCCGCCATACGCCGCGCGACCGCAAAGCATCGTAAGCAGAAGCGCCACATAAATGCCCCACGGCTTGCGGCAAAGCGGCGTTTTTTTAGAGAACACACCGGACAGCACGCCATAGACGCAAAGTTCACACGTAATAATGGGAAGCATCGGATACGCGACCGGCATACCGGTCAAAAGGCAGTTGCAAACCGGCACTAAAAGCCCACACGCAAGTCCGTACAGCGGACCGCAAAGAAAACCGCAACAAAGCACCGGCAAATGCATCGGAAGTACCACCGTTCCTGCGGCACCCGTTCCGAGTAGGTGGGTGAGCAGCGGCAACAGCATCCCCACCGCCGTGAGAAGCGCCGACACCGTCAGCTTTTGTGTTTTGCTCATCCGTTCTCCCCTCCTCACGGTCCATTTACATCTCTTTATTTATACTGCAAAATTTCGCCGCCGTCAAGAAGTTTTGTTGCCGAAAAAAGAAAAGCGGCAGGGAGAAAATCCCTGCCGCTCTTTTTGAGACGATATTAGATGGTATCGACGATGCCCGCAATGAATTTGCGGAGCAACAGAACGTCTTTCATGTTGATATCGCCGTCCGCATTGGCATCCGCCGCCGCTTCGTTGATTTCAACTTCGATACCTGCGATGTATTTGCGCAGGGTCAGAACGTCTTTCATGTTGATGTCGCCATCGTTGTTG
>JAZUEK010000083.1:0-40256 GCA_045640165.1 Acutalibacteraceae bacterium | reverse complement strand
TTCCTGATGCCGATCGAAGACGTTATGACCATCTCCGGCCGTGGTACCGTTGTTACCGGCCGTGTGGAGCGTGGCGCTTTGAAAGCCGGTGAAGAGGTTGAGATCGTCGGTCTGAAAGACGAGAAAGCCAAAACGGTTGTTACCTCTATGGAAATGTTCCGCAAGACCCTCGACTACTGCGAAGCCGGCGACAACGTCGGTGCCCTTCTCCGCGGCGTTGGCCGTGAAGAGGTCGAGCGTGGCCAGGTTCTCTGCAAACCGGGTTCCATCAACCCGCACACCAAATTCCACGGCCAGGTTTATGTCCTGTCCAAGGAAGAGGGCGGCCGTCACACCCCGTTCTTCAACAACTATCGTCCGCAGTTCTACTTCCGTACCACCGACGTGACCGGTGTTATCTCCCTGCCGGCCGGCACCGAGATGTGCATGCCTGGCGATAACGTCGAGATGGACGTCGAACTGATCACCCCGATCGCCATCGAGGAAGGCCTCCGCTTCGCTATCCGTGAAGGCGGCCGTACCGTTGGTTCGGGCGTTGTCACCAAAATCAATGCCTAATTGATTAAAAACGGATGCCGACACACACGTGTGTCGGCATTCTTTTTTTTGCAAAAAATTCGCGAAAACCGTTGAAAAATCGGGATTTTTGGGGTATAATGGAGTCAGTTGAAATCGAAAAGAGGAATGTCTTATGAAACGAGTGATTTTGCCGATTCTTTGTGCGGTGGCTGTGCTTGCAACCTGCCTTTGCATCGGTGGTTGCAAGAAAGAACCGGAGGAAGTTTCGACTCCGGCACCGACGACGACGGCGACCGAAATCGCTACCACTACCGAAGTGCCCGATCCGCATCTGCAAAACCCCTATACCGGTCTTATGGACATTGATCCCGATGCGTCCGGCCGTCCCGTGGGCGTGATGATTGGCAACAATCCCACTTCGCGACCGCAATTCGGCATTGAAGACGCGGATTTGTATTTTGAAATTGAAACCGAGGGCGCTATTTCCCGTATTATGGCAGTGTGGGCTTCGGCGGAGAGAATGCCGGAAACGGTCGGCCCGTGCCGCAGTGCACGTACGCCGTTTGTGAAAATTGCCAAATCGCTCGACCTTGTGTATCTCCACGTTGGCGGCAGCACCACCGGTAAAGCGAAAATCAACGCGCTGGGATTGGCGGACATTGACGGAAACGTGGATGAGTCGGTTTTTTGGCGCGATCAAGGGCTTATCCGTTCCCGTGGTTACGAGTACAGTATGATGGCGACAGGCAGTCAAGTGCTCAAATATATGAAGAATGCGGATTATCGACTGACCACCGAAAAAGGCGCCTTATTTACGTTTGGCGAGAAGAAGGGGACCGGCGCCGGAAACGTGGCCTCTATTGACGTTACCGGCACCCAAACGGTGATTTTCAAGTATGATGCCGCTACCGGACTGTATACAAAGTCGAATTATGACTGGGATCCGCAACAAGTCCACAAAGTCTATAATGAGAATGACAAGTTAGTGCCGATTACCGTAACCAACGTGTTGGTGCTTTACGCTCCGAAGTATATGGAGAACGGGACCACCTGCGACTTTACCTTCTCCGGCGACGGACTGCTCATTACCGGCGGTACCAGCCGCGAAATTTCGTATTCCAACGACGGAAGCGGTTTCGCGTTTGCGGAAGCGGACGGCAGCGATATGATTGTTAACCCCGGAAAAACGTACGTTTGCGTGGTGAACACGGCGCTTCGCGGCAGAACGGACCTGCAATAATTGAATTTTGGATTTCCTCCGTTTTTCGTTTTGAAAAACGGAGGATTTTTTTATAAAAAAGCCAAAAAACTTGCCGTAGAGAATTGCACTTTTTAGAAAGATGTGCTACAATATATGATGTATAAGTATTTGTGGAAGTTTGTGCCGAAACGAGGTGAGCGCGGTGAAAATACTCGGAATTGACCCCGGTTACGCCATTGTGGGATGGGGGCTCGTCGGCTTTGAACGTGCACGGTGCAAGCCGCTCGCGTTCGGCTCGATTCAAACGCCTGCCGGCATGGAATTTTCTTTGCGGCTCGAACGTATCTACGAAGAAATGAATCTTCTGCTCGAGCGCTATCATCCCGACGCCGCCGCGGTGGAAAAATTGTATTTCAAAAACAACAAAACCACCGGTATCGACGTGGCGCAGGCGCGCGGTGTGATTTTGCTGGCGCTTCATAAAGCCGGCGTTCCGTTTTACGAATATACGCCGCTTCAGGTCAAAAGCGCCGTCACCGGCTACGGCCAGGCGGAAAAGGCGCAGGTGATGGAGATGACGCGCCGTCGATTGGGTCTTGCGGAGGTGCCGCGACCGGACGATACGGCAGACGCGCTCGCCATTGCCATTTGCCACACCCAGCAAAACGGCACACCGCTCAAACAACGGGTACAGCGATTGAGCAAAAACGACGATTGAACATAGAGAGTGAGGGAAAGAGACATGTTCTATTCCTTAAAAGGCGTTTTGGATTATTTTGACGCCAATATCGCGGTTGTCAACTGCGGCGGCGTGGGATTTCGCTGCCGCATTACGGTGAATACCGCGCGCAAACTGCCGCCTGTCGGTCAAGAGGTTTTCCTTTACACCCACTTAAACGTGCGCGAAGATGCGCTCGAACTCTTCGGCTTTGCGGAGCAGAGCGAACTCGGTTGCTTTAAGCAACTGACTACCGTGTCCGGCGTTGGCGCTAAGGTGGCCGGCGCGATTTTATCCGCTCTTACGCCCGAGCAGGTAGCGGCTGCCGCCGCATCGGGGGATTACAAAGCGTTTACGCGCGCCAACGGCGTGGGACCCAAGATGGCCCAGCGCATCGCGCTGGAACTGAAAGACAAGGTAACTACCTTTACAGATGGCTCGCCGCTTCCGACGGGGATTCCGTCCGCTTCCGGCAACGCCGAAGCGGCGGTGAAGGCGCTGACGTCGATGTTTGGCTTCCAAGCCGGTGAGGCGTCCGCTCTGGTGGCAAAATTAGACAGCGACTTGTCGGTGGACGAAATGGTTGCCGCCGCACTGAAACAACACGGAAAAGAAATGCGCTGACGAACGTCGGCTTTGAAAGGGGGCATCGCCCGTGGCACATAACGACCTGATTTCGTGGGAGGCGCAGGACGCCGATACGGATTTTGAAAACCGTATGGTCACGACCGAATACATTCCGGAGGATGAAGGGGACAATCCGCTTCGTCCGAGAACGCTTTCGGAGTATATCGGGCAAGAGAAAAACAAAGAGAATCTGTCCGTCTATCTCACCGCCGCAAAACAGCGCCACGAGGTGCTCGATCACGTGTTGCTTTACGGCCCTCCCGGCCTCGGCAAAACGACTCTTGCCGCGATTATCGCGCAGGAGATGGGTGTCAACTTCCGCGTGACGTCCGGTCCGGCGCTGGAGCGCGCCGGAGACTTGGCGGCGCTTCTTATGAGCCTTGATCCCGGCGACGTGCTGTTTATCGACGAAATTCACCGCCTGCCGCGCACGGTAGAGGAAATCCTCTATCCGGCGATGGAGGACTTTACGATTGATATTATGAACGGAAAAGGCGCCGGCGCGCAGTCCATCCACCTGCCGCTCGACAAATTCACGCTCATCGGCGCGACCACGCGCGCAGGACAACTGTCCGCGCCGCTGCGTGATCGTTTCGGTGTGGTGTTACGCCTCGAACTGTATACGCCGGAGGAACTCGCGCAAATCCTCGAGCCTTCGGCGCGCAATCTCGACATTCCCTGCACCCATGACGGCGCGCTGGAACTCGCGTCGCGCAGTCGTGGTACACCGCGTATTGCCAACCGCTTTTTGCGTCGTGTGCGCGACTTCGCGCAGGTATACAGCGGCGGTGTAATTGACCGCGATGCGGCGAAATTGGCGCTCGACCGCCTCGAAGTGGACGAACTGGGTTTAGACGCGCTTGACCGTCGGATGCTCACCGCGATGATTAAACACTACGGCGGCGGTCCGGTCGGACTGGATACCGTGGCGGCGGTTATCGGCGAAGAGGCGGTAACGATTGAAGACGTTTATGAGCCGTATCTGATGCAAATCGGCTTTTTGAGCCGTACGCCGCGCGGTCGCGTGGTGCTTCCTGCCGCGTATGCCCATTTGGGGCTGGAACACCCGGGAACGGTGGGACAACAATCTCTCTACTGATAAAAGGAGGTGCCGCTTGTGCGCACCGCAGAAAACTGGAAAGAATATACGTTGCTCGATGCCTCCGGCGGCGAGCGACTCGAACAATGGGGCGATATCGTGCTCATTCGTCCCGATCCGCAGGTGATTTGGGATACGCCTAAAACCCATCCGCTTTGGAAAAAGGCGCACGCACGCTATCTCCGCTCGAAAACCGGCGGTGGACAGTGGGAGGTTTACCGTCCTATTCCGGACGATTGGGCGATTCACTATGACGATTTGACGTTTCATCTCAAGCCGATGGGCTTTAAGCATACCGGCATTTTCCCCGAGCAGGCGGTCAACTGGGACTGGATGCGCGAGGCGATTGAAAACGCCGGCAGACCGATTAAAGTGCTGAACCTCTTTGGTTACACCGGCGCGGCTACGCTCGCTTGCGTCGCCGCCGGTGCGCACGTTACCCACGTGGATGCCGCGAAAGGTATGGTTGCGTGGGGCAAAGAGAATGCCGTGTCGTCGGGTCTTTCGGATAAACCGATGCGCTGGCTTGTGGACGATTGCTTGAAATTCGTTTTGCGCGAGCAGCGCCGCGGCAACACCTACGACGCGATTTTGATGGATCCGCCGTCTTACGGCCGTGGCCCGAACGGCGAGATTTGGAAATTAGAAGAACAGATTTATCCGTTCGTGTGCGAATGCGTGAAGCTGTTGTCGGATACGCCGCTGTTCGTGCTCATTAACTCGTATACGACGGGGCTTTCGCCGTCGGTGATGAAATACATTCTCGGCAGTCTGATAAAAGCCGAGGGAACGCTGTCGGCGGACGAAATCGGCCTGCCGGTGCAGGCAACGGGAATGACGTTGCCCTGCGGCGCGTCCGCAATTTGGAGAGGAAAGTAAACGATGATTTTGATAGAGGCAGACAAACTGCGCTTTCAATATGAAAACCCCGACGAGCCGCCGAAAACGGTGCTCCGCGACGTGGATTTAACCATCGAACGGGGCGAATTCGTGGCGCTCCTCGGGCATAACGGGTGCGGCAAGTCTACTCTTGCGAAGCATTTTAACGCGTTGCTGCTTCCGACCGGCGGCACGCTGTTTGTCGAGGGGATGGACACCGCCGACGAGGAATTGTCGATGGACATTCGCCGTAAGGTGGGGCTTGTGCTCCAAAACCCCGATAACCAGCTCGTTTCGACGGTGGTGGAGGAGGACGTGGCGTTCGGGCCGGAAAACCTCGGTGTTGAACCGGCAGAAATCCGTCGCCGCGTAGACGATGCGCTGAAAATGGTGGATATGTACGACTACCGCACCCACGCGCCGCATAAGTTGTCCGGCGGTCAAAAACAACGGATTGCCATCGCCGGTATTTTGGCGATGAAACCCGACTGTATTGTGCTGGATGAGCCGACCGCGATGCTTGACCCGAAAGGTCGCCGCGAGGTGCTCGAGACTGTGCGCCGGTTGAACCGCGAAAACGGAATGACCGTCGTGATGATTACCCACTATATGGAAGAAGCCGCCGCCGCGGACCGCGTCGTTGTAATGAACGAGGGCCGCGTGTGGATGGACGGCACTCCGCGCGAGATTTTCTCGCAGGTGGAGGCCTTAAAAGACGTGGAACTGGACGTTCCGCAACCCACCGAACTGTGCGCCGAACTGCGCGCGCTCGGGTGGGAACTGCCTGCCGACGTATTGACGGCAGAGGAATGTGTTGACGCGATTGCGTCGTATTTGGAGGACCGTGCATGACCGTTTTGGAAACGCACAATTTAACACACGTTTATGCCGAGGGAACGCCGTTTGAAAAAACGGCGCTTGACGACGTCTCGCTCTCGATTGAAAAGGGCGAACTCGTTGGCATTATCGGGCATACCGGTTCGGGCAAATCGACGTTTGTGCAACACTTAAACGGGTTGCTTAAACCGACGAGCGGACAGGTACTGCTTTCCGGCGAGGACATTTGGAAAGACCCGAAACAGATTCGCAATGTGCGTTTTCGCGTCGGGATGGTGTTCCAATACCCCGAATACCAACTGTTTGAGGAAACGGTGTATAAAGACATCGCGTTCGGTGCGAAAAATATGGGTCTTTCGGACGAAGAGGTGGACGCGCGCGTGCGCCGTGCCGCCGCGTTTGTGGGACTCAAAAACGAACTGCTCGACAACTCGCCGTTTGACTTGTCCGGCGGTGAAAAACGCCGCGCCGCGATTGCCGGTGTGATGGCGATGGAGCCGGAAGTGCTGATTTTAGACGAGCCGACCGCCGGTCTTGACCCGAAAGGACGCAACAACTTGCTCGCGCAAATCGAGGCGTATCGCAAAGCCAACGGCACTACCGTTTTGCTCGTTTCCCACAGTATGGAAGACGTGGCGCGCCTTGCCGACCGCGTGCTCGTGATGCATAAGGGCAAACTCAAAATGCTTGCGCCGACCGACGAGGTGTTCTCCCGTGCGGACGAATTGGAAGAGATGGGCTTGTCCGTGCCGGCCGTGACGAAAGTGTTTATGGGGCTTAAAAACCGCGGAATCGACGTGGGGCAGAACGCCTACACCGTCGAGAGCGCCGTTTCGGCGCTTGTCGCTCGCTTCGGGAAAGGGGGCGGCGCGGATGCTTAACGATATCACGATGGGACAGTATTTTCCCGGAAACTCCCTGCTTCACCGCCTTGATCCGCGCGTGAAACTGCTTGTGACGTTCGTGTATATCATTGCGGTGTTTATTCCGCAAAACTGGACGGGACTCGCCGTTGCGGTGGCATTTTTGGCGCTGTGCGTGGCGTTGTCGAAGTTGCCCGTTCGGCTGATTACCAAGACGTTTAAGCCGATTATTCCGTTGATTTTGCTCACGTCGATTCTCAACGTGTTCTATCTTGACAGCGGCAACGTGTGGTGGGATGCCGGCTTCTTCAAACTCACCGACCACGGTGTGTATACCGCGATTTTTATCGCCATTCGCATTCTTTGCCTTATTGCCGGCAGTTCGCTGATGACCTACACGACCACGCCGACGGCGCTCACCGACGGGTTGGAACGGCTGTTAAGTCCGCTTCGGTATCTGCACGTGCCGGTGCACGAACTTGCGATGATGATGACCATTGCGCTTCGGTTCATTCCGACGCTGATTGAGGAAACCGACAAGATTATGGCGGCGCAAAAGGCGCGTGGCGCCGACATGGAAAGCGGTGGGTTGATGCAACGCATCCGCGCGTTTTTGCCGGTGCTGATTCCGCTGTTTGTCTCCTCGTTCCGCCGCGCTTACGATTTGGCGACGGCGATGGAATGCCGCTGTTACCGCGGCGGCGAGGGCAGAACGCGCTTAAATCGCCTGCAAATGCACGGAAGAGACGTGGTATCGCTCGTTGTAACCGTCGTGTTTGTGGCGGCGCTGATTGTGCTTAACATCGTGCTTCCGTCCACGCTGTAAGAGGTGGTTTTATGACTCGGATTTTTTTAACGCTCCGCTATCGCGGAACGAACTACCACGGCTGGCAGGTTCAGCCGAACGGCGTCACGGTGCAGGAAACACTGCAAGATGCCATTGAAGCCGTAACCGGCGTGCGCTCCGGCGTTATCGGGTGCAGTCGTACGGATGCCGGTGTTCACGCGGAAACCTTCTGCTGCACGTTCGATACCGAAAGTTCCTTGCGCGGCGAGCGGCTTGCGCTCGCGCTCAATGCCAACTTGCCGTTTGACGTGGCGGTAAGCGACGCGAAAGAGGTGGCGGCGGACTTTCATCCTCGCTACGATGCGCGCGGAAAACGCTACGTTTATCGCATTTGGAACGGGCGGCAACGCAACCCGTTTTATGAAGAAAACGCCATTCACATTGCGACGCCGCTCGATGATGCCGCGATGGATGGGTTTGCCAAGGACTTTCTCGGAACGCACGATTTTGCCCCGTTTTGCGCCGCCGGAAGCAGCGTAGAGGACACGGTGCGCACCGTGTTTCGCTGTGACGTAGAGCGCTTTGGCGACCTCGTTACCGTTACGGTGGAGGCAGACGGATTTCTTTACAATATGGTACGCATTATGGTGGGTACGTTGCTCGATATGGCGAGCGGACGGCTCGCCGCTGATGCGATTTCGACGATTTTTGAACGAAACGAACGGGAGGCTGCCGGAACGACGGCTCCTGCCAAAGGACTGACCTTACAAGACGTGTTTTACGACTGATTTCGCAAAACACAGAGGAAAGAGGGAAAACGTATGGCGCGAAAAGAGGATATTCGTATCAAACGCACGCGTGTAAAAAGCGATGCTTCGGCGGAAAAACCTGCCGAACAGCCGGCACCGCGGTTTGCAGGCATGCAATACGAGAACGAGTTAGAGGAAGCCGCCCGTGCCGCTGCCGAAAAGCGTGCGGCGCGACAGAAAAAGCCCAAGACGAAAAAACGGCTGATTATCCTCGCGGTTATCGTGTTGTTGGTGGTGCTTGTTTGGGCGAAATGGGACGTGCTTAACCCGACCAGTGTATGGACGTGGCTCAACGTGGTGGTGACCGGCGGCGAAAGCGGCGACGGCTATCCCACCGAGGCGGAGGGCAGCAACGTGATTGCGATGCGTCCCGTGGGTGGATATTTGCTCGTTGTGACCCAAAACACGGTTACAGTGTATAACCAAAGCGCCGGAACGGTGCTTACGCGCACCCACAGTTTTTCCGATCCGCTTGTGGACGTTTCGGGAAGCGCGATTATGCTTGCCGAAATCGGCGGTCGCCGCGTGGAGGTACAGACTGTCGGCGGCAAACCGCACTCCATTGAAACCGAAAAGAATATCGTGTCTGCCGCTGTTTCGGATAACGGAAGCGTGGCGGTGGTCACCGATTCGGATAAGAGCCATATCTCCGAGATTATGTTTTATAACAGCAAGGGGGAGGCTACGCTTCACTGCTCCAGCTCCGAGGCGCTGTTGACCGGTATCGCGCTTCGCTCTGACGGGCGGCAAATGGCGGCCATCGGTGTGCTTGCCGATAACGGTGCGCCGCAGTCGCGCGTGCTTGTGTATTCCACGTTTTCCGAGAAAGACCCGAAGGTCTACTCCGGAAACGACGTGCTGTTGTGCGACGTCAAATACCTCGGCAACGACAATATTGCCGCGGTGGGTGACGACCGACTGTGGGTGGTCAAAACCGGCAAAAACGAGCCGACGGAAATCACCTATGAAAACCGTCGCCTGCTCAGTTGGTCGGTGAGCGACGACCGCGTGGGACTGATTTTACAAAGTTACGGCGCGACCGACGGCGGCGAGCTGTTGGCGGTGGATAAGAGCGGAAAAGAGGCGTATACCGTCGCGTTTTCCGGAATGTTCCGCGGTATCGCGCCTGCCGGCAAGGAGTTTTTCCTGCTGAACGGCAACGAAGTGCTGACGATGAACGCCAAAGGCGAGACGCAGACGCAGGAAGTCATTCCGGATGCGTTGCGTGTGTGCCGTGCGTTCGGTAACGACGCGCTCGTGTTGGGATTGACGTCGATTGAACGTTACGATTATTAAAGAGAGGGGGAGACCGCGTTGTATTTTGTGTTAGACCTTATTTGCGTGCTGTTGGTAGTCGTGTGGGCGGTGCGGTTTTATAAGACTGCGGCGTTGTCGGTACTTATCAAAGCGGCGTGCGTGCTGTTTTCCGCGTTGCTCGCGGTGTTTGTCAGCATTCCCTGCGCCTCCCTCGCGAACAAACTGATTGTGTCGCCGATTATGGAGAAAAACGCCGCCAATACGCTGGCGGATATGGTGTCGGCGGAGCATAAGGCGAGCGGCCGCGAAACCGCCGCTTCGCTCAATTTGGACGACTTGGTGACGGATCGCCCCACGGCGTTTGTCGAGTGGGTGGACCGGTATCAGGGGGATATGGATACCGTTTGTTTTGCCTATCGGAGCAGTGATGCCAAAACAATGCTCGTTAACTTGGTGTCGCCGCTTGCACGACGTGCCTCAAGAGGTGTGTCGTATGTGATTTTGTGGGTGGTTTGTTTCTTGGTATTGCGGTATTTTGCGTGGCGCTTGGAATCCAACAGCGCACCGAAACCGCGCCAAAAACACGACCCCAAAAATGCGTTGCCGCCGTTATTCGGTGCGCTGTACGGCGTGTTTGTCGTATGGGGCTTGGCGGTAGCGCTCGAATGGCTCGTGCCGCCGCTTGCCGGGCGCGTGCCGCTTGTTTCGTTGGAAATGCTGACCAAAGGCGCCGTATATCCGATTTTCCGGGTATGCGATCCGCTGTTCTGGTTGGCACAGATATAATGATCTAAAAAGGAGAGAGTGTAATGGCGTACGTATTGGATGGAATTGCAATTGTGTTGGTTCTTGGTTTGGGCGTGCTCGGCGCGTTCCGCGGCTTTTTCAAAACCGTGATGGAAGCGGTGGCGGTGGTTGCCGCGCTGATGATTGCGGCGCAGTTCGCGACTCCGCTTGCCGAGAAAATCTATGACGGTTTGTTTGAGGCGGATCTCAAACGTGCCGTGGAAGTGCAAATGGCGGATTTCGAGGGCAATGCGAAAGAAAGCATTAACAAGTTGCTCGAGATTATGCCGGCGAAACCGAAACAGATGATGGAAAAATACGGACTTATCAACGCGGACGACTGTATGAAAAAAGCGGAAGTCACCACCCGTGTGGCCGGCGACAAAGCGATTGACGCCGTGATTGAAAAATCCGTGCGTCCGGCGATGGTCAACACGCTGACCGGCGGTTGCTTCCTTGTGCTGTTCGTGGTGCTGTTGGCGCTGGCGATTTTCGTGGTGATTATGCTCAACCGTGTGTGGTCGCTGCCCGGACTGAACGCCATTAACCGCATTTTGGGTTTCTTGCTCGGTGCGGCAGAGGGCGCGCTGTGCGTGTTCCTTTTGGCGAACGTGTTGTCGCTTGCCGCCGTAAGTTCGGCTGCCGCGAAGACGGAAGATCCGTGGATTACGCCGCAAACCTTGGAGAGTACCCACGTTGTGAGCCGCTTTGAACTCAAAGAAAATGCGATGCTCGACAATATCCGCGACTGGGCGGTCTCTACCGCAAAGGCTGAGGCAAAAGCCGCTGCAGAAGCGAAGAACTAAACGAAACGGAGACTCTTTGTTATGGTAAAAATCAGTTGGATTTGGAACGTGCCGAACGTGCTGTCCTTGTTCCGTCTCTTGTTGGTGCCGTTTATTGCTGTGACGTACCTTTACGGCGAGACGACGTGGGCGGTGATTGCACTGATTGTGTCGGGCTTGACCGACGTTGTCGACGGATTTGTGGCGCGCCATTTTGACCAAATTACCGATCTCGGAAAAATCCTTGATCCGCTTGCAGACAAGTTGACCCAAATGACGGTGGCACTTTGCCTGACGTGGAAAAACTTGGAATTGTTGCCGCTGTTGATTATCTGTGTCTCGAAAGAGCTGTGCCAAATGGTGGGCGGCTTGTTGCTCCTCGGCAAAGGGGAGACGATTCGCGGCTCGAAATGGTACGGCAAACTGGCAACGGTGCTGTTCTATGCCGTGGCGGTGTTGTTGGTTCAGCCGGTGGTGGAGATTTCTCACACTTGGCAGCTCATTTTGGTTGGCGCGGTGTTGGTGGCGATGTTGGCGGCGTTTTTCAACTATCTGGCCATCTTTATTAAAACGTCTCGCGCCGCGAAACAACCGGATGCGGAATAACCGGATTTTCTCTACGAAAGGACTAAACTATGCTTTGTGCTCGGTGTAAAAAAAGAACGGCGATGGTGTTCGTCACCCGTATGGAAGACGGCAAAAACGTCAACGAGGGGTATTGTATTCCCTGCGCACGGGAGTTGAACATCGGCCCGATCAACGACATTTTCAAAAAAATGGGAATTTCCGACGAGGATATTGATTCGATGGGCGACCAAATGGAGTCCATGATGAGCGGTATGCTTGGCGACGGGGAAGACGGCGATTTTGAACTCGGCGGCACGGCGGCGGAGTCCTTTTTCCAAAAGATGTTCGGCGGCGGAAAACCGTTGGACGGCGACGAGGAAGAGGGAGACGAGCCGGATGCGCCGGAAACGCCGGATAAAAAGGCGGAAAAGGCCGACAAGAAAAATAAAAAGCGCAAGTACTTAAATCAGTACTGCACCGACCTGACTGCGCGCGCGCGCAAAGGCGAAATCGACACCATTGTGGGGCGCGACCGCGAAATTTCTCGTGCGGTCCAGATTTTGTCCCGTCGCACGAAAAACAACCCTTGCTTAATCGGTGAGCCGGGCGTCGGCAAAACGGCGATTGTGGAGGGCCTTGCCCAACGTATTGCTGCCGGGAACGTGCCGACCAAACTCAAAAACAAAGAGATTTTGCTTCTCGATATGACGGCGCTGGTCGCCGGAACCCAGTTCCGCGGCCAGTTTGAAAGCCGCATCAAAGGGCTTATTTCCGAAGTGAAAGCCGAGGGGAACATCATCCTTTTTATCGACGAGGTGCACAACCTCGTGGGTACCGGCGACGCTGAGGGAACGATGTCAGCTGCAAATATTCTGAAGCCGGCGCTGTCTCGCGGAGAAATCCAGGTTATCGGCGCGACGACGTTCAACGAATACCGCAAGTATATCGAAAAAGACGCCGCGCTCGAACGCCGTTTCCAACCGGTAACGGTGGAAGAGCCGTCCATCGACGAAACGGTGGAGATGCTCAAAGGCGTGCGTGGGTTCTATGAGGCGTATCACGGGGTGAAAATCAACGATGCGCTTATCCGCCGAGCGGTGCAACTGTCCGAACGGTATATCACCGACCGCTTTTTGCCGGACAAAGCCATCGACCTGCTTGACGAGGCGTGTGCCGCGCGGATGCTCAAAAACAAAACGGCGGACACCTATGGCGCTCTTACCGAAAAAATCGCCGAACTGCAAAAGAGAGAGCAGACGGAGATGGACAACGACCCGGTGGACTACGAAAAAATGGCGTCCATCCACACCGAACTGCTCAAAACGCAGGACGAGGCGGATGCGCTGCGCGTTGCCGCAACCGAAGCCCCCGTCACCGACGAGGATTTGGCCGGCGTTATCGAGTTGTGGACGGGTATTCCGGCTTCGAAAGTGCAAGAGGATATGTTGCCGAAACTGTCCAAACTTGAAGACCAGTTAAAAGCGAAAATCAAAGGGCAGGATGAGGCAATCGCCCTGGTGGCGGCGGCCATTCGCCGCACGCGTGTGCAAATCAGTCCGCGTCGCCGTCCGGCTTCGTTTATCTTCGTCGGCCCGACCGGCGTCGGTAAAACGGAACTGGTGAAAGTGTTGGCAGCGCAGTTGTTTGATACGCCGGAAACGCTCATTCGCCTCGATATGTCCGAGTTTATGGAGAAACACGCGGTGTCGCGGATTATCGGCTCGCCTCCCGGCTACGTCGGCTATGACGAAGCCGGTCAGTTGACCGAAAAAGTGCGCCGCAAACCTTATTCGGTGCTGCTCTTCGACGAAATCGAAAAGGCGCACCCGGACGTGCTCAATATTTTGCTTCAAATCCTCGATGAGGGCCGCGTAACCGATGCACACGGCCGCGTGGTCAACTTCGAGAATACCGTGATTGTGATGACCTCCAACGCCGGCAGTAACGTCGGCGAAAATCTGCTCGGCTTCGGCAAAACGCAGGAGCAGGGTGCGCGCGACAAAGCAGTGAAAGCGCTGTCCGATTTCCTGCGGCCGGAATTCTTGAGCCGTGTGGACGAGGTGGTGTATTTCCGTCCGCTGTCGGTGGAGGAATACGCCGACGTCGCCGATTTGATGCTGTCGGAGCTTGTTGAACCGCTGAAAGAACGCGACATCGCCTTTTCGTGGGATCGCGCCGTGTGTGAGGCATTGGCGAAGAAAACCCACGGCGGCAAACGCGGCGCGCGCGATTTGCGCTCGGCCATTCGCCGCGAGGTGGAAGACGTGATTGCCGCGAAACTTGTCGAACTCTACGACACGCCGCCGAAAGCGTTTGCACTTTCGGTGGGGGAAGACGACAGCGTGGTTGTGACCGCAAAATAAACCAAAAAAGCAGGTCGTGTGACCTGCTTTTCCACTTGAGGTGAGCGTATGAACAAATCGAAAGTAACGACGTTGATTTTGTTGCTTGTGTTGGTGCTCGGGGTCATTGCGTTTCCGCTGTTCGCGCCCAAAGCGCCCCAAAACGGCGACGTAAGCGAAACGTCGTCGGTGACCACGCTTTCGGCCGACGAAACAACCGTCGTCTCGTCTACGGAAAGTACCACTTACACAGTCACGACCCAGCAGACGGTTGCGCGCAAAAGCACGACCGCTCGCAAAACCACCGAACACCAAATCGCGGTGGACGAAAACGGCTCGTATTACGATTTAGAGCGCGTGGTGCTGTATCTTGACGTGTACGGCCGCTTGCCGCAAAACTATATCACCAAAAAACAGGCGCAGGCGCTCGGTTGGAGCGGTGGCGCGCTGGATCGCTATAAGAAAGGCGCGGCCATTGGCGGCGACCGGTTCGGCAACTACGAAAAAATCTTGCCGTCCGGCGGCTCGTATACCGAATGCGATATTGATACAAAAGGCAAATCGCGTGGCGCCAAACGGTTGGTTTTCTCGACCGACGGCCGCTATTTTTACACCGATGACCACTACGAAACCTTTACCGAATACGTGGTGAACGGAGGAAAGGTGGAGCCGAAATGAACGAGGTAACCCTTTGTGCGCGGCGGATTTCGAAGCCGAACGTCCACGAGTATTTTGCCCGTAAGTTTCCGCTTCCCGACTATTACGGCAACAATTTAGACGCGCTTTTTGACGTGCTCACTTCGCTTCCCGAAACGACCGTCAAAGTGCGCGGAACGGTGCAAAGCGAGCAGGGCGAGCAAGTGCTCGCGGTGCTGCGCGATGCCGCCGCCGAAAACGATAAGTTGACGCTTATCGAAAAATGACAGAAAAAAACACCCGACCGGTGGTCGGGTGTTTTTGTGTTTTTATTTAAGCGTTTCGGCGTGTTTTTTGAGCAGTTCAAAAGTTTCGTCGCTCAAATCGTGTTCGATTTTGCAGGCATCCGCCGCGGCGTTTTCGGGGGAGACACCGATACGCAACAGCATCTCGGTAATCACCAGGTGCCGTTCGTAAATGCGCTCGGCGACTTCTTTGCCTTTTTCGGTGAGCCACACACAGTTGCAATTCTCTTTGACGAGAATATAGTCGTCGGCTTTAAGACGAGCCAAACCGCGGCTGACAGAGGGCTTTGAGAACCCCATATATTCCGCGATATCCACAGCGTGGACGCGTTTCATTTGCTTAGAGAGAATGAGGATGGTTTCGAGGTACATCTCGCCGGATTCCAGTAGTTTCATTCGTGGAAACTCCTTTCATTCTGTGTGTATACCCATCCCAAATAATATACCATAATTAACCAAAAATGTCAATGTTTTTTTTTTTTTTGCATTTTTCGTCGATTATTTTTTCTTTTTCAGTTTTTGCTTGTTTCCCTGCTCATCCACGATATAGGTGTTGTCGAGTTGGGCGCGGAGATTTTGGGTATAGCCTTTGATGTATTCGGCGCGGAGTGCGGCTTGTTCGGCTTTTTCGGCTTCGGTCAGGCCGACCTCACGGGATTTTTTTGCCAATTCGTTGATACGGGCGATGCGTTCTTCGGTCATTTTGTTCACCTCGCAGACCAATATACCACAACTTTCCGCATTTCGCAAGCCATAAGCCTATAAAATACTTGAAAAAATAAAAATAATATGATAAAATAAGCGGTAAGTGTTTTATAAGGGGGTAGTGCGCCTTGAAATGGGGTCTTATCGGCGCGATGGAAGAAGAAATCGCGGCGCTGTTGTCGGCGATGACCGACGTTGTGTCCGAAACCGTTGCCGGCCGCGCGTATTACAGCGGAAAATTAGGTGATGCCGACGTGGTGCTTACCCAGTGCGGTGTCGGCAAGGTGTGCGCGGCGATGGCGGCGCAGATTCTTATCGACCGCTATCACGTGGATGCGCTCGTCAATACCGGCGTTGCCGGCGGACTCGCCAAAGAGTTGCAAGTGGGGGACATCGTGCTTTCCGAATCGGCGCTCCACCACGATTTTGATATTACGGCGTTCGGCCACGTCCGTGGCTATATCGGCGGCGGAGGAGACGATACCGTGCCCACCCGTTTTTATGCCGACCGCGCGCTTATCGACCGCTTTATGAAAGGCGCCGAAAACAAAACCGGCCACCGCGTGCTTTGCGGAACGGTGGCGAGCGGCGACGTGTTCGTGGACGACACGGCGCTGAAACTCAAAATTCGCGACGAGTTCGATGCCACCGTTGCCGAAATGGAAGGCGCCGCCGTTGCGCAGGTTGCCACGGCGAACGGCGTGCCGTTCCTCATCGTCCGCGAGGTGTCCGACTTGGCGGAAAACGATGCCGCCGGCTGTTCGGATAACTTTTTGGAAAAAGCCGCCCGGCGCTCGGCAAAATTGCTGATTGCCATGGTGAACGTATAAACGAGATTACAGAAAGCGAGGGAAACCTTATGCAAGAAATTAAAATAAATCCGCATACTAACGTATTGGAGCAAGACCCGTACAGTTTTGAATTGCAAAACGTATCCGAGCCGGAGCTGTTCCGTGAGATGTTCCCGTATACGGAAGTGCCGAAAATTGCCTACAACTTCCGCCGCGTGCCGATGAATATGCCGGAGCATATCTATATCACCGACACGACGTTCCGCGACGGTCAGCAATCCCGTACGCCGTATACGACGCAACAGATGGTGGACATCTATAAAATGCTCCATCGCCTCGGCGGTAAAAAGGGTATTATTCGCCAGACGGAGTTTTTCGTCTATTCGGAGAAAGACCGCGCCGCGCTGCAAGAATGTATGGACCTCGGCTACGATTTCCCGGAGATTACGACGTGGATTCGTGCGTCCAAAAAAGACTTTGAACTCGTGCGCAACCTGAATATCCCCGAAACGGGTATTCTTGTCAGTTGCTCCGACTACCATATTTTCCGCAAAATGAAACTCAACCGCAAGCAGGCGATGGAAAAATACCTCGCTGTGGTGGAAGAAGCCATCCAAGCCGGTCTTCGTCCGCGTTGCCACTTCGAGGATATCACCCGTGCCGATTTCTATGGCTTTGTGGTGCCGTTTGCAACCGAACTGATGAAACTGTCCGACCGTTACGGCGTGCCGGTGAAAATCCGCGCCTGCGATACGATGGGTTACGGCGTGCCGTTTGCCGGCGTGTCGTTGCCGCGTTCGGTGTCCGGTATCATCTACGGTTTACAGCAGTATTCCGGCGTGCCGAGCGAGATGATCGAATGGCACGGTCACAACGACTTCTACAAAGGCGTTGCCAACGCGTCTACCGCGTGGCTGTACGGCGCCGGCGCGGTCAACTGCTCGCTGCTCGGTATCGGCGAGCGCACCGGTAACGTGCCGCTGGAAGCGATGGTGTTCGAGTATGCCTCGCTCAAAGGCACGATGGACGGCATGGACCCGACGGTTACCACCGAAATCGCCGACTATATCGTGAAAGAAACCAACTACGAACTGCCGCCGATGACGCCGTTCGTCGGCTCGCACTTTAACCTCACTCGTGCCGGTATCCACGCGGATGGTCTGCTGAAAGATGAGGAAATCTATAATATTTTCGATACCAAAACCCTGCTGAACCGCCCGGCTTCGGTCGCGGTGAGTAACACGTCCGGTCTTGCCGGCGTTGCTTGCTGGATTAACCAGTTCTTCCGCCTGCCGGACGACGAATTGGTCGCCAAAAACGACCCGTTGGTCGTTTCTATCAAAGAGTGGGTGGACGAAGAGTATGAGCAAGGTCGTATCTCGATGATCAGCGACGACGAGTTGCTCGAAAAAGTGCGCGCGTCCAAAGATCCGCGTTTTGCGAAACTCTGCAAAAAATAAAAAGGGGACTTTTCGATGAAAACGCTTTCAATCGAAGAACAATATGCGCTTTGGTGCGAAAACGCGACGGACGATGCCGATTTAATCGACGAATTGCGCTCTGTCGCCGGTAACGACGAGGAAATCCGCGACCGCTTTTACCGTGAACTCGCGTTCGGAACAGGCGGACTGCGCGGCGTGCTCGGTGCCGGGTGCAACCGTATGAACATCTACACCATTCGCCGCACGACTAAAGGACTTGTGGATTATCTTCGCGCCCATTATGACAAAGCGGCGGTGGCGATTTCCTACGATTCCCGTGTGAAATCCGACCTCTTCGCGAAAGAATCGGCGCGTGTGTTGGCGACGGCAGGTGTGCACGTCTTTATCGTGCCGGAATTAGCGCCCACACCGGTGTTGTCGTTTATGGTGCGCGAACTCGGCTGTCAGGCCGGAATTATGGTGACTGCGTCCCACAATCCGGCGAAATACAACGGCTATAAGTGCTACGGCGAGGACGGCGGTCAAATGACCGAGGTTGCCGCCGGTGAGGTGATGGATGCCATCGCCGCACACGATATGTTCGAAAAAACCGCGCTTCTCACCTTTGACGAGGCGGTGGAAAACGGCCTTGTCACCGTGGTGGGAGACGATCTGATGAACGCCTTCCTCGACCGCGTGCAGACACAGCAAATTCACAAAGACGTGTGCGCAAAAGCCGGCCTTTCGGTGATTTACACGCCGCTTCACGGCGCCGGAAACAAGCCGGTGCGCGCGATTTTTGACCGCATCGGGCTCAAAACCGTGACCGTTGTGCCGGAGCAGGAACTGCCGAACGGCAACTTCCCGACGGCACCGTATCCGAACCCGGAAATTCGCCAGAGTTTCGAGTGCGCCATGGCGCTTTCGAAAACCGTTCCTGCGGATTTACTGCTTGCGCCCGACCCCGACTGTGACCGTGTGGGTATCGCCGTGAAAGACGGCGACGATTTCACGCTGCTGTCCGGCAACGAGGTGGGCTGCCTGCTGCTCAACTATATTCTCTCCTCTCGCAAAGCGGAGGGGACGTTGCCCGAAAACCCCGTTGCGGTGAGCACCATTGTGTCGTCCAAGATGACCCAGGCGATTGCCGCCAAATACGGCTGCGAGATGCGCTATGTGCTGACCGGCTTTAAGTATATCGGCGAGCAGATTACCGCGCTCTCCGACGCCGGAACCCCCGAGCGCTATCAACTCGGTTTCGAGGAGAGTTACGGCTATTTGGCCGGCACTCACGCGCGCGACAAAGACGCGGTGGTCGCGTCGATGCTTATCTGCGAAATGGCGTCGTACTACCACTTGCAGGGCAAGAGCCTTTTAGACGTGCTTTCGGAACTGTACGACGAGTTCGGCGTGTATGAGCACCAAATGCTCAACGTGATGTTCGAGGGCGAAAAAGGTATGTATGCGATGCGCGATTTAATGGCGAAATTGCGCGCCGATTTTCCGAAATCGTTCGGCGGCAAGAAAACCGTGCGCTTTGCCGACTACGGCGCGCGCGAGTCGCTGGACGTTGTAACCGGCGAAAAAACGCCGATTACTCTGCCGCAGTCGGAGGTGCTTGTCTTCGATTTGGAGGATAACGCGAGCGTGATTGTGCGCCCGTCCGGCACCGAGCCGAAAGTGAAAGCCTATATTACCGCCACCGGCAAAACGCGTGAGGAAGCGGTGGCGCTTGCCGAAGCGCTTAAAGCGGATGCCAAGGCGCTTATCGAGGGATAAGAGGGGAGTTTTATGACGAATTTTTTCGTTCGTTGTTTTATAAAAGACCCGGAGAACGTCAAAGACCCGACGGTGCGCTCCGCTTACGGAAAAATGGCCGGTATTTGCGGTATCGCCGCGAACGTCTTACTGTTTTTAGGTAAATTGTTTGCCGGTGTGCTGTCCGGTGCGGTTTCCGTGATTGCGGATGCGTTTAACAACTTGTCGGACGCGGCTTCCGCGGTGATTACGTTGCTTGGGTTTAAGTTGGCGGAAGCGCCGCCGGATGACGAGCACCCGTTTGGCCATGGACGGATGGAATACCTCTCCGGCCTCATTCTCGGTGTGCTCATTTTGCTTGCCGGCTTTGAACTCGGCAAGTCGTCTGTGGGGAAAATTTTTCATCCGGAAGCCACGGATGCTTCGTGGCTGGCGCTCGGTATTCTTATTGCCGCGATTGTGGTGAAACTGTGGATGGCGGTGTTTTATAAGAACATCGGCACGCGCATTAGTTCCGACACCGTGCTCGCCACCGGAAAAGACAGCCGCAACGACGTGCTGTCTACCTCGTTCGTGTTGGTGGCGGTGCTTGTTGAAAAATTCTCCGGGCTGAAAATCGACGGTTACGTAGGCCTTTTGGTGGCGGTGTTGGTGCTTCTTACCGGCATTTCGGTGATGAAAGAGAGCATATCGCCGCTTTTAGGTCAAGCTCCCGACCCCGAAATGGTGAAAGAAATCCGCGAGATGGTGCTTTCCTATGACGGTGTCGTGGGCATCCACGATTTGATGGTGCATAACTACGGCCCCGGACGCGTGATTATTTCGCTTCACGCGGAGGTGCCTGCCCACGAGGATATCTTAAAAAGCCACGATGTTATCGACTGTATCGAGGCGGATATGATGGAGCGATTCCACGCCGTTGCCTGTATCCATATGGACCCCGTCGAGGTGGGCAACGAGGCGGTTGACCGCTTAAAAGTGCTGACCGAAACCGTGCTCGGTGACATCGACGCGCGTTTGTCGATGCACGATTTTCGCGTGGTGTTCGGCGAAACGCATACAAACGTACTGTTCGACGTGGTCATTCCCTTCGGCTATGAGGGAGAGGCCACGCTTAAAGACGAAATTCAGCGCCGCTTGCGCTTGACCGACCCTCGTTTGAACGTCGTGTGCAAAGCGGAGCATCAATACCACGGATAAGGGGAGAACCGTATGCCGAAACAACCGTTTTTAGAAGCAGGCAAAGTGGTGGGAACCCACGGCGTGCGCGGCGAAATGCGCGTTGAGTGCTGGTGTGACAGCCCGGCTGTGTTTGCAAAACTCAAAACGATTTATTTGGATAAAGAGGGCAAAGAGGCGATGAAAATCGCTGCTCGTCCGCATAAAAGTATGGTGCTCGTCAAGATGAACGGGGTGGATACCGTAGAAGCGGCGGAAACCTACCGCGGACGGGTGCTCTATCTCTCTCGCAAAGACGTAAAACTGCCGAAAGGGCAGTATTTTATCAGCGATTTAATCGGTCTTGCGGTCAAAGATGCCGCGACCGGTGAGACTTACGGCGAAATCGCGGATGTGACGACGCCGGGTGTCCAGAATATCTACCACGTTACAATGGCGGATGACGGGCGCGAGGTGATGATTCCGGCTGTGCCGGAATTTGTGAAAGCCGTAAACGTGGATGGCGGTTTTATTGAAATTACCCCCATAAAAGGACTTTTAAGCGATGAGGATTGATATTTTAACGTTGTTTGACGAGATGTGCGATCGGGTGTTTTCCGAAAGCATTCTCGGTCGAGCGCAGAAAAAAGGTGTGCTGACTGTCAAATGCCACCAAATCCGCGACTATACGACCAACCGCCAAAACCAGGTGGACGATTATCCTTACGGCGGTGGGCAGGGAATGATTCTCAATGCGCAGCCGGTGGCGGATTGCTTTCGCGCTGTGTGCGAGGAAGTTGGTTGCCGTCCGCATCTGATTTATATGTCGCCGCAGGGGAAGACACTGACCCAACAGCGTGCGTTAGAACTGTCAAAAATGGACAACCTCTGCGTGCTGTGCGGTCACTATGAGGGCATTGACGAGCGCATTATCGATGCGTTTGTGGACGAACAAATTTCTATCGGTGACTACGTGCTGACCGGTGGCGAACTGCCGGCGCTCGTGCTTGTAGACTGCATTTCGCGGATGGTGCCCGGTGTGCTGTCGGAAGATGCTTGTTTTGAGGATGAAAGCCACTTTTCCGGTCTTTTAGAGTATCCGCAATACACCCGTCCTGCTGTGTGGGAGGGGAGAGAAGTGCCGGAAATCCTTTTGACCGGCCACCATGCCAACATCCAAAAATGGCGGCACGAGCAATCGCTGCTCCGCACCGCCAAACATCGTCCGGATATGCTCGAACGGTACGATTTGACCGACAAAGATTGCGCGTTTTTGGAAAAAAACGCCGAAAAGGACGAAGCCGCCGCCGAATTGGACGAGAATTGACAGCGTGTTTCACAAAAATCCCGTTTTTTCGTTGTGAAAATTCACAAAATCCGGCGAAACCTGTTGTTAAATTTGTTGCAGATATACAAAAATGCATATTCGGACGGGTTGTTTGTCGAAAATCCGTTGACGAAACAGGCTTTTGTGGTATAATATGAGTAGTAAATAACGGGGCAGAAAATGTCTCGATACTGCTTTTGAAAAGGAGATTCCGCTTATGTGCACCAAAGACGTTATGGTTCAAAACCAAGTTGGTCTTCACTCCCGTCCGGCCACCTTCTTCATCCAGAAAGCCAACGAGTTTAAGTCCTCGATTTGGGTCGAGAAAGAAGATCGTCGCGTCAACGCAAAGAGCCTTCTCGGCGTTCTTTCGCTCGGCATTGTGGGCGGCACGTCTATCCGCATTCTGGCGGACGGCGCGGACGAAACCGCCGCGGTGGAAAGCCTTGTGCACCTCGTGGAGTCCGGCTTCGCCGACTGAGTTGTTGTATGCAGAAAGCACAATCGTCCCTTCGGACGATTGTGCTTTTTAGGTTTTAGAAAGGAGGCGCACCGATGCGCGACGAGTCCCATATCAAAACGCTTCGCAAAAAGGCGATGAATTTGCCGCTGGAGCCCGGCGTGTATCTGATGCGCGATAAGAGCGGTAAAATCATCTATGTCGGCAAAGCGAAAGCGCTGAAAAACCGCGTTAGCCAGTATTTCGGAAGCGACACGAATCATACCGAAAAAGTCCGTCGTATGGTGGATCACGTAGCGGATTTCGACGTCGTGGTAGTGGGGAGCGAGTTTGAGGCGCTCGTGCTCGAATGCTCGCTGATTAAGCAATATTCCCCCAAATACAACATTCTTTTAAAAGACGACAAGGGCTATTGCTACCTGCGCGTAACAAAGCCGCCCTTTTCCCGTGTTTCCGAATGCAAACAGCAAACGGATGACGGCGCGGACTATTTCGGTCCGTATATGAGTTCGTTTAGCCTGAAACAAGCGGTGGACGAGGCGTGCAAAGTGTTCAAACTCGCCACCTGCAATCGACCGCTTGCTTACGGGCGCAAACCCACGGCGTACGAACGCCCGTGCTTAAACTACCACATCGGTCAGTGCTGTGCACCCTGCACCGGTAAAGTGACAGAGGCAGATTACCAAGCGCGCGTGGAAGAGGCGGTGGATTACGTCTTAAACGGCGCAGATACGATGCAAAAAACGCTCGAACAGCGGATGAATGCCGCCGCCGAAGCGGAGGATTTTGAAAAAGCTGCTGAATTGCGCGACAAACTTTTTGCCATTCGTCGGTTGTCAGACAAGCAAAAAGTGGTGCGTTCCCGTATCAAAGAGCAAGACGTTATCGGCCTTGCCGTTGGGGCGCAAAACGCCTGCGTGCAGGTGTTTTCGTTTACGCACGGGGCGCTGTCCGGTAAACGGGAATTTTTGCTCGATTTGCCGGAGGAGAACGCCGCGTTTCTCTCGGAGTTTTTGCGCCGGTATTACGACAACAGCGACCGCATTCCGTCGCAAATTACGCTGTGCGAAGCGGCGGAAGATGCGGAACTGTTGACGCGATGGTTGTCCGAAAAAGCCGGGCGCAAGGTGACGCTTCACGTGCCGGAACGCGGCGAGCAGGCGGAACTGTGCCGTATGGCGTGCCGCAATGCCGCCGAATACCTTGCGTGGAGCGAGGGAACGCGTGGACACGATGCCGCCGCGCTGTCGGAATTACAGGCGCTTTTGGGGCTTTCCGCCGTGCCGTCGGTTATTGAGTGCTACGATATTTCCCACACCGCGGGGCAGGAGACGGTTGCCGCGATGGTGGTCTTTGAAAACGGGCGACCGGACAAAAAATCCTACCGCAAATTTCGCTTGCAGTTGGCAGGCGGAGGCGACGACCCTGCAGCATTACGCGAGGTGCTGTCTCGTCGGCTCAACGAATACGTGGAGCACGAGGGCGAACCGGATGGATTCGGCCGTAAACCCGATGTAATTTTCCTTGACGGTGGAAAAGCGCAGGTTGCCGCCGTTGCGCCGGTTTTAGAGGCATTTGAGTGGGACGTGCCGCTGTTTGGCCTTGTGAAAGACAGCCGCCACCGCACGCGCGCCGTGACGGCAGGAGATGAGGAACTGGCGCTTTCTGCAAAGCGTTCTGCCTTTACACTGTTGTCTACGATACAGGAAGAGGTTCACCGCGCCGCCATCGGATATCACCGAAAAACGCGCGGAAAAAGCCGTGTACGCACGACGCTTACGGAGATTCCGGGCGTGGGCAAGACGCGCGCTGAAGCACTTCTTAAAGCGTTCGGCTCGCTGAAAGGCGTGAAAGAGGCGAGCGAGGAAGCGTTAGCGGGAGTAAAGGGAATGACCTTGCCGGCCGCGAAAGCGGTGCGCGCGTATTTTGAAGAGCAACATTTCGATAAAACGGAGAAAAAGGAGGGTTGACCATGGCAAAAGTGAGAGCAGACGTGTTGGTTGCCGCCCAATGCGGTGTTACCGAAAAGGAAGCGGAGGCGCTTTTGATGGAACGTCGCGTGTTTGCCGGTGAATTGCCGGTGGTCAACGCCGGAACGATGCTTGCGGAGGACACGGTGCTGACCGTGCGCGAAAAGGCAAAGAAATACGCCAGTCGCTCCGGCTATAAACTTGAAAAAGCGCTCCCGTTTTTCGGGGTGGATGCCAAAGGGCTCATCGCCTGCGATATCGGCGCTTCCAATGGCGGATTTACCGATTGCCTTTTGCAAAACGGTGCGGCAAAAGTGTTTGCGGTGGACGTGGCGTACGGCATTCTTGAATGGCGCCTGCGGCAAGATCCGCGCGTGGTGGTAATGGAGCGTCAAAACGCGCGGTACCTGACGGCGGAACTGCTCGGCGAGCAGGTGGATCTCGTTACTTGTGACGTGTCGTTTATCGGGCTCAAAAAGATTTTCCCGGCGATGCGCGCTGTGCTGAAAGAGGATGGTGTGTGCATCTGCCTCATCAAGCCGCAGTTTGAGTTGCCGCAAAAAGACCTCGGCAAAAACGGTGTGCCAAAAGACAAAGCGTTGCTTCCGCCGCTGTTTTTGCGGATTCTCTCGGATGCGGCGGAAAATGGCTTGTATCTCCAAGGGCTTACAGTGTCGCCGATTCACGGGCAAAACGGTAACGTGGAATTTTTGACCTATCTCGGCGGCAAACCGCGCTTTTCCGAAGAGGAAATCGAGTCGCTGTGTAACGAGGTGGCGTTGTTGCCGCCGGACAGTGACGAAAGTATCTGAAAAGTGCGAAAAACCCCGAAAAAAGGGTTGCATTTTTGGACTAAAAATTGTATACTATAAGACGGCGGATTTTTCAAGATGGTACAAAATTCGCCGTCTTATTCTGTTTTATACGGCGCAAACCGCGCTATATCAAGGGAGGAAGCCGTTTTGGAACATTGGTTGAAACGGACGTGGGCAGAGATTGACTTGGATGCACTTTCGGACAACTTTCGAAAGATTCGCGCCGTCGTGCGCCCCGATTGCAACGTGATGGGTATCGTCAAAGCCGACGGGTACGGTCACGGTGCGGTAGCGTGCGCCAAAATGCTGAAAGAAGAGGGCGCGTCGTGGTTCGGCGTGTCCAACATCGAAGAGGCTATCCAGTTGCGGCAGGCAGGTATTGTCGAGCCGATTCTCATCCTCTCGTATACGCCGGTGGAGGAGACGGTGCGGCTGTCCGGTTACTGTCTTACCCAAGCGGTGGTCAACGCCGCCTACGGCCGCGACCTGAACGCCCGTGCCGAAAAAGAGGGCGTCACCGTGCGCGTGCACCTGAAAGTGGATACCGGTATGTCCCGTGTCGGTTTCGTTTACCGCGATGCAAAAACGGACGAAGCCACTCTTTCCGAAATGGCGGAGATTGCGCGCTTGCCGCATCTTTGCGCCGAGGGCATTTTTACCCACTTTGCCGTGTCGTATGAACCGGACGGCGAGGAGTCTACCCGGTTGCAGTTCGCTCGCTTCACCGAGGCGATTGAAAAACTGAAAGAACGCGGCGTGACCTTTGCTTTGCGCCATTGCTGTAACAGTGCGGCGACCTTGCGTTTTCCCGAAATGCACCTCGATATGGTGCGCCCGGGGCTCATTCTCTACGGATTAATGCCGTCGGAGTTTATGAAACCGCTTTTGCCGCTTCGCCCGGTGATGTCGATGAAAACGCGCGTGTCGATGGTGAAAGAAGTGCCGGTCGGCGAGACAATCAGTTACGGGCGCACCTACAAAACCGACCGTCCTACCACCATTGCCACCGTGCCGGTGGGATATGCCGACGGATATTCTCGTCAGTTGTCCAACAAAGCGGTGATGCTTCTCGGTGGCAAACGCGTGCCACTGTGCGGTCGGGTGTGTATGGACCAAAGTATGCTGGACGTAACCGACGTGCCGAACGTGTGCGCGGATATGACTGCTGTGGCGTTCGGGCGTGACGGCGACGCGGAAATTTCCGTGGAGGAATTTGCCTCTTGGTCGGGAACGATTAACTACGAAGCCGTTTGCGAAATCGGCAAGCGTGTGCCGCGCCTGTTCCTCAAAGACGGACAGGTCATCGGGCAACTGAACTACATTGTGTAAGGAGAACGGATATGGGATACGAAAAGACGCTTTTGGAAAAAACGATTGAAGTGGACTATCTTGTGACCGTTCACTATTTCGAGTACGGCAAGAACTTTAACTTTGCCGCCGAAAAACACGATTTCTGGGAACTCGTCTACGTGGATAAGGGCGAGGCAACCGTGCTGTCGGATGACGTGCGGTATGCGCTTCGTCAGGGCGAGATTTTCTTCCACAAACCGAACTCGATGCACGCCGCGGTTGCCAACGGTATGGTTGCGCCGAATATGGTGGTGTTGTCGTTTGGGTGTAAATCGCCGGCAATGGAATGGTTCTCCGGCAAGCGGTTGACGGTGGGCGATTCGGAAAAACGGCTGCTTTCGATGATTGTCAAAGAGGCGCAAGGTGCGTTTTCGTCGCCGCTGAACGACCCGTATACCAGCAAATTGGAACGCGCGGAAAGCCCGGAAGCCGGCAGCGAACAGATGGTAGGACTTCTTCTTGAAACTCTGCTGATTCGCCTGCTTCGCCGCGGCAACGGCGCGCCGGAGGCGCAAAAGCCGATGTCGTCGCTCAAAGTGCGTACCAACAACCAGTTGGTGCATCGTGTGATTGAGTATATGAAATCCAACGTGCCGGAAAACCTCACGTTTGACGACGTGTGCCATTTCTCTGCCCAAAGCGCGACCAACCTTAAAACTACGTTCAAACTGGTCACCGGTTACGGTGTTATGGAGTACTACCGCTTGCTGAAAGTGGAGACCGCCAAGCAGATGATGCGCGAGGGCAATTATAACATTACCGAAATCGCCGATTATCTCGGCTATGCATCGGTGCACTATTTCTCGCGCCACTTCAAGCAGGTGACGGGGATGACCCCGAGCGAATATACGATGTCGATTCAGGCATTCTGATTTTTTTGAAACGAGGAACCCTCTATGTCGTTCGTGCATTTACACGTACATAGCGAATACAGCCTTTTGGACGGCGCCTGCCGGATCAAAGGGCTTTGTTCTCGTGCCAAAGAACTCGGACAGACCGCCGTTGCCGTTACGGACCATGGAGTGATGTACGGCGCGGTGGAATTTTATAAAGAGGCGCAAAAACAGGGGATTCGCCCCATTATCGGGTGCGAGGTCTACGTGGCGCCGCGCGGTCGGAAAGATAAAGAACACGCTTTTGACCGCGAGTATAATCACCTTGTGCTGCTTTGCGAAAACAACGAGGGCTATCAGAACCTCATCAAACTTGTTTCCGTGGCGCATATGGAGGGCTTTTACGTTAAACCCCGTGTGGACCGTGAATTGCTCGAAAAATATCACGGTGGGCTTATCGCGCTGTCGGCGTGCCTCGCCGGCGAAGTGCCGCGTGCGCTGACCGCTGGAGATTACGACAAGGCGAAAGAGACGGCGAAATGGTATAAAACCGTGTTTGGCGCGGACAACTATTTTCTCGAACTGCAAGACCACGGCATCGCCGAACAAAAACAAATCAATCCGCAAATTTTGCGGCTTTCCAGTGAACTGGATATCCCCGTGGTGTGCACCAACGACGCGCACTACTTAACGAAAGAGGATGCGGATACCCAGCGCGTTTTGCTTTGTATCCAAACGGGGCGGACACTCGATGATCCGCCGGAACTTGCGTTCGAGACGGACGAGTTTTATCTCAAATCCGAAGATGAGATGCGCGCGCTGTTCCCTCAAATTCCGGAGGCGGTGGAGAATACCGCTAAAATCGCCGAGCGGTGTAACGTCACGTTCGAGTTCGGCAAGACGAAATTGCCCCACTACGACGCGCCCGGCGGCGACAGTACCGCCTATTTCGAGCGCCTTTGCGAAGAGGGGCTTTCCCGTCGTTTCGAGAACCCGAGCGAGGAGGCAAAAGCGCGTCTTCGCTATGAAATGGACGTGGTGGAGCAGATGGGGTACGTCGATTACTATCTCATCGTGTTCGACTACGTGAATTATGCCAAAACGCACGGAATTCCCGTCGGCCCCGGCCGTGGCTCGGGCGCCGGCAGCCTTTGTGCGTATTGCATTGGTATTACCGACATTGATCCGCTCAAATACGATTTGCTGTTTGAGCGATTCTTAAATCCCGAACGGGTGAGTATGCCCGACTTCGACGTGGATTTTTCCGACCGTCAGCGTCAGCAGGTGGTGGACTACGTTATCGAAAAATACGGTGCGGACCACGTGGCACAGATTGTCACGTTCGGAACGATGAAAGCCCGCGCCGCTATCCGCGACGTAGCGCGTGTGATGGGGCTTCCGTACGCCGTGTCGGATAAAGTCGCCAAAATGGTGCCGTTCGATTTCAAAATCACGCTCGACAAGGCGCTGGAAATTTCGGTTGACCTAAAAGAACTCGTGGACGAAGATCCCCAGGTGAAAAAACTCATCGACACCGCCCGAAAAGTGGAGGGGATGCCTCGCCACGCCTCGACCCACGCCGCCGGCGTGGTGATTACCGCCAAACCGGTGGACGAATACGTGCCGTTGTGTCTAAACGGCGAGGCGGCGGCAACGCAGTATACGATGACGACGCTCGACGAATTGGGCTTGCTCAAAATGGACTTTTTGGGGCTTTCCAACTTGTCGATTATTGACGATGCGGAAAAACTGATTCGCCGTCATACGCCGGATTTCGATATTACCAAGGTGTCGCTTGAAGAGCCGCGCGTGTATGCGATGCTCCAGAAAGGGCATACCGAGGGTGTGTTCCAACTGGAGTCGGGCGGAATGAAACGGCTGATGAGCCAGATGAAACCGACGACGTTTGAGGACATTATTGCCGCGATTTCGCTGTATCGTCCCGGCCCGATGGATTCCATTCCGCAATACATCAAAAACCGCAATGAGCCGGAAAAAACAGCCTATCTCCACGACTCGCTTCGTCCGATTTTGGGCGTGACTAACGGCGTCGCCATCTATCAGGAGCAGGTGATGCAGATTTTCCGCGATCTCGCCGGCTATTCGCTCGGGCGCGCCGATATCGTGCGCCGCGCAATGAGCAAGAAAAAGCACGACGTGATGGAAAAAGAACGCGCAGTGTTTATACACGGCACGACCGACGGCGACGTGTCGGTGGATGGGTGTGTGAAACGCGGCGTGCCTGCTAAAATTGCGGATACGCTGTTTGACCAGTTGACGGCGTTCGCGTCGTATGCGTTCAACAAATCCCACGCTGCCGCGTATGCGGTGGTGGCGTATCGCACCGCCTATCTCAAATGCCTTTATCCGCGCGAGTATATGGCGGCGCTTCTCTCCGGCGCGTTGTTCGAGGGCAAAGTCGCCCGTTATCGCGACGAGTGCGCGCGGCTCAATATCCGCACGTTGCCGCCGTCGGTCAACCACAGCTTTGCCGATTTCGCGGTGGAGGGAAACGATATCCGCTTTGGTTTGCTTGCGGTCAAAAATATGGGCCGCGCCGCCGCTGACCGCATTGTCTCCGAACGGGAGCGAAACGGGGAATTTACGTCCTTTATGGATTTTTGCCGTCGTATGAACGGGTATACGGAGTTTAACCGCCGCGCACTCGAAACGCTGATTAAATGCGGCGCGCTCGACGGTCTTTTTGCCAACCGCCGCCAGATGCTCGAAAATTTTGATACGATTTGGGATGAACTGGACAGCGGTCGTCGCCGCGACATTGAGGGGCAAATCGGCTTCTTTGACGACGATAGTCTCGGAGGGTCGTCCGAGCAGGAGTTGCCCGTGTGCGACGAATATCCGCTTGAAGACCTGCTCGCGATGGAAAAAGAGGCGACGGGAATGTATCTCTCCGGTCATCCGCTGTCGCCGTATAACGTGCTGTATGAAGACGAGCGGCTCTCGCGCCTTGACGATATTCTCGCCGAAGCGGAGGAGAAAGGAAACGACGCCGTAGACGGCAAAAACGTTGTGGTGCTCGGTATTATCACGTCGCTTCGCGAGCGAATGACCCGTCAAAACGTCCAAATGGCATCGGGAACGGTGGAGGATCCGCGTGTCGCGATGGAAGCGGTGTTTTTCCCGAAAATGTATGCCCAGTATCGGCCGCTTGTGAAAAGCGGTAAACCGCTTCTTCTTTGCGGATGCGTGTCTGCGCGCGAGGACGAAGAGGTGAAATTGACCGTGGACCGCGTGCTGGAAGCGCCACCGGTGGGCGAGCCGCTACCGGCAGAACTGCACGTGTTTCAGCGCGATGACCGCCGCACTGTGCGTAAGCCTGCGCCGGTCAAGCAAGAACCGGCATCGGCGCCGACGTCGGCATCGTCGAATGCGGCGCAAAATCCGCGTCACGGCGTGTATCTGCGTCTGCCGTCGCGTGAGTGTCCCGCGTGGGAGAGTATTCAGCCGGTGCTTCGGTATTTCTCGGGAAATGAGCCGTTGTATCTGCGCCTCACCGACACGGGGAAGATGGTGAAAGTCCCTGCTGACCGCTTTGTGGAGCCGCACGAGGAGCTCCTCAAAGAACTGCGTCGAATTTTGGGCGACGACAACGTGGCGAAATTAGACTAAGCGTGTCGAAATTTGGGTTTTTCGGTGGAAAACGAAAATACCCCTTGTGAAATGTTAAAAAATCTGCTATACTTAATTTTTAGTGTGATTTTTGTACAAAATTTAAGCGTTTGAGGAGGATATGAACAATGTCCATTCAAAGAATTGGTGTTTTAACAAGTGGCGGCGATGCACCGGGTATGAATGCTGCGGTGCGTGCTGTGGTGCGTACCGCGATTTCCCGTGGAATTGAAGTGATGGGTGTCTACCGCGGCTATCACGGTTTGATTCGTGACGAAGTGGAGCCGATGGATCTTCGTTCCGTGGCGGATATCATCCACCGCGGCGGCACGATGCTCTATACCGCGCGCAGCGAGTCGTTCCGCCACGAAGAAGGCGTGCGCAAGGGTGTGGACATCTGCACAAAACACGGTATCGAGGGCCTTGTGTGCATCGGCGGTG
Source organism: Acutalibacteraceae bacterium (assembly GCA_045640165.1). Taxonomy (GTDB): domain Bacteria; phylum Bacillota; class Clostridia; order Oscillospirales; family Acutalibacteraceae; genus RGIG426. The sequence continues at coordinate 8,580 of JAZUEK010000083.1, read as the reverse complement.
ACGGTACGTTCCGCGGTGCGCAGGATCTTTGCCGTCACGGCATTCCGTGTATCGGTATTCCTGCCACGATTGACAACGACATTTCCTGCTGCCAACATACGATTGGTTTCGACACCGCGCTGAATACCTGCGTGGAGATGATCGATAAACTGCGCGATACCGCGCAATCCCACGATCGCGTGAGCCTCGTCGAAGTGATGGGCCGCCGTTCGGGCGAATTGGCGCTTGGCGTCGGCTTGGCGGTTGGTGCTACGGCGATTCTCGTGCCGGAGATGAAGTTTGATTTGGTCGCCATTATCGACCGCATCAAAGCGATTTCCGCCACCGGCAAAAAACACTTTATCATCGTGGTGGCCGAGGGTGTCGGCGGCACGGTGGAGATGGCACAGAAAATTCAAGAAGCCACCGGCGCGGAAGCGCGCGCGACGATTCTCGGTCACGTGCAACGCGGCGGTTCGCCGACGGCGTTCGACCGCAAAATGGCGAGTGAGATGGGCCACCACGCGGTGGAACTGCTTATCGCCGGCAAGAGCAACCGCGTCGTTGCGAGCCAGGACGATATGATTCGCGACTATGACATCGAGCAGGCGCTGTCGATGCGCAAGCCGTTCCCGAGCGATCAGTATGACATCGCGAGAGAGCTCTCTATCTAATCGGTGAGTATTTTTCCGCAATTTCACGACGGTCGCCTCTTGACGGGCACATAGCCCGTCTGCGAGGTGTCCGCCGCGCCTTGCGAAAAAATCCTTCGCCGATGCGGGAAATGAATTTCTGCAATTTCACGACGGTCGCCTCTTGACGGGCACATATACTTACAAAAACAGAAAGGCGGTGAGACAATGAAACAACCGAAGAAAAATCCGATTGCGGCGAGCGTTTCTGTAGCCGGAAAGCCGAAGAAAAAATCTGTAAAAAAACGTTTCTCTGAAGATTGGGTCGAATTTGTGGCCTGGTTGCAAGAGCCGTTTTGGCGAACGGTGTGTTTGATTGTCGCCGTTGTATTCTCCATTTGTTTGTGTCTTCCGGCTGTCCGCAACTGCGGTATTGCCAAGAGCGCCGGCGGACGACCGTATACCGCCGAAAGTTTCGACTTGTTTACACAGCCGGACTACGTGCAGGCGGCGGATGCCGTGCTGAAAGGGCAGGTGTATCTGGATATTCAGGCATCGGACGAACTGCTCGCGCTTGAAAATCCCTATGATCCCGGCTCACGCGAGGGCGTGCTGTATCTGTGGGATCACGCGTTTTACAAAGGACATTACTATATGTACTTCGGTATTGCGCCGGTGTTTACGGTGTATTTGCCGTTCTATCTGTTCACCGGCGAAATGCCGAACAACGTGCTTGCGTGTCTGATTTTGGCCATCTATTGCTGTTTTACCATTCCGCTCGCGCTGTTCGAGTGGTCGCGGCGTTTCGCGCCGAAAGTGTCGCCGTTCCTGGTGGGTTTTGCGTCTTTCGTGCTCATCGCCGTCAGCGGCGTGTATCTCCACGTCAGTTACTCGAAGCAGTACCAAATTCCGATTTTGTCTGCGACGGCAATGGGCTTTTTGTTCTGCTATCTTGTGTTACGGGCGTTTCGGTGCAAAAAGGCGTGGAAGCGGTATGCGGTGTTTGCGCTGGCCGGTGTGTCCTACGTCGCAACGGTTGCCTCGCGCCCGACGATGGCGCTGATGTTCTTGGCGCCGCTGCCTATTGTGTTTTTTGACATTCTCAAGCCGTTTGAGTGGAAAAAAGCGGTGAAAGATTTGTGTGCGCTCGGGATTCCGGTGATGATCGGCGCGGCACTGATGATGTGGTACAACTACGCGCGCTTCGGCAATCCGCTGGACTTCGGACAAAAGTACCAGTTGACGGTGCATGAGGTGTCGTTGTACTCGCTTTCCGGCGGAATGTTCGGGTATGCGATGATTCATTATTTCTTCCAGCTTCCCACGTTTGACGGCAATCCGCCGATGCCGAGCCGCAGTTTGCTACAGATGAACTACGGTCGCTACGTTTACGTAGATCGCTCGATTGGTGCGTTCGCGTTCCCGACAACGCTCGGTACGCTGTTTACCGCGGCGGTGACCTCGTTCAAAAAAGACCTCGGAAAAACGTTGTCGTACCTGTATATTCCCGTGTGTGCCATCGCCCTTGCATTCGTGGATTTTTGCCTTGCAGGTGTGCACCTGCGGTATGCGTTTGACATCATACCGATGCTTACGTTCCTCGGCTTGCTTGTGTGGATTGAACTGTGCAAGAAAGCCTCCGGCAAGAACAAAGCCGTGCTTGTGGGTGTGGGAATTGCGCTGTGTTTTGCCGCGCTGGTTGTCAGTTACGGACTTGTGGTTACCCACGGCGGCGCCGGCTCGCAGGAACCGGAATGCTTGTTCCACAAATTATAACCGAAAAACAAAAGCGGACTCGGAAATTTTCCGAGTCCGCTTTTTTCTATTTGTCGCTTTGGTGCGGCCAAAGGGGACTGCCTGCCGCCAACTCATCCAATCCCACTCGCGGCGAAAATCCTGTTCCGGGATAGCGGCGCTCGTCACCGGGAATGCCGAAAAATCCGGTAGTAGCATTTTGTCCCTGCTTGCCGCCGAAAATCACATCCGGTGCGTCCGACGGTTCGCGTTGCCACGGACGCGGCTTTTTCTTTCGTTCGTTCATATTTGTCCCTCCTTTAGGGATAGTGTGTGCGAAAAACGCGAAAATACACCGAAAAAATCTCCCATTGTCGGCGCTTTTTTGCTTTTTTTCTTGATTATTCCAAAAACCTGTGTTATACTATATCTTGTATATTTGTGGCCATTTCGGGCATTCTACTCCCAAAACGATTTGGGAGGAACCGAAATGAATGAACGCGAAACCGACCTGCCGGAACAAGACGGCGCGGTAACGACGCGCGACGGTCGCCATTGTGTGCACGCGCTGACCATCATCGGTCAGATTGAGGGTCACTATACGCTTACCTCCGAAAACAAAACCACCAAGTACGAACACGTCATTCCGCAGCTGATAGCGGTGGAAGAAAGCCCCGAAATCGAGGGACTGCTCGTGCTTCTTAACACGGTTGGCGGCGATATTGAGGCCGGTCTTGCCCTCGCGGAACTGATCGCAGGGATGAAAAAGCCTACCGTGTCGTTGGTGCTCGGCGGCGGCCATTCGATTGGCGTGCCTTTGGCGGTTTCGGCGAAACGGTCGTTTATCGTGCCTTCCGCCACCATGACGGTGCATCCCGTTCGCACAACGGGGTTGGTGCTCGGTGTGCCGCAGTCGTTTGCCTACTTTCAAAAGATGCAAGCGCGCATTACGCGGTTTGTCACCGCCCATTCGCACATTTCCGAACAACAGTTTTTGCGCCTCTCCCAAAACAACGACGAACTCACCACCGATATGGGGACGATTCTCGAGGGAGCGGAGACGGTCGCTTGCGGACTCATCGACGAGGTGGGTTCTTTGTCGGCGGCTCTGGCGGCGCTGTATGCAATGATTGACGAAACAGGAAAAGGAGAGTAATTATGGCTCAAAAGAAGTCTGCGAAAAAAGCGCCGGCGAAAAGCCAGCCGGAAAAAAGCGGAAGCCGACAGATTGCCGCTATCTTGCTGTTTGCCGGCGCTTTGCTTATTTTATTCCTCTCGATTATTGAGGGCGAGGCGGTTTGGTTCTTCTTACATAAACTTTTGCGAGGTCTGTTTGGCATCGGCGTGTTTTTGTTGCCGATTGTGATGGCCGGCGTCGCCATTATTTTGTCAATGGAAAAATCCATCGGCGGCGTGAAGGTGAAAATCACCGAGGGCGCGCTGTTTATGGTTATGGTCAATGCCGCGCTTCAGATTTTCTTCCAGACCACCGAGGGATTCAGTTACGGCGAAGCCATCGGTGAGGCGTTTGAAGAGGGAAAAATTTTGCGCGGCGGCGGCGCGTTCGGCGCGTTGCTCGGCTATCCGCTGGAAGCGGCAACCGGTGACGTCTGCGCGAAAATCGTGATTATTCTGCTCGTGTTTGTGTTCTTTATGCTTGTGACCGGCACGACGCTGATCGGTCTGTTCCGCACGATGGGCAAACCGGTGCAAAAGACCCACGAATCCTTGAAAACCGCTATTAACGACTACAGCGAGCGCCAGGCGGCGAACGCGGCGGAAGACGATTTAGAGCCGGTTCCCACAGTGGTGAAAGCGCGCCGCGGCAATCCGCAGATTGACGTGAAAATGGATGCGCCGAAATCCCGAATTGACATCGAAATGGGGGACGGCTATCGCACGCGTGAGGGAGATTTGCAAGAGGCGAACGACGCGGTGGACCGCGCCATTGCCGAGTTGGATCCTGCGGCGGCAGAACGTCTGAAAGCGGAGCAGGCAGCGGCGAAAAAGCCGCGCCGTACGCGCAAAGCGGCGCAAAAACCGGCGTCGGCTATCGACGTGCCGTTGGACGGCGAATCTTCTGCAACCGCAACGGAAAGCGCAGACGAAACCGAAACCCCGTCGTACCGCTATCCGCCGATTTCTTTGCTTGATCCGCCGAAAAGCGGCTCGAGCGCATCGGCGGCGCAGGAAATGCACCAAAACGCCGACCGCCTTGTGCAGACACTGAAAGAATTCGGCGTGGAAGCGCGCATTTCGGATATTGTGCGCGGCCCCTCGGTTACACGGTATGAGTTAGAGCCTAACGCCGGTGTGAAAATCAGCAAAATCACCGGCCTTGCGGACGATATTGCGCTGCGTCTTGCCGCATCCGGCGTGCGTATTGAAGCGCCTATCCCGAACAAAGCGGCGGTGGGTATCGAGGTGCCGAACAAATCCCGTACCGGCGTGTGTCTGCGTGAACTGATCGACTCCAACGAATTCGCTACCGCGAAAAGCAAATTGACGGTGGCGCTCGGCAAAGATATTTCCGGCAAAATCGTGTTGGCGGACCTTGCCAAAATGCCGCACTTGTTGATTGCCGGTACGACCGGTTCCGGTAAATCGGTGTGTACCAACTCGATGATTTTGAGCGTGTTGTTCCGCGCCTCGCCGGAAGACGTGCGCATTATGCTTATCGACCCGAAAAAGGTGGAATTTTCGGCCTATAACGGCATTCCGCACCTGCTTGTTCCCGTGGTGACCGATCCGCGTAAAGCGGCCGGTGCGCTCGGATGGGCGGTGACGGAAATGCTTCGTCGGTATCAGGTGTTCGCGGCGCACAACGTTCGCGATTTGATGGATTATAACGACCTCGCTGCCAAGAGCGAAGATCTTGAAAAAATGCCGCAAATTCTTATCGTGATTGACGAACTTGCGGACTTGATGATGGCCGCCTCCAAAGAGGTGGAGGATTCCATCGTCCGTTTGGCGCAGATGGCGCGTGCCGCCGGTATGCATATGGTTATCGCGACTCAGCGCCCGTCGGCGGACGTGCTTCCGGGTCTGGTGCGTTCCAACATCCCGAGCCGTATCGGTTTGACGGTCGGTAAAGCCACCGAGTCGCGCATTATGCTGGACGACGGCGGCGCGGAGAAACTGCTCGGTAACGGCGATATGCTCTACCGCCCGGTGGGTATGAATAAGCCGGTGCGTGTGCAGGGCGGCTTCGTCAGCGATGACGAGCGCAAGAAAGTGATTGATTTCCTGACACCGGAAGAGGAGACGGAATACGATCACGAGATTATGAACGAAATTGAGAAAAACGCCGCGGCGACCGGAAAAGCCGCCGCCTCTGCCGCGATTGACGGCGAGGATGGGGACGATGGCGAGGCGGACGAAATGCTTCCGAAAGCCATTGAGGTGGTCATCGAGGCAGGTGAGGCGTCTACGTCGATGTTACAGCGCCGTTTGCGCCTCGGTTATTCGCGCGCCGGCCGTTTGATTGATGAAATGGAGTGCCGCGGTATTGTCGGACCGCACGAGGGAAGCAAGCCGCGTCAGGTGCTCATCACCCGTCAACAGTGGCTTGAGATGAATATGATGAGCGAGGAGTGATTTTTGTGAAAAAATCGATTTCTTTGACCGTTGCCGTTCTGCTTGCCGCTATGCTGTTTGTGCTTTGCGGTTGCGATGTAGAATTGCCGGAGGTTTCCGAGGCAAAACCGACGCGCACAGCGCTCGTGCTTGTGGACGTGGACGTCAACTCGCTTTTGACCAAAGCCGATATGGAAGAGGCGCTGGGTGTGACGTTGCGCGAACCCCAAATCAGCAACGAGGGGCGGACGTTGTTCGCCATTGCGGAGGAAGGGGGAATCTCCCTTTCGGTCAGCATTGAGAAACAGTCGATAGAAAAATTCCGTCAAGCGCTTCCGCAAGTGGCTGACGAGGATTTGCAAGCCGCTCCCAACCTCGCGGACGAGGCGTGGTGGCTCAGTTCCGGACGCACGCTGTTCCTCTATTCTCGCGGCTATACGGCTTCCGTCACCATATCCGACCGCGAGGCGGACGAAGAATCGGTTCTGCTTGCGTGCCGTCAGTTGGCGACGAAACTCTGCAACCGGTTGCCGATGGAATAAAGGCGTAAAGCGAACTAACTTTACAGTGATAAAGAGGGCGAAATCTTCGGATTTTCGCCCTCTTATTTTTGCTTACGGGGCAGATTTGCGGAAAGACTTGCTTTTCTTTTTATTTTATGGTATACTCATTTCCGTATGAGACCGAAAGGAGGTGGGCGCGATGGCGCAGGAAAAGACGAAACAAGAACAAATAGAAGCGGCACAAGAAACCGAAACGGCGCGCGTGCCCGCTTTCCAAAAAGGTGTGGCGGCCATCGTGACGGCGTGGTTCCGTATCGTGGATGCGCTGTACCCGATTTGCTATCGAATGGGCATCCGCACCATGCGCGTGGGGTTGCGCTTTTGGCGTGTTCTTCGGCACTTGTGGTTGCCGGTGTGGGATGCGCTGAAAAAAGCGTTTCGCTTTCTCGGTCGCCCGTTTCGCCAGATGAAAGACGATCGCCGCGTGGCGGCGCGCGAATGGCGACGCGGTCGGATTTGGGTGAAGCGCGGTTGGCGGCGGAACAAGTTCGGCGGCATCTGTCGTGCTGTGGCGATGCCGTTCATCGGCATCTATAAAGCGCGCAAGCCGATTTTGCGCACGTTGACGGTGTTGTTTCCCGTTGTGACGGCGGTAGCGCTTGCGTTGGTGTTGCGCTATTGGTACTCGTCCACGTTCGCGCTGCGATTGACGTATATGGGCCGCTACGTCGGTGATATTGCCGACGAAGAGGTGTTTGACCGTGCGGCGGACCTCGCCGAGGGTCGTGTGGCCGGTGTGGACTCCACGTTTTCGGTGGAGCGCTCGCCCGAATTGGAACTGACTTTCTCGCCGAAAGGCGATTTGCTCGAAGAAAACGAGCTGTGCGACTTAATTCTCGGCTCCTACGGTGATGAGGTCGAGGAACTTTGCGGCGTTTACGTTGACGGCAAATTTGAGGGCGCGGTGGATTCCGAAAAGAAACTGAACGTGCTTCTCAATTCGATTTTGGCCAACTGCGCCGATACCTATTCAAACCTGATGCTGTCGAACGTGGATTTGAAATTCGCCCAAGACGTGCAAACGGTGGTCGGTTTGTATCCGACCTCGACAAAACTGTCGCTGACCGAAATGCGTGAGTTGTTGACCGACCGCTCCGTCAGCCAAAAATGGGTGACTGCGCAAGAGGGCGACACCGTGGAGTCGATTGCCGAGAAAAACGGTGTCACGCGCAAACAACTTTTGTCGCTCAACACCGATTTGACACCGGCTACGCTTACGAGCGGCGAAAAACTGCTTGTGCAGGAAGCCGGCGCGTATCTCGACGTGGAAATGACCTGCACCGAGATTGAAAACCGCTCGATTGCGTATAAGACGGAGACGGTGAAAGATTCGTCGCGCTATATCGGCGATAATTACGTGAAAATTACCGGCGTTCCGGGTGTGCGCCGTATTACGTATGCGGTTACCTACGTGGACGGCAAAGAGGTTTCGCGCAAAAAGCTGTCCGAAAAAGTCACCCGTGAGCCGGTGACCCAAGTCAATGCCGTTGGCGCATTGGATGCAGGCGGCGGTTCCGGCGTTGCCGGTGACGGCATTGCACGCGGTATGATTTGGCCGCTCCCGAGCAGTTACAGCGTGGGCGAGACCTACGGCTATCAGTACGGCCGTTTCCACAACGGTATCGACATCTACGGCGACTACGGTGCGCCCATTATCGCGGCGGACGGCGGCGTCGTTATCGAAGCAAACACCGGCGGCTACAACGGCGGTTGGGGTTTGTCGGTGCTTGTGGACCACGGCAACGGCTATCAAACCCGTTATGCCCACTGCTCAGCGGTTTTGGTCACGCCGGGTGAGCGCGTGTCTCGCGGTCAAGTGGTCGGGCGCGTCGGTTCTACCGGTTACAGTACGTGTAACCACCTGCACTTTGAGGTCTACCGCGGTGGTGGTCGAATTGATCCTTATCCGCTTGTGGCGGGATAAAAATACAAATTTTTTCGGAGGAAGAAAAAATGAAAAAACTGGCAGTTCTCTTGGCAACGGCGCTTTTGCTGACGAGTTTGTTCAGCGTCATTACGCTGTCGTCTGCGGCAGAGGGGGGGACGGTGACCGGCGGGTAAGGGCATTAGTATAACCAAGACGGCAAACCGATTAA
>JAZUEK010000082.1:0-23894 GCA_045640165.1 Acutalibacteraceae bacterium | reverse complement strand
GGGGCCGCCGCGGGAATTAACGGAAAAAAACAAAGCGTCTTTGGAACGAATGTCCCAAAGACTTTTTTTTAATCTCTTACAAAATGCACAAGGTGGGCGACACCGGGGATGCTCTCGCCTTGCTGACACGAAGTGGGGGACATAAGCGCGCCTGTGCCGACGAACAGAAAATCCGATAACTCACCGCGGTCAAAGCGGTTTAAGAGATGACCGCATAAGACACCTGCCGAGCAACCGCATCCTGAGCCGCCGGCGTGGACGTCTTGGGTCTTACGGTCATAGAGGAGCAATCCGCAGTCGGTGTAGCGGTCGCCGAGGTCAAATCCCTCGTTTTTCAGGATGTTGCGCAACAGCGCGCCACCCACCGCCGACAAGTCGCCGGTGACGATGCGCTCGTAGTCGGTCGGCTTCGTGTTTGTGTCGCGGAAATAGCGCGCGAGCGTGTCTGCGGCGGCCGGTGCCATCGCCGCGCCCATATTGTTCATATCGGTGACGCCGAGGTCCACCACGCGCCCGATACAGCCGTCCGCAATTCGCGCGCCGTGTCCGCCGATGCCGACGATTGTCGCGCCTGCCGCTGTTGCTGTCCATTGCGAAGTAGGGGTGCGCTGACCGCCGTATTCAAGGGGGAAGCGGAACTGCCGCTCGGCGGTGCAAAAATGGGAAGAGGTGACGGCGGCACACACGTCTGCGGCGCCGCTGTCCACAAACGTGGCGGCGGCAAGCAGGGTTTGCGCCATCGTTGAACACGCGCCGAATTGTCCGAGAAAGGGGAGCGAAAACTCCCGTAACCCGAACGTGGAGGCGATGCATTGGTTGAGAAGATCTCCGGCAAACACCGCGTGTAATTCCTCGGCGGCGACGTCCGCTTTTTTGAGCGCCGCCGAAAACGCCTCGGTCACAAGGCGGCTTTCCGCCTTTTCCCACGTCTCTTCGCCGAGCGTGTCGTCCGAAAACCGTTTGTCAAAGTCCGCCGCGAGCGGCCCCTCGCTCTCTTTTTTGCCGCCGACTGCCGCGTGCCCGAGTACGCGCGGCCGCGCGGAGAATACGACCGTGTCACTTCCGATGCGTTCTGCCATCGTGTTCCTCCTTTAGCCTAAACTGACAAGCCACAAGATGAGTCCATATATCACCGAGGCGGAGATGCCGTAGACGAGCACCGGCCCTGCCACCGAAAACATTTTGGCCGCCATACCGAGCACAAAACCCTCGCTTTTGAACTCAACGGCAGGGGAGGCGATGGCGTTGGCAAAGCCGGTAATGGGCACAATCGTGCCGGCGCCGGCGTGCTTGGCAATTTTGTCAAAGACATTGAATCCCGTTAGCAAAACGGCGAGAAAAATGAGCGCAAGCGACCCACAAAGCGCGGCGGTTTCGGGCGCAACTCCTGCAGATGCGGCGAGATTGGCGACCGCCTGGCCGAGCGCGCAAATGAAACCGCCCACCGCAAACGCTTTGAGGCAGTTGGTTGCCACCTTTGAGCGTGGCATGATGATTTTTGTCATTTTCTTGTATTCTTTTGCTGTCAATTCCACAAACGTCACTCCTTTTTACACCGCTATTGTGCGAAAAAAGCCCGAATTTATGTATTTTTGCGAAAAAACTTGAAAAATCCAAATGCCGTGTGCTATACTGTCGGTGAAAAATGACAAAGGGGGAAACGGCAATGCTGTTGGCTTTGGATTTGGGCAACACCAACATCACCGTCGGCGTGTTCGACGGCGATAAACTGCTGGTGGAGTCGCGTATCGCCACCGACCACAAAAAGATGCGCGACCAATACGCGGTGGAGTTGTCGGATATTTTGAAACTGTATAACGTAGATGCCGCTTCCTTTGACGGCGCGATTATGTGCTCGGTGGTGCCGAACGTGGAGGCACGCTTAAAAGAAGCGGTCAAACTCATCTGCGGTATCGACACGCTCGTTGTCGCGCCCGGCGTGAAAACCGGCGTGGCCGTGCGGCTCGATAATCCGGCGCAACTCGGTGCGGACTTGCTTGTCGGCGCGGTGGCGACGGTGGCGCAGTATGGCGCACCGGCCATTGTGTGGGATTTAGGCACGGCGACGACTATCTCCGCTGTCGGCAAAGAGGGGGATTTCCTCGGTGGCGTGATTATGGCCGGCGTCAACACCTCGCTCAACGCCCTTGTTGATAAAGCGTCGCTTTTGCCGCGCATTAAACTGGATGCGCCGCCCCACGTGATTGGCGGTAACACCGTCCACTCGATGCAGTCCGGTATCATCTACGGCACGGCCTCGATGATTGACGAGATGTCCGACCGCGTGGAGGAAGAAATCGGCGCACCCTGCAAAGTCGTTGTCACCGGCGGCCTTGCCCGTACGGTGGTGCCGTATTGCCGCCGCGAACTGATTTGCGACGACCGTTTGGTGCTGACCGGCCTTCGCCTTATTTACGAGAAAAACCGATAAATTCCGCCTTGGCAACGGCAGGACTACCGCTTCGGAGTTAAAGCCAATGCCGCGAGGGTGGTTTTTATAAAGAATTTGCGCTGTATCCGCTTGGAGCAGCAGCAGGAGGAATGAAAAATGAAATCGTCTACGTTTCAGTTGACCGTTATTTCCATCTTGGTGGCGCTTCTCATCTTGATGACCGTCACCGGCATCGGGTATATCCCCGTCGGCCCGTTTAAGCTGACGCTGTTGACGCTTCCGGTCGCGATCGGCGCGGCGGTATGCGGTGTCAAAGCCGGCTTGGTGCTCGGTACGGTGTTCGGGCTTACGTCCTTTGCTACCGGACTTTTCGGTATCGACGCGCTCGGCGCGCTGCTCATCAGCCTCGGGTGGAAGCAGGCGGTGTTGCTGTTTATTACCTGCCTTGTGCCGCGTATCGCGTGCGGCCTTTTGCCGGCGCTGCTGCATAAAGCCATCAAACCGAAAAACCACACGGTCGCCGATGCCGTCACCTGCGGCGCGGTCGCGTTTATCAACACGGCGCTGTTCCTCGGGTTTTTCTGGGTCTGCTTTTTGTCCGACCTCAAAAACGATCCGCAGGTGTTAAACCTCTTCGGCGGCGCGGTGGAGAGCTTCGGTAAGCTGTTCGCCATCTTCGCCGGATGGAACGCCATTATCGAAATCGGCGTCAACTTGGTACTCGGCACGGCAATTTGCAAAGCGCTTCAGCCGGTTGCCGCACGCTTGCAATTAGACAAATAACTGAATTAGAAAAGAGCCCCGGACAAAGTCCGGGGCTCTTTCCGTATGGAAAATAGAAATGGAGGGGAACGTTTCGGTTATGCGGCCGGTTGCGTTTGTGTCGCGGCGGTCGCGGTGGCAGTTGTCGAGCCGAAATCGACGGGGAGTTCGGTGTATTCGACGGTTTCGCCGTCTTCGACGATGATGTCGTCGTTGTCAAATTCGGTGGAATACTCCAAGAAATCCATAAGACCCCACAACTCTTCGGGAAGCGCGTCGCCGTCAAGCGGCAGGAAAATCGCGCCCTCGTAGTCTTTGCCGATACCGTCGAAGTTGTAGAACTTTGCCCATATCTCTACACAACCGTTCGTCATATCGAATGCAGGAGCGTTGTGGGCGGCAAAATAGTTGATGGCATCGTTCCACTTTTTGGTTTTAGCGGCTTTTTCCTCGGCGGTTATTTTTACTTCTTCACCGTCGTTCGTATACATAAGCAAACTCGGCGAGAATTCTAACCGTTCGGTAACGCCACTGTCTTGATAGAGGGACAGTTGAATGTTCCAATTCATCGAGTTATACTCGTTCGTGCCGTAATTGGCGGGCAGGTGCATGGCTTTTTTGAATTCTTCGGGATTGAAGTTTGCGTAGATGATTTTTTGCGCCGATTGGAGCGTCTTCGGTGTCAGCGTGCAAATCGGCAGTTGCAACACCGTGGTTTTGCCGTTTTGCGGAACGCGAACCTCCAATGTGAGGAACGCTGGACAATCATACGATGCCGCGCCGTTGTCGTCGGTGAAAATGGCCACCCATTTGTCCGCGTTCACCGTTTTCAGTTCGTCGCGTAAGGAGTTATAGAGGTCGCGGCGCTGTTCAATAGTGAAGATGTCGCTGGCGGCGTTACCCCAAAGCGCAGTGGCGAAGCTGTCTTTGAACTCCGGAAGATTCGTGTACACGGCTTTGTAGTCGGGATGCGCTTTCAGCGCGTTTTGCAGAGTGGTAAAGTCCTCGACATTGGGGAAAATGGGGATAAGGCGAGTGACCTCGTGGCCGTTTTTGCACACGAACTTGATTTTTGCCCAGTATTGGTCGGGGAACAGGCCGGGATCCGGTTTTTTGAGTTCGTTTACACTTTGGGCGAGTAATTCGGTGGCAATGCGGATGCACTCTTTGTCCTCGATTGCCAATTCGCCGGCTTTTTCATCGAAGTAGTAGTGCGTGTTGTAGTCGAACATACCATCGCTGTCTTCCACGTCATAGCGCGCGCCGAGTTTTTCGATATAGATACATTTGACCTCGTCCGCTTTCGGCGCATCGTTTAAGAGAATGCCGTAGAAGCCTTTGGAGAGAAGCACACCGGCAATGCACGCCGCCGCAACGATGAGCAAACCGGGGATGATTTTTACCATATAGCGCACCGTGCGCGTGGAGAGCAGTTCGTACATAAAGTAGACGATGATGGCGACGATAAAGCCAATCACGTAAAGCAGAATTTCTTCCGCATCCGTCGGCGGCTCGCAGACAAACAGAAGCGTCAGCGGAAACGCCACGGCGCAGGTGAGCACAATGCGGTGGAACGCCTGCATTTTACGGGACGGCGCCGGGTTACCGGCCGCCTCACTCGGACGGCGTTTGAAGAGGAACAAACCGAGCGCAAAATAGAGCAGGGCAAGCACTGTGGTATACAGAAGTGCCCAGCCGTTAAAGGGATACAGTCCGTAGTCGCCGGCACCGTTCACACCTGCTCCGAAGAAGAGGTTAAACAGCATATTGAACGGGCCGAACGGGAAGGCAAGCGACGAGGCCGGGATGATGTCATAGGAGAACGCGGCGTCGACAATCGTCATAAAGAAACGGGGTAAAAAGAGGATGAGCAGCGCTACGATGCCGTTCGAAAACAGCGTGCCGGTGACGGTCATGGCGAGGAAAATCGCCGCAATGATGAGCGCCGACAACACGATGACGTTGAGCATACCGGACAGCAAAAGCCCCATATCCAAGGTGAATTGCTTAAAGAGGAAGAAGCGGTAAAGCATGGCGCCGCAGAGCGTCGGCACCACCGCGTAAATCACAATCCACGTGAAAATCGCGGCAAGGAACGAAATCGCCACGCATTGACGCGGTTGCGGAATCGCGTGGTAGAAGTCGCTTTGGTTACGACGGTTGAGGAAGTTGAAGAGCACGAACGTCAACAGCGGCGCGCAAAGTAACAAGGTCATAACGAGAAGCGGATTGGTTTGCATTGGCTCGACGACATTTTGCCCGATCTGCGGATTTTGCACAGCTTCAATGCAACTCTCGGCAAAGCTGATGCCGAGCGCTAAAAACATAAACACGAGCGGCACAATCGCACATACGCGGATTTGGTGAAGCGCCTCACGATAGAGTTTGAAAGAGAAAATACTGTTCTTTTTCATCTTACTGCGCCTCCTTTTCGAGAATTTCCTGGAACGAATAGCCGAGGTTCGCCATCTCGAAGGTAAAGACCTCCTCGAGGGTCAGCGGCAACACGTCGAGAAGAACGGGGTTCATCGCTTGCAACCGTGCCACGATTTCGTCGCGGTTGCCGCGAATGATGAGGCTGAACACCGAGCCGAGTTGTTTGCATTGGGCGACGTTAATGCCGTCGAACGCGTCCGGCTCCGGCGGCGCGGAAAACGCGATTTGCACCTTGAAAAGCGAGGTTTTGAGGTTTTGCACGTCGCTTTGAAGCACCAGACCGCCGAGGTGGAGGAGCGCCAGCTGGTCGCACACGTCCTCGAGTTCGCGCAGGGAGTGGGACGTGATAATCGCGGTGGCGCCGCGCTCGGCCACGTCGTTGTAGATAAGGCCTTTGACCAGTCCGCGCATAACGGGGTCGAGACCGTCGAACGTTTCGTCAAAGAACAGGTAGTCGGGGCGGCAGGACAGCGCAAGCAAAATCGCCGCCTGACGGCGCATACCTTTCGAGAAATGCTGGATGGGCTTTTTGGGGTTTAAGCCGAACGACTGGAGCAGATAATTAAACCGCTCGTCGTCAAAGTTCGGGTAAATCGCGCGGTAGAGGTCGCGCATACGGAAAATCGACGCGCCCTGCAAGAAGAACAGGTCGTCGGACACAAAGGCGATACGGGATTTGACGGCCGGGTTTTCGAACACGTCTTCGCCGTCGATTTTAATGGTGCCGCGTTCGCCCTTATACACGCCGGAAATCAGGCGCAAAAAGGTGGATTTACCGGCGCCGTTCGAGCCGACCATACCGTAAACGCATCCGCTTGGAATGGTGCAGGTTACGTTGTCAAGCGCGGTGAAATCGCTGAATTTTTTGGTTAAATTGGTGACTTCAATCATACGTCACACTCTCCTTTCACAGACGTAGCGGCAAGAGTTTCGAGCCGCTCGCTCAGTTCCTCTTTTTCGACACCGGCAAGCAGCAGTTCCCGAACGAGGGCATCGAACGCGTCGAGCTGACTGCGTTTGGTTTGGCAAAGCAGGTCGTGGGCCTCGGGGGAAATGAAGTTGCCTTTGCCGGGGGCGGCTTGAATAATGCCGCGCCGATCGAGCTCGATGTAGGCTTTTTGGATGGTGTTGGGGTTGATGGACAGCGTAACGGCAAGCGACCGCACCGACGGCATCTGGTCGCCGGCTTTCAAACTGCCGGTCAGCACCAACGTCTCCGTCTGCTCTACGATTTGCTCATACACCGGCTGACGGGAGAGGGGTTCAATCCGAAACATAGCGCATCTCCTTTCGTGGATTTTTCGTGTTTAACTGTATTATCACGAATAGTACACCTATACACTACCACCGTTTTGGGGAGTTGTCAAGCGTTTTTTGCAAAAAAATTGAAAAAAGAGGACTTGCCAAACGGGGGAAAATGGGGTATACTAATAGGGTAATAAACGAAAAAGGAGAGGATATTATGTCGATTACGAAAGATATGTTTATCGGCGAAATTCTGGATGCCTATCCCGAAACCGCGCCCGGTTTTGTGGCGATGGGAATGCATTGCCTGCATTGCCCGTCTGCGCGCGGCGAAACGCTGGCGGAGGCCTGCGCTGTCCACGGTGTGGATGCGGACGATATGCTCGAAAAACTGAAAGCTATGGTGAAATAAGAAAAGCGGAGTGAGGTCACTCACTCCGCTTTTTTTGACAAAAGAGAAAGGGGTGATCGCGTGGCGACACTCACAGCGCGGCTCAACTTGGTCGCGTCGTTTGTGCGGCAGGGGTCGCGACTTGCGGATATCGGCACGGATCACGCCTATCTGCCGGTGGAACTTGTGAAGAGCGGCGTTTGCAAAAGCGCGCTCGCCTGCGATTTGCGTAAAGGGCCGCTCGAAAACGCCAAAGCCCACGTAAAAAGCGCCGGGCTTACCGATAAAATCGAATGCCGTCTCGGCGACGGATTAAGCCCCGTCAAAGAGGGAGAAGCCGACGATTTTGTGCTTGCCGGCATGGGCGGCGAGACGATTGCCGCGATTCTTGCGGCGTGCCCGTTTATCCGCGACGAACAACTGCGCGTGATTGCGCAACCGATGACCCATCCGGAGGATTTGCGCCGCTTTCTTTACGACAACGGATTTGCCATTCGTTCGGAAATCGCCGTTGCGGAAGACGACAAGGCATATCTTGTGCTTTGCGCGGAGTATACGGGCGAAAAAACGGCGGCTACCGATGCCGACTGCTTTGTCGGCAACGTCGCCCCGTCGGAGGCGGCGAAAGAATACCAGAAAAAGCGGCTTCTTGCCGCCGAAAAGCGGCTTGTGGGGCTTAAATCCGCAGGCGGCGAATCAGCGGAAATCAAGAATTTGCAAGAAATCACCGCGCGTTTAAAGGAGGAACTCGGATGAAAACCGTAGACGAACTTTTAACCGTATTGGACGAAATCGCGCCGCTCTCCACCGCGGAGGAGTGGGATAACGCAGGATTTCAGGTAGGAGATTTGGAAGCACCGGTCAAAAAGGCGCTCGTTTGCTTGGACGTGACCGAAGCGGCGCTCGAAAAAGCGCAGGAAATCGGCGCCGAACTCATCATCAGCCACCATCCGCTGCTCTTTACGCCGCTGTCTGAGCTTCCTGCCGACCATCTTATCTATAAGCTCGCGGTGGCTGGGATTTCCAACATCGCGATGCACACGAATTTGGATAAAGCCTGCGATGGCGTCAACGATTGTCTTGCCGCTGTGCTCGAACTTTCCGATTTGCGCGAGGCGTACGGCCTCGGCCGTATCGGTACGCTCGAAACCGCGCTGTCGCCGCATGAATTTGCTGTAAAGGTAAAAACCTTGCTCAAAACGGCGGTGCGCGTCAAAGAGGGAAGCCGCAAGGTGAAAACCGTCGGGCTTCTCGGTGGTGCCGGCGGCGACGTGTTAGAGACGTTAGAGGCGGCGGATGCCGATGCGTTTTTGACGGGCGAAATCAAGCACCATCAATGGCTTGCCGCACCGGACATCACGGTGGTGGACGCCGGTCACTACGCCACCGAAAACGTGGTGGTAGAGCCGCTTTGCGCGGTGCTGAAAGCGCGCGTCGGGGACGTGGAGTTTGTGCCCTTCCTCGCTACAGCACCCTATGAAACGATTTAACTGTAAAGCTTAATAGCCTTACATAAAAAGGAGATAACCATGGCACTGGACGGAGCATTTTTGCGCGCTCTTTCGCGCGAATTATCCGAAAAGTTAATAGACGCGCGCGTCGATAAGATTCACCAACCCCAAAAAGAGGAGTTGGTGTTTTGCCTGCGCGGAAAAGGCGGCGTTACAAAACTGCTTTTTTCGGTGCGTGTGCAGTCGCCGCGTGTGCATTTGACCGAAAACGTGCCGGAAAACCCGGCTTCGCCGCCGATGTTTTGTATGCTTTTGCGCAAACACTTGCAAGGCGCCAAGTTTGTCGCTGTGCGCCAAACGGGATTTGAACGCGCGCTCTTTTTCGATTTTGCCACGCGCAACGAAATGGGTGACCCCGTGACGCTCACGCTCGCGTGCGAGATGATGGGCTGCAACAGCAACTTGGTGCTCTTTAACGCCGAGTCGAAAAAAATTATTGATGCGGTGCGCCGTGTGGATTTTGAGACGTCCGAAGCGCGCCCGATTTTGCCGAATACGACCTACCTGCCGCCGCCGACAATGGCCGGCAAACTCGACGTGGGGGAAGCGGCGGTTTCCGCCGTTTTGGAACGGCTTAAAACCGGCGCGGACGGCGCGCTGTGCGAGTTGCTTTTAGGAGCAACCCAAGGGCTTTCGCCACTTCTTTGCCGCGAGGCGGCGGTGGTTTCGACCGGCGCACCCGATACGCCGGTGTCGCTGATGACGGATGAACAATGGCAAAAACTTTCCGCGTATCTCGAAAAAGTGCGCGATACGGCGCTTTGTGGTTCGCCGCGCCCGTATCTTCTCTACAAACCCGACGGCGCGCCGCTGGAATTCTCGTTTTTGCCGGTGACGCAGTACGGACTGTCTGCGACGGGACGGGAACTGCCGTCGCTGTCGGCATTGCTCGATGCGTTTTACGCCGAAAAGGACGAGGCGGAGCGGCTGCGTGTTGCCTCACGCGACTTAACGAAACTGTTAACCCAAAACCGCGAGCGTGTAGCGCGCAAAATCGCCCGTCAGCGCGAGGAACTTTCGGCTTCCGAAAAGCGCGAGCAAAAGCGGCTTTACGGCGACCTCATTAACGCGAATCTGGGGATGATTCCGAAAGGCGCTTCCTCTGCCGAGGTTGTCAACTACTATGACGAGGCGTGCGGAACGTTGACCATTCCGCTCGATCCGGCGAAAACGCCGGCGCAAAACGCGCAAAAATACTATAAAGACTACCGTAAAGCCCAAACCGCCGCCGTGGTGCTGCAAGAGCAGATTGCGGCAGGGGAAGAGGAGAGGTTGTATCTCGAAACGGTGGCGGATGCGCTCTCCCGTGCCGGTTCGGTGCGCGAAATCGCCGAACTGCGCGAGGAACTCGCCTTTGGCGGCTACATCCGCCTGCCGCGCGGCAAGCAAAAAGCGCCGGCGGCGCTTCCGCCGATGGAATTCACGTCCTCTGACGGGTTTACGATTTACGTCGGGCGCAACAACCGCCAAAACGACCTGCTGACCTTAAAAACCGCGCGCGGCAGAGACGTGTGGCTTCACGTTAAGAACATTCCCGGCTCGCACGTGATTATCGTCTGCAACGGGCAACCGCTGCCCGACCGCACGGTGACCGAAGCGGCGCTGCTTGCGGCGTTTTACTCGAAAGCAAGCGGCAGTGCGCAAGTGCCGGTGGACTTCACCGAGGTGCGCCACGTCCGCAAACCCGTGGGCGCAAAACCCGGCCGCGTGATTTACGACCACCAACAGACCGTTTACGTCACACCGGACGAAAAAATAGTGGCAAAACTTCAAAAAACACCTTGAATTTCGCCACAAGATGGTGTATACTATTGGTCGAATGATAACAACGGAGGGTATACAGAATGATTGCTTTGGCTTGCGACCACGCGGCGCTCGAAATGAAACAGATGATTAAAAACCTGCTCAACGAAATGGGCCTTGAATACCACGATTACGGCACGTTTACCGAGGATAGTTGCGACTATCCGATTTTTGCCGCACGCGCCGCCGGCGCGGTGGCGAGCGGCGAATGTGACCGCGCGATCGTCATTTGCGGCACCGGTATCGGGATGTCCATCGCCGCCAACAAGGTGAAAGGCGTGCGCTGCGCCCTTTGCGGCGACGTGTATTCGGCGGAGATGACTCGTCGCCATAACGACAGTAACGTCTTGGCGCTCGGCGCACGCGTGACCGGCATTGAAGTCGCGCGGCTCATCGCCAAAACCTGGCTTTCCACCGAGTTTGAGGGTGGCCGCCACGCTCGCCGCGTGGACCTTATCACCAAAATCGAGAACGGCGAGAATCTCGGCTAATCGAACAGAAAAAAGCAAAATCCCCCGACCGCGTGGTCGGGGGATTTTTTGTTATCGTCTATCAGGCGCAAAAATCGGACCAAAACTCGGTCGGCTTAACGGGGGCGACGGCAGGGAAAGTAACCGTTTTTTCGCTGTCGCTCGAAATGCCGGTTGTCGATTCGTCGGGCGTGACGATGGTTTTTAAGTTCGCGGCATCTTCGGCGGAGAACTCCACCATCTGCATAGCGAACACCATCCACGGCTGGGTATATCCCGGCACGGTATAGCGCAGATAAATCGACGTGTCGGACAACCGCTCAAATGCGGCGATTCCCGTGGGGGCACATCCGGATACGTGGTAGATGAGGAGTAGTGCGTGCTCTTTAAAATAGTCGTCGGTAAACGCGGAAAGGTCCGTTTGTTTATGAATCTGTTCGTCGTTTAGCGCCGCGAGCATTTCCAATTCGGTGCGGTTGCGCACCACGCTGATGCGCGGCAAATCCCAGGCAGCCTTGTTGCCGCTGAGCTCCAGCTCACCGACCACGGTAAACTCTACCTCATCCAGTCCGGCATCTTTCTCGTAAGCGATGCGCAGGCGTAACGCCAACACGTCTTTCATATTGATTTCGCCGTCGCGCGTCATATCCGCGCGCGTCAGGTTAATGACCACCGTCAGCTCCGCCAGATATTTTCGCACGGTCAGTACGTCTTTCATATTGATCGCGCCGTCGCCGTTCGCGTCGCCCACCAAAAGGTCGCGCGGCTCGGTTTCGGTTGCCGTCGGCTCGGTGGCGGTTTCGGTCGCTGTCGGCGCGGCACTGAGTATTTGCTCGTCGTGCTCTTTTGTTCCGGCGAGCGCGCTGACGCACACAAGGGACGTAAGCAAGCACACGACCGTTACTACACAAAACAGTTTTTTCACAAAAATCCCTCCTTTAATCTTATCCGCCGAGTAATCCGCCCACGCTGAATCCGAATCCGAGGTCGGGAAAAGAGAATGAGCATCCGAAACACAAGAACAGAATCAGCAAAAGGACGGCGACACCGCCTAAAAACAGCTTCCAAAAGAACGCGGATTGGCTTTTTTTCTTTTTCATAGGCGGTCTCCTTTTTTAGTAAGGGTTACGCATTCTCCGCGATATAGCGGCGAAGCATCAGCACGTCTTTCATATTGATGGCGCTGTCGCCGTTTACGTCGGCGCCGGTGTCACCGAGGATATCGACGTATTCGCCGGCATTTTCGGCAATAAATTTGCGCAACGCCAGCACGTCTTTCATATTGCGCTGACCGTCGCCGTTGGCATCGCCGCGCAACACGGACTGACGACAGATGCTGCCGGTATCCATCATATGGCACTCGAGCTTGTGTGCCAACGCGTATTCGGCGGCGTACGAGCCGGAGCTGCAATAGATTTTTACATCGGAGAGCGTGGGGAACGTATGCTCGCCGATTTCGGTGACCGAATCGGGGATATATACCTCTTTGACGGTGCGGTTAAAGAAAAACAGATAATCGCCCAAATTGGGAACGCCGTCTGTAAACAGCACGCGCTCGGTCAAAAACGACTCTTTATCCGGGCGGAAGCAGTCGGGAATAGACGTGACATTATTTTCGAAATCCGCCATACGCTCGGATTCACCACGCCAGCGGAACACCGTCATCGTTTTGTTTTGATAGTGGTCACAGCCGATGCCGGGAAGCGTTTCGCTGTCGGCAAAGCACAGACAGTTGACGGACATCAACTCGTCGTTGGCGTAGGTGTTGAAGTCGAAAATCTTGCCGTCATTCCACATCGGAGGATTGACTTCCCTCAACCAAATTTCTCCAACGCGGACGTCTTTCGCAATAGTTTTCAGCTCGCTCAAGGTTACGTTTAAGGAGATATAACAGTTAAAGATAGCATCAAAATTCGTCTCTTGCTCTTTTTTAAGTCCCCAATCGCGAAGCACCTCGTCGTCCGCGTGTTGTTGAAGGGTCACAAACATATCGTTTTTAATTTTTTGCTTGATTTTGTGGATTTCGTAATACTCGCGTAAGTCGGGTTTGGTGTCTAACCATTCCTCGATTTTCGCGACACCTCTGTCCGCATATTCGCCGTAACCGGCCTTTTCGAACAGATAGCGTACGTCCTCGTGGGGGAAGGGACGGCGGTAACTGTTCATTTCCCGTTCCACGTGCGAAAAAACGCTGTTTAACACCCGATCAAATTCATATCCGTCCACGGTCGTAAAAGACACTCGGACAGACAGAATATCGTCCTCCTTGACCTCGGCAAGGGTTTTGAGGGTATATTCATCGTTCGCTTTCCAACGAAGATTCTCCTCATCATCGTGAGGAGCGAAATAGGACTCGTCACTCGGCGAATAGAAACTGGTGATGTGGGGGCTTTCCGAAATGGCGGAAAGCTCACTCGCCGTAACGTGAAGAAGCATAACCGCCGTTTGTGGCGGACACTCTACGACGCATTTTTTCAGCTCGCCCAGCGATTCCGCCACGATTTCGCCCGATTTTTGATAGGCGTTATCGTAAAAATACTTACCCAGCAAATACTCAAGATAGATATATTTACCGCGCTTCGAAAGCGTTTCGTCCGGCGTGGAGAACACCTCTTCGAGAATTTGCATTACGTCCGCTTCCATCGAGGGATATACCGGCGATTGCATCAGCTCGTGAATCTCGTCATACGGGCAATCTTTGCCGGCTTCCAACGCATCGTTTGCGCGCCACAGTATCTCATACTTCATATCGTCGGGAGACATCATGTTGGTGCCATCGTGGCTTGCCCAAACGTAAAACGCCGTGTCCTCGTCGATGGTTTTCAGGTAGTTTTTTACCTCAATGTCGCATTTGGAGTAGTCGCCGGTAAACTCTGCCGCGCTGACGGAAAAGCCGAAAGGACACACCGAGAGCATAAGACAGACCGAAACCAATAGGCTGAGCAGGCGATATTTTTTCATTTTTCATAACCCCTTTCGCGTATGTTCTATTACCATAACGAATGAGAATGGAAAAGTATTGGAATTTTTTTGAAAAAATTTTTTTATTCCGCTAATTTTTTGCGCAGAGCGAGCACGTCTTTCATATTGACTGCGCCGTCCTCGTTCATATCGCCGGCAACGAGGTCAATCTCCACCGGCGTGTCGGCGAGGTACTTGCGCAACGTCAGCACGTCTTTCATATTGACGGCACCGTCGTGGTTTGCGTCACCGCGCAACACGGTCGGCGTGATGGGCGGCGTGGGGGACAGTTCCGCTTCGGTCAGCGCGTCCATCCACGCGAGTTCCAATTCGGGATAGTGGGCATTGAGCACCGTTTCAAAGTTCGACATATAGCCGAACATCACCACCAACGCATCCGGGAACGGGTTGTTGGCAAGCAGAGATAAGATACTGCCGCCGTTGTCGAGAACGTTCATCAGGTTGATGATGAAATAGCACATATCGCGCTCGCAATTTTCGGCGTAGTTTTGGTGGTCGCCAAACGTCGCGGCAAGATCGCTTACAAATTGAATGTTTTTGTTCGTCTGGTCGTCGATGGTCGCCGAGCGGCTGTCTGCCTCTGCCGAGGCGTTGGCAACGCCGGCGGCTTCGAGGATGTTTATTAGCTCCGCAACCTCGCGCGCTTTCATCTCGTCGTAACCGTCGGTGGTCGCGTCCGGCAGGGGACAGTCGATGCCGTAGCGGACGTAGCCCCATTCCGCCGGCGGAATTTGGGTAACGAGGTCGGTGGGGTTGACGATATTAAAGATGTTGAGATCAACGTCATATTCCGGCTCATCGGTCGTGACCGTGCGCGGACTCTCAAAGGTATAGGCGAACACGTCGTTCGGCGTAGCATCCAGTGTGCCGTCGCCGATGGCGGTGTTTAAGTTGTGGGCGGCGACGTTGGCAACCGCCGCGGCGCGGCTGAAGCCGGTCAGCCAGAATTTGACGCGTGTATCGGGGGCAACGTCGTTTTTCATAAAGTCAAACAAGGCATCGGTTACCTGCGCGGCGGATTTTTCGAAACCGGCGTGGCGCGAGCCTTTGCCCATCTCGAAGTTACTGCCCCATTCGTCGCCGTAGCCGTGACCGCGCACCGCTACCGCAATGAGCGTATAGTCGCCCTCGTCGTCCGTGCAGTTGCGCGCGCCGATGGCGTAGCCGATGGTGGTTGTGCCGGCGTCGTAGTCAAACGCAGGCGTGGGGTAGGAGACGGACTCGTCGGTATAGGCAAAATCGAGCGTGTCGAACAGCGCGGTAACGCTCTCGGGCGAGAATGCCGCCATCGCGAGCCGCAACGACATCCGCGCGAGCGCGTGGTTATAGCACGTTCCGGCGAAGAAATCCGCCTCGTCAAACGCGAACGTGTAGGTCGCGCCCGCCTCGGTAACGTTGTTGTAGTAGGTGAAGTTGCCCTTGATTGCCGATTCTGCCGACGCCGGTATGGCGAACAGCGTTGCCGCCACCGCCACCGCGAGCAAGAGAGAAAATAGGCGTTTCATAAGTTCGTTCTCCTTTATTAAATAGAATTTTTTACCTTATTATCATACGAAATGCGAAAGAAATTGTCAAGGGCGAGAGCGCCGCCGCTTTGGATATAGCAGAAAGTAACCTCTTGACAAGTTGAAAGGTGAGTGGTATACTTTGTTATACAAATCATACTTTTCATACTTTCGAAAAGGAGGAGATGTTATGAAACATCCAAAAGGCAAGTACGCCTGGGCAGCGACGGTAGGAGAAAAAGGGCAAATCGTTATCCCGAAGCAGGCGCGCGAGCTGTTCGACATCAAGCCGGGGGACACGCTTGTGATTTTGGGCGACGAGAAATTGGGCATCGCCATTCCGCCGAAAGAGTTACTGGGACGGTTTGCGGATGCGGTGTTCGAACCGGAGGAGGATGAATCGTGAATTTGTGCGAAATCCAAGGGCTTACCAAGGCGTATCCGGCGTTTACGCTTTCCGACGTGTCGTTTTCCTTAAAACCCGGGCGCATTTGCGGTTTTATCGGCCACAACGGTGCCGGCAAAACGACTACGATTAAGTCGATACTCGGGCTTGTGCATCCGGACGGCGGTGAACTTTCCTATTTC
Organism: Acutalibacteraceae bacterium; assembly: GCA_045640165.1. Lineage (GTDB taxonomy): Bacteria > Bacillota > Clostridia > Oscillospirales > Acutalibacteraceae > RGIG426. Next base: position 7,809 of record JAZUEK010000082.1, on the reverse strand, counting down.
GGTCTGCCGTTTTCCGAAAACGAGCAGGAAATCAAAAGCCGCATCGGCTATTCCACCGGCGCGGTCAACTATTATCCGAAAAAGAAAATCCGCGACATCGTGGCGGTGACGCGGACGTTTTATCCCACGTGGGACGAGGCGGCGTATCGGGAATATCTCGATTTGTTTTCGCTGGACGAGAACAAAATGCCGTCGGAACTGTCCGAGGGGATGAAAGTGAAGTTTAATCTTTTGCTCGCGCTGTCTCATAAAGCGGAACTGCTTATTTTGGACGAGCCGACCAGCGGACTCGACCCGTTTTCTCGCGATGAACTGCTTGACGTGTTCGCTGAACTGAAAGCGCGCGGTGTGGCGATTTTGTTTTCCACCCACATTACGTCCGATTTGGAAAAATGCGCCGACGATATTCTGTATATCCGAAAAGGGCGGATCGTAGCCGCTTGTCCTGCGGAGGCGTTTTGCGCGCAATATGGCGAAGCAGGGGAAACGATGGAGCAGACAGTTCTTCGCTTGGAAAAGGAGGCGCGGACATGAAAAACTTGCTGAAAAAAGAGTTGGCGCTGACCGCATCGCCGCTGTCGTATTGGTTTCTCGGATTTTTCCTCTTGACCTTTACGCCCGGCTATCCGATTTTGGTGGGCGGATTTTTCTTTTGTCTCGGGTTGTTTCAGTCGTTCCAGGCAGGAAGAGAAGCCAACGATGTGATCTATACTGCGTTGTTGCCGGTGAAAAAAACCGACGTGGTGAGGGCAAAATACAGCTTTTGCCTCGCGATTGAGGGCGCGTATTTTGCACTGACGGCGGTGGCAACGCTGTTGCGGATGACGGTGCTTGCCGACGTTGCTGTGTATCGCCAAAACGCGTTGATGACCGCCAACCTTTGCTATCTCGGGTGGCTGCTTGTGGTGTTCGGGTTGTTCAACGCCGTGTTTGTCGGGGGATTTTTCAAAACCGCCTACAAATTTGCAAAACCCTTTATCGCGTTTGCGGTGGCGGCGTTCGTCACGGTAGGTGTGGCGGAAACGCTGATTCACATCCCGGGACTGTCCGCGCTCAACGCATTTGGGTTTACGCATTTCGGTGTGCAGGTCGGCGTGCTTCTCGGCGGCGCGCTCGTGTTTGCGGTGCTGACGGGTTGCTCGATGAAAGCGGCTATGAAGAATTTTGAGAAAATCGATTTATAAGAAAACGTAACGAAAACAAGTTGCAAATCGACAAAAACGGCAACAAAAAAGAGCGTTCCATTACGGAACGCTCTTTTTTGTTTTTTCCCTTTCGGTCGCCACCCGCCTTTTCACTCGGGTGGCGCCTTTCCTTTTCGTGTTTATTATACACCCACCTCGAAAAAAGTCACCCTACACTAACTATTTTTTACTCTCCGCATAAATTTTGAGCGGTAGAGTTGCTAAAAATTCACTCTCCCGTTAGTAGAATTTGCGAAAAAAGCTTGATTTTTCGGGATTTTTGTGTTACAATACTTTTGCGGCTGAAAAATGCCGCAACCGAAAAGAAAAATATTTTTTTGGAAAAATTCAAAAAAATAATTGATGTAAAGGCGAAAAGCCTTACGAAAAAATCGACAAAAAACACCAAAATCCCTCGAAAAAGAAGGAGGACGGACGTATGCTTAAACAAATTATTGCCCAAAATATCGTATCTCTTCGCAAACAAGCCGGGATGACCCAACTGGATTTGGCCGAAAAACTCAACTATTCCGACAAAGCTGTTTCCAAGTGGGAGCGCGGCGACTCCGTGCCGGATATTGCGGTGCTGAAAGACATCGCCGATTTATTCGGCGTTACGGTGGATTATCTCCTTAAAGAAGACCACGCCGCCGAAGAAGAGGCGGCGCGCCTCGAAACGCGCGAGAAAAAACGCAGTCATCAGATTATCGCCGCGCTCGTGGCGGTGGTTATTTGGTTGATTGCCACGGCGGTGTTCGTCAACGACCAGATGCAGACGAACGAAATGATCTCCGCCATGTGGACGGTGTTTATCTATGCATTCCCGATTTCCTGCGCGGTGCTGATGATTTTCAGCGTGAAATGGTTTGCCCGTCGCACGACGTTCCTGTTGCTTTCCGGCGTGTTGTGGGGACTGTTGTTCTCCGCGTTCGTTACGGGCTTGTTTGAGGCAAACAACAACTGGGTGATTTTCCTGCTCGGTGTTCCGGCGCAGATTGCCATCATCTTGTGGGCGTCGCTCCCCGGGCGAAGAGAGAAAAAAGCGGCGAAACAAGCCGCCGACAACGAATGAAAGAGGGCGAACGTATGCGCATCGGTCACGGTTACGACGTGCATCGCCTCGTCGATGGGCGCAAGCTCATCTTGGGCGGTGTGGACATTCCGTTTGAAAAGGGCCTGCTCGGCCATTCGGATGCCGACGTGCTTGCTCACGCGGTTGCGGATGCGCTGCTCGGCGCGGCGGCGATGGGCGATATCGGTCATCTGTTTCCCGATACCGACGAACGCTTTGCCGGCGCAGACAGTATCAAACTGCTCGCCGAGGTGACCGCGCAACTCAAAGCCGCCGGCTACCGTGTCGGCAACGTGGATGCGACGGTGCTGTGTCAGCGGCCGAAACTCGCGCCGCATATTGAAAAAATGCGCGAAAACCTCGCCGCCGCCTGCGCGGTGGACGTGGCGCAGATGAGTGTCAAAGCCACCACGGAAGAGGGACTCGGCTTCACCGGCACGGGTGAGGGTATCGCCGCCCACGCCGTGTGTTTGATTGAAGAATTATAAAGACATAAGAAAAGACCTGCTTTGGCAGGTCTTTTTTTATTGCAATTTTTGAGAGGGTGTGGTATACTGAACGTGCGACACAATTCAATAGGCGAATTCCACACAAGGGACTTTTTTATCTTTTGGTAAAAATGCACCCTCTTTTCTCGTTACCCTTGTGTGGGGGAGCCGGAATTGTGTCGCAGCAATCGAGGCCGTGCATTTTTCGGTGCGCAGTTTCGGCTGCGCACTTTTTTATTTTGGGAGGAATATCCAATGAAAAAACACGTATCCATCCTGCTCGCCCTTGTGCTCGCGCTTATCGTGGCGGCAGGGATGACGGTATTTGCTTCGGCAGAAACCGAAACGCAAACTGTCACCGAAGTGGTGGAAATCACCTACGGCGATGCCAACGGCGACAACACGGTGAATATGAAAGACGTACTCACCATTCGCAAATACGTGGCGGGTATCGCGACAAGCATTGACTTGGTTGCTGCTGACACCAATGGCGACGGTGTGGTGAATATGAAAGACGTGCTGACGGTCCGCAAATTCGTGGCGGGGATTATTAAGGACATTAACGGCGGCAAAACCGAGCCGACTACGACCGTAACCGAACCGTCCGCAACCGAGCCGACTGCGACCGAGCCGACTGCGACCGAGCCGACTGCGACCGAGCCGACTGCGACCGAGCCGTCCGCAACCGAGCCGTCCGCAAGCGAGCCGACTGCGACCGAGCCGACTGCGACCGAGCCGTCCGCAACCGAGCCGTCCGCAACCGAGCCGTCCGAGACCGAGCCGACTGCGACAAACCCCACCACCGAGCCCACCACCGCGCCGACGACAGTTTGTTACCCCAAAAATGCGCCGTTAGCAAAAGAGGTGCGCCACGATAATGATAGTAGTTCGTTTGTACTGGGTGAATTCACCTACGATACGAATGGGAATCAGACGAGTGAACGCCGCTACAACGACGATGGCAGCGTGGATTGGTGGAGTTCCTGGGATGCCACCTACGATACGAATGGGAACGAGTTGACCCATACATCCTACCACGCCGACGGCAGCGTGGATGGTTGGCGTGAATTCACCTACGATGAAAACGGGAACCAGACGAGTATGCGCTGGTACAACGCCGACGGCAGCGTGGATTGGTGGAGTTCCTGGGATGCCACCTACGACGCGAATGGAAACCAGACGAGCCAACGTAGCTACAGTGACGACGGTAGTGTGGATTGGGAAAATTCTTGGGATGCCACCTACGACGCGAATGGAAACCAGACGAGTGAACGCCGCTACAACGCTGACGGTAGTTCATATATGGGTGTGGAATACACCTACGACGCGAATGGAAACCAGACGAGCGAGCGCCACTACAACGCCGACGGTAGCGTGGATCGGTGGATCGAATACACCTACAATGCGAATGGAAACGTGTTGACCAAAACCTATTTCAACGCCGACGGCAGCGTGGATTGGTGGGGTTCTTACGATTGTACTTATGATGTGAACGGGAATCGGACGAGTTATCGTGAATACGACTACGATGGCAACGTGGATTGGTGGAGTTCCTGGGATGCCACCTACGACGCGAACGGGAATCGGACAAGTGAGCGCCACTACAACGTTGACGGTAGCGTGGATTGGGATGATTACTACAACACATGGGATGCCACCTACGATGCAAGCGGGAACGAACTAACCCGAACACACTACAACGCCGACGGCAGCTCGTATGTGGCATACGAATACACCTACGACGCGAACGGAAACCAGACGAGTGTGCGCCACTACAACGACGACGACAGCGTGGATTATTGGTGCGAATACACCTACGATGCGAACGGGAATCGGACGAGTGAGCGCCACTACAACGCCGACGGCAGCGTGGATTGGTGGCGTTCCTGGGATTCCACCTACGACGCGAACGGGAACACGACAAGTTATCGCCACTACAACGACGACGGCAGCGTGAATTGGGAATATTCCTGGGATGCCACCTACGACGCGAACGAGAACAAATTGACCGAAACCTATTTCAACGAAGACGGTAGCGTGAATTATTGGTACGAATACATCTACCTTAACCGCTCTGCACCGGAAAAAGCCGAATAAAGCAAAACAGCCCCTCACGGTCGTGAGGGGCTGTTCTTTTAGTGTTGCACCCCCTCACGAAAAAAACGCACCGTTTTGCGGCGGTACGTCGCGGGTGAGGGCGAACAAAAAGCGGCAACGAAAAAGCGGCGGGTGAAATCACCTGCCGCTTTCGCGTTTTACATTTTCACATTTTCACAAAGCCGGGGGTTTGGTCGCCCCCGCAGGGGGAGGGGGGGGGGAGAAACAGACCGTAGAGGTCGGCGGCTTTGCACTCGAATTCCCACAGCGTTTTGGCGGCGCCGTCGAGCGTATCTGCTTGTCCTTTGCGTGTGAGAAGAGGCAAGGGGCATCCATTCGTTTTGGCGGCGCGGAGCACGTCGTAGCCGGCTTCGGTCGCGCCGAGCACGCGGAGATACGGCGGTGTTTTCGGCGCAAGATCGGCGGAAAGTCCCAAATACGCCGCCATCAGCAGGCGCTTCAGCCGCGTTAAGGGATAGCGACGGGTTTTGACGAGGGACAAAAACTCGTCCACACTTCCGGCTTGCCGCGCGGCGGCAAAAAGGCGGTTTTCGAGTCCTTCGGACACGCCGGGGAGTGTCGAAAACTCGTCGAGCGACATTTGTCTTAAACGATAGAGCAGGGCGACTTCGGCTTTTTCCGTTTTGGCAGGGCAGAGCCCGTTTCCACCGGCGGCAGTGAGGCAATCGCGTGCATCCGGCGGCAAAAACGGCAGGGCGTTGACCAGGCGGTTGTCGCCGATGAGTCCGCGCAGGTAACTCGCCGAGGCGATATCTCCGAGGGGAACGACGGCGTCATGGTCGGCGCCGATACGTTTGACGGTGGCGGCGGTCATCGGCGCGCCGAGCGCCGCTATCGCGCGGAGATATTCGATGCCGAGCGTGTTGTTGGGAGAGGAAAGCAGGTCGCCGATTGCCGCGCCTGCCGCTTCGGAAAGCGCTTTTTGGCGCGCTTCGGCAAACGAGATACCGCCCTCTAAATGATACCGGAGAAGCGTTTCGCACCGTTCGGAATCGAGGACGTCGGCGGCTTTTTTGAGCGCGGCAACGTCGCCGCATTCGCTGCCAAACGCGAGCACGTCCACACACCCGAGTGCCGCGAGAAGCGCCACGCCGGCATTTGCGAATCCTTCAGCAGAGGAGAGTGCATACGGAGTTGGCAGTTCGACCACTACGTCCGCGCCGCAGGCGAGCGCCATTTTCGCGCGCTCAAATTTCGGGAGCAACGCCGGCTCGCCGCGCTGGACAAAGTTGCCGCTCATAACGGCGACAACGTGGGTCGCGCCGACCCCGTCGGGAGCTTTCAGTTGTTTTAAGAAATGGGCGTGGCCATTGTGGAGCGGATTAAATTCTGCAATAACGCCGCAAACTTTCATATTCCTCACCTTTTTATAAAATAATCGTTGAAATATGGAAAATAGTGGAGTATAATCATAGTATACCAAAAATATTGGGTTATGACAAGAGGAGATTGTGTTATGAAAATTTTAGTTATCAACGCCGGCAGTTCTTCGCTGAAATATCAGCTGATTGATATGGACGGCGAAGTGATGCTCGCGAAAGGTTTGTGCGGTCGTATCGGCATCGATGGCGGCTATTTTCAGCATAAAACCGCCGGTGGCTATTCCACCGAATACAAAGTGGAGATGAAAGACCACACCGCCGCGTTCGCCGAGGTGAAAAAAGCGTTGACCGAGGGCGAGGGCAAGGTAATCGACGACTTCTCCGAGGTTGCCGCTATCGGCCACCGTATCGTTCAAGGCGGCGCGATTTTCGATAAATCCGTGCTCGTCGATGATAAAGTGATTGCCGACATTGAGTCGCTCATTCCGCTGGCGCCGCTCCACAACGCCGCGCACGTGCAGGGTATCCGCGCCGCTATCGAGACGTTCGGCAAGGACGTTCCGGAAGTCGTGGTGTTCGACACCTCGTTCCACGCGACCATGCCGCCGAAAGCGTATCTGTGGGGTTTGCCGTATGAGTATTACGAGAAATACGCCGTGCGCCGCTACGGTTTCCACGGTACGTCCCACCGCTTTGTGAGCAAACGCTGTGCCGAACTGCTTGGAAAGCCGGATGCCAAAGGCACCAAAATCATCACCTGCCACATCGGTAACGGTTCGTCCCTCGCCGCCGTCAAAGACGGCAAGGTGATTGACACCACGATGGGTCTTACCCCGCTGGACGGGTTTATGATGGGTTCGCGTTCCGGCGCGGTGGATCCGTCCGCGATTACCTTTATTATGGAAAAAGAGGGATTGTCCCCCGCCGAGATGGACGACATCCTCAACAAACAGTCCGGTATGCTCGGTATTTCCGGTGTTTCGAGCGATGACCGCGACGTTACCAAAGCGATGGCGGAGGGCAACGAAAAAGCGCAACTCGCGTGGAATATGCGCGAATACCAGATTTGCAAATACATCGGCGGGTTTATCACCGCGCTCGGCGGCGTGGATGCCATTGTGTTTACCGCCGGTATCGGTGAGAACCAGGTGCAACTCCGCAAAGAGATTATGCAAGACCTCGCGTATATGGGCGTGACCCTCAACGAGGAGAACAACAACACCCGCGGTCAGGAAATTGAGATTTCCGGCAAGGATTCTACCGTGCGCGCCTTTGTTATCCCGACGAACGAAGAACTCGTGATTGCGCGCGACACCAAGGCGATTGTGGAAGCGCTGTAAAAGCGAACAAACGAAAAAACGAACAAACGAAAAAACGAACAAACGAAAAAATGAAAAAGCGAAAGCCCGTTCCTTTCAAAGAAGGAACGGGCTTTTTGATAAGCGGATTAGTGCGCGCCTTGCATCGAGAGGGAGTCGCTTTCGTTCCGGTCACGGAAGAGGAGCGAAATGCACCACACACCGGCAAGCGCCACAAGGGTATAGATGATGCGGGAGAGCAGAGCATCCTGACCGCCGAAAATCCACGCGACGATGTCAAACTGAAACAGTCCGATGCTGCCCCAG
>JAZUEK010000081.1:0-69958 GCA_045640165.1 Acutalibacteraceae bacterium | reverse complement strand
CGAAAAACTTGCCGGTAAAATTCCGTACTATGACCATAAGGACGATATTCTGGACTATTTTTGGTACTGCTGTCCTCGTACGTTCCATTGCTTTGCGACCTGTTCGGTGGGATTTGGTTCGAGCGGAGGGCAAACGGTCGTGACCGGCTTTACCTTTACCAACGGCTATAAATACGATGCGGAGACCTATCAGGCGATGATGGCTGCGATCGAAGCGAAAGAGCACTATTTCCTCGACGGCTTGGAAGGCAACACCGGCTTGACTGCTCTTCAAAAAGTGGTGCTTTTGCACGACCGCATCGTCAACTGGACGGAGTATGACTACGACGGTTACGAGGAGAAATACACGAATAACAACCCCGCCGGTATGGATTATGCGTCCTACACGATGTATGGCACGATCGTGCGCCGCGACAGCGTGTGCCAGGGTATCAGCCAAGCGCAGGTGTATCTCGGCAAAAAACTCGGTCTTAACATTAACTACTGCCATTCGAGCAAACTGAACCACGCGTGGGTCATTGTAACGCTGAACGGCGAACGTTATTTTATGGATACCACGTGGGACGATCCGGTGGCGGATGCCCTCGGCAGAACGAAGCACCAATACCTGCTCTGCTCTAACGATATGTTCGGTCACGATAACAAAGACAAAACATCAAAGATTCCCACATCGGCGGATATTGACTATGAACGGACCTGCACCGATCCGACATACGACCACGCATTTTGGAAGTTGGCGTATACTCACGATCCCTCGACATCCTATTCTGAGGCATCCTATGACAGAACGGCGATTCAGCTTGTCAACAACGACTATGTAACCAACGGTATCTACTATTTCAACTACAAAACCAAAAGCATTATGCGCTGGGTGAGCTCGAGCGACGTTTCCGGCAAGAACGATACGGTGCTCTATACAACCGGTGACACTTATACGAACCTTGCTTCCGACGGCGAGCGCTTATTCTTCACCGTCGGCCGTACGGTGTACGAATGGGATTTCGCCGCCTCGAAAGCGGTGCCGTATTGGACGCTTCCGACTTCGCTGAGCACCAGCTACAAAATCTACGGTATGCAATACGACAACCGTGTGGCGGACGATTTCAGAACGGATTCCCAAATGAGCGCGATGACCGAAGCGGAGCGCGCGCCCTACGACTATATGCGTTTTTCCGGTGACCTCGGCACGAGACTGGTCGTGAGAGCGGCGATCAGCGCGAGTTCGCCGTCGAACTCCTCGCAGTTTGACAACGTGTTCCCGGTGGAACTGAATGGTGAGGGTCTTGAAAGCTACAACGTCACCGTAACGAACGGTACGGCGACGCCGTCTACCGCGTTGCCGGGTGAGAAAATCACCTTGAAAGCCAACGCCGCCGACACCGGTATGGTGTTCGATAAATGGGTGGTGGACGCCGGCAGCACCGCGATCACCCTTTCGTCCACGACCGGCACGTCTCCTACGTTCACGATGCCGTACGGCGATGTGAAAGTGACCGCGACCTACAAAGTGAAACCCACCACCATGCCGGAAACCGGGTATAACTACCTCGTCAACGGCGACTTTGCGGTGGAGAACGTTTCGGCGGCCGACTTTGGTTGGAAACGCGCCGGCGGAGCCGTTGTCTCGGTATCGAACGGCGTGGCGAGCGTGGCCAACGGCAGCTCGTCTACTGCAGCTATGTACGAGCCGGTGGCATTTATACCTGGTCACAGTTACACCATTACCGGTAAAGTGACCGATATCGTTTCCGGTCCTCTCAGCATTATGCTGACGACGGGAGCGACAGCGGCGGTGAGCAATGTTGCCACCATTTCGGATGCCAACGGCAATTTCACCTATACCTTTACCGCTACGGCAGATACGACCCGTATTATGTTCGGCGGTTACAAAACGACCTACAAAATCAGCAACATCACGCTGACCGATAATACCGGCGGCGGTGTGACGCCGACGTCTCCGTCTTCGTCCCAAAGTGCGGCGACCACCACCCAAAGCAGCGGTGGCGGCGGAACGGTCTCCGGCAACCTTATCGTCAACGGTGATTTCTCGAATGGATTGACGGGTTGGGTTAAATCGAGTTCCTTTAACAGTGCGACCGTCAACGGAAGCGGCCAGTTAGTGGTGAACGAATCGAATGCCTACAACGACACGCTCAATGCGACCTTTACGTCTCCGTCGGCAATTAAGGCGAATACGCAGTATACGCTTCGTTATACCGGCTCGAATATGAGTGGCTTGAAAGTTTCCGTTCACAAAGCGGACGGTTGGGGATCCGGTGCCTCCATTACTGCGGAAGCGAACAAAGATAACGTCTTTACGACCGGCTCCTTGTCGAGCGATACCGTTTTCCAGGTTACTATCCAATGCACGAACGGTGAAACTGCGACCGGTACGTTTGATGACTTTATCCTCGTTGAGGGCGATCACATTCCCGAGACAAGCCAAACACAACCGAGCGAGACCCAGCCGACGCCGGTGACCGAGACCTACAACATCGTTGTCAACAGCGGTACGGCGGACAAAGAGGCCGCCGAAGCCGGAACGACGATTTCGCTCGTTGCCGGTACGGCGGCAAGTGGTTACACCTTCGACCAATGGGTGTCGGAGGACGGCGTGGAATTTGCGGATGCAACCAAACCGCAGACCACCTTCGTAATGCCGGCGTACGGCGTGACCGTGACGGCACAGTTTAAGAAAATCGACTACACCGTGACCGTCTCCAACGGCGCGGCGTTCCCGGAAATCGCCGGTGTGGGCGACAGCGTGACGCTGGTTGCGGATGAACCGGCCGAGGGCTATGCATTCGACAAATGGGTCGTGAAATCCGGCTCGACCGCCGTGACGTTTGCAAGCGCCACCTCGTTCTCCACCACGTTCACGATGCCTGCCGGTAACGTGTCGGTGGAAGCGACCTACAAAGCGATTTCCTACACGATTTCCGTGACCGGCGGTTCGGCGAGCAAATCCAGCGCCAACGTAGGGGAGACCATTACGCTGACGCCGGGTGCGGCGCCGAGCGGCAAGGTCTTTACCGGCTGGACGATTACCCCGAATACCGTGACGATCGCCAACAACAAATTTACGATGCCGGCGTCTAACGTGATGGTGATCGCCACGTATGAGAATCAGCAGGAAGAAAGCGACGTTCCGACGCCGACCAATCTGCGCGCAACCGCGACGGCGGACGGCATTACTGTTTCGTGGGATGCGGTTTCCGGCGCGTCCGGCTATCGCGTGTATAAGAAAGTGAACGGCGCGTGGAACACCGTGAAAACCCTTAACGACGGTACGGCGACCTCGCTTGCCGTGACCGGCCTTAATGCCGGCGAAGCGGTCACCTTTACGGTGCAGGCGTTTGTCACTGTGGGTAGCGAGACCGCGTGGAGCGGCTATGACGCCACCGGTGTGACCGCGACGGCGACCTTTGGCGCGCCGGACGTGGGAACGGCCACTGCCGACAACCTCGGTATTAAGATTACCTGGGCGAAAGTGAGCAGTGCTTCCGGCTATCGCATCTATCGCCGCACGGTGGAAAACCAAACGCTCGGCAGTTGGAAAACGGTGACCACCATCGCGAACAACAATACCTTGACCTATACCGACTACGACATCGTTATCGGCGCGGAATACGCCTACACTGTGCAGGCGTACACCGGCTCCGGCGACTCCACGAAATGGAGCACCTACGATCCGCTCGGTATGCGCGGTCGTGTGAACCTTTCGGCACCGATTCTCGGTACGGCGACCAAAGTTAGCTCCGGTGCGACCATTACGTGGAACGCGGTGAATGGCGCGACGGGTTATCGTCTGTATCGCTGGAACGGCTCGGCGTGGAAGACGGTGAAAACCGTGCTTGGCGCTTCGACCGTTTCCTATACCGATACGAACAGCAAAGCGGTTTCCGGCGCGAAATACACCGTGCAGGCGTTCCACGCGCACGACGGTGTCGTGACGTGGGGCGAGCCGGACACGACCGGTGTAACGGTTGAGGGCGGTGACACGCCGACGCCGACTATCCTCGGCAGCGAGGATATCGACCTTGTGACGCTGACCTACGCCAATAAGGAATGCACCGAGTACGGTGTGTCGTTCCATAGCTTTGTGGCGTTGACCAGCCCGAAGATTCAGATTGTGCAGGGAACGGCAACGGATGCAAGCGCGTTTAACTCCGCGCGGAACATCACCGCCAACACGACCACCTACACGATGAACGAATATGAGGACTATGATCCGACAACCTATGAGTTCACCTATGTTTATAAAGGGAATCCGCCGGTTGCCAAAACGACCTACGCGCACAAAGCGGTGATTGACGGCTTGAGCTTAAACACCACCTACTCCTACCGCGTGGGTGACAGCGACTCCAATGTGTGGAGCCCGATTTACACCTTCACTACCCGTTCGCAGAATGTCGGGAATTTCTCGTTCATCTATACGGCGGATACCCAGCCGGAGCAGGGTGACAAGAAAGGGTATGCCGGTATGAATGCGCTCTTCAACAAAGCGCTTTCGGTGGCGCCGAACGCCCCGTTCTTTGTGTCCGGCGGCGACTTCGTTTACAGTAGTGACGGCGGCGGAGATACCATTTCCGTGTGGCGCAATATGATTAACGGCTGTAACAATATGAACAGCAACACCTCCATTTTTGCGGAGCATCCGTGGTCGATCGCCGATGGTAACCACGACGGTGGGTATGTCCAACGGTTCTTTAACAACACCGTGGGTGTTGCCGGTAAGAGCTGCTTCTCTTATGAGTACGGCGATCTCCATATTGCGGTGTTGGATAGCGGCAAAAACGGCGTGGTTTCCGACCAGACGAATTGGCTGCAATCGGACCTCAGCAGCAGCACCGCAAAATTCAAGATGGTGTTCCTGCACTTCTCGCTGTATGCGCACACCGAGCGTGATGTGGATGCCAGCGACGGCCGTGCTGCGTTGATTCAGGTTATTGACAACAACAATGTGGACTTTGTGGTCAGCGCGCACGTTAACGAGGACTATTACACCACGTATCCGTTGAGAAACGAGCAGGTGGCGACTACCTCCTATACCACGATTAGCGGTAGCGACACCAAGTATTTCCAATCCGGCAGCGGCACGATTTATCTGCAAAACGCGGCTTCCGGCCTTGGCAGTGATTTGGAAGCCGGTGGTACCGGCGCGATGTTCCAGGGCAAGGATGGAAAGACCTGCTCGTATCCGGATTTGATGCTCCATGAGCAGATGGCAGGTATTGAGTCGTCCTTTATGGTGGTGGATGTAGATTCCACCGGCAATAAGCTGACCTTGAACCGCTACTATCTCGACAGCAACTTGAATGTTCAGCGTTATGCCGTCGGCCAAGTCGGCGTTATCAAAAACTGAGTTTTTCCAAAAATCCCCCGTCGTGTGACGGGGGATTTTTCTTGACTTTAGAGAGGAAATATTCTATAATTTTAGGAGAATTTTGACGAAAAAGGGGGGCTCGGTGTGAAACGATTGTTGGCGGCGTTGTTGGCGGCGCTGTGTCTCTTGACGCCGCTTTCCGCTGCGGCGGAAACGACAAAAAGCACCGCGTCTCCTACCTACGGCGATGCGAATACCGACGGCGCCATCAACTCCAAAGACGTGTTGACGTTGCGTAAATATATGGCGGATATGGAAGTACATATCCTGATGGCGGCGGCGGATTGCAACGGCGATCGCGAGGTCAATATGAAAGACGTGTTGATTTTGCGGATGTATCTGGCCGAGTTGATTGATACCATCGACGGCAGTCAGCCTGCGGCAAAAAAAGTGCTTCGCTCGGTGTATCATTACGACGCCGACGACGTGAATTTTGAAATCAATTTCTATACGTTTAACGCTAAAGGCAACCTGACATTCATTACCGACCGTGAGCCGGACGGCACGTTGATTTGGAAAAAAGAATACACCTACGACAACAAAAATCGTGAGATTTTGTGGGTGCACACCGAAGACGACGAGCGCACGGTGATGGCGGCGACCACCTACAACGCCGCCGGGCGGATTTCCGCTGTGACCAAGACGAACGGCGGCGGAACGGTGCTCTCAAAAACCACGTTCGACTACAATGCCGACGGCAACCGAACGGCGGAACACGATTTGGACGCAAACGGCAAGAATGCCGGCAAGACGGTGTATACCTATAACGCAAAAAAGCAACTCCAAAAAGAGGAGTCGTTCGCCGCGGACGGAAGTTTGTTCGGCTACGTGACCTATGCCTACGACGACAATGGAAACACGTCTGAAATCAAGCGCTACGGGTATGATAAAGCGCTTGTGGGGAGCGAGAAATTTACCTATAATGCCGCCGGAAACCTGACAACGCACACCTATCTCGACGAAAAAGGGATATTGGATGCGCGCGTGGATTACACCTATGCCGCCAAAGCGGAACTCGAAACGCCGATTGCCTATCTTTTAACCGACGGTTCTGATTTGTGGAAATATCACTTTAGCCAGAAAAATGCGCCGCAAAAAGCGGTGTGTGTCAGTTGGGACGGTAAGACCGTCTTGTGGAGCGACCGGTATTACTACACGGATGCGACGTAAAAGCATAAAAAAGAACCCTGCTGTGGCGGCAGGGTTCTTTTTTTATTTGTCTTTGATTTTTTTCCAATAGTCCGCAAATGCGGCCTCATTTTTGTTGTCGCCGGGGGTGTAATACGTGGTGTCTTTGAGGTTATCCGGCAGATATTGTTGTTTTGTCCAGTGGTGGGGGAAATGGTGGGGATAGAGGTAAAACTGTCCCTTTTTCTCCTGGTCTTCACCGTCAAAATGCTTGTTTTGCAGTTGCCGCGGAATGGGACCGGCTTTGCCGGCTTGTACGTCGCGCATCGCCTGATTGATGCCGCAATAAACGGAGTTGGATTTGGGTGCGGTGGCGACCAACACAACCGCATCGGCAAGCGGAATACGCGCTTCCGGCATACCGAGTTGTAACGCCATATCCACCGCCGCGTTGACGATGGGCAAAATTTGAGGATAGGCGAGGCCTACGTCTTCCGACGCGCACACGAGTAGGCGGCGGCAGGCGGACGGCAGATCACCGGCTTCGAGTAGGCGCGCCAAGTAGTGGAGCGCCGCATCCGGGTCGGAGCCGCGCATGGATTTTTGGTAAGCGGAGATGATGTCGTAATGTTCGTCGCCTGCGCGGTCATAGCGCAGGGCGTTTTTTTGCGCCAACTGGGTGGCAAGGTCGAGCGACACGGTGCGTGAGCCGTCTTTGTTCGGGGTGGCGGTGAGGGCGCACAGTTCCACGGCGTTGGGCGCTTTGCGTACGTCGCCGCCGCAGGCGGAGGCGATGTAGGAGACGACGCCGTCTTCCACGGCGATTTTACAGCCGTTTTCCTCTTCCAAAAAAGCAAAACCGCGGCGAATGGCCGGCTCGGCATCCTCCGGCTCAACCGCTTTGAATTCAAACACGGTGGAGCGGCTCAAAATCGCGCTGTATACGTAAAAATAGGGGTTTTCGGTGGTGGAGGCGATGAGCGTAATGTCGCCGTTTTCGATATGTTCGAGGAGCGTTTGCTGTTGTTTTTTGTTAAAGTACTGAATCTCGTCGAGATAAAGGAGAATTCCACCGGCACCGGCGAGTGTTTGCGTTTCTTCCACCACGGCTTTGATGTCGGCGGTGGAGGCGTTGGTGCCGTTGAGTTTATGCAAGCGCATATCCGTGCGCTCGGCAATAATGCGCGCGATGGTGGTTTTGCCGACGCCCGACGGACCGTAAAAAATCAGGTTCGGGATGTCGTTGGATTCAATGATGCGGCGCAGGGCTTTGCCGTCGCCGAGCAAATGGGGTTGACCGACCACGTCATCGAGCGTGTTCGGGCGCATGCGGTCTGCGAGGGGAGCTTTCATTTGCGCCGCCTCCTTTCAAAATCAGTCGTTCGGGAGAATAAATTGCAAAAAGTTTTGAATCGCCTTGTCCCAGAAATCCCAGTTATGTGCGCCGGCCCACTCTTCGTAGGCGTAGGGGATTTTTAAGAAATCGAGTTGGGTGCGCAGGCGTTTGTTCGCGTCATATAACGGGTCGGACAGTCCGCACGCGATATACATCGGCGGAAGCGCGATGTGCTCTTTCGCGGCTTTGGCGGTGAGCATCAAAAGGTCGTTTTCCGACGTCAGTCGCTCGCCGAAAATGCCATACGCTTCGCCGGGGAGAAACGGGCTGTGCGCCGGATCTTCCACCTCTTGACGCACGTCCGCTGCAGAAGAGAACGCGCCGACCGCCGCATAGGCATTCGGGTTGCGCAACGCGCATTTGAGCGCGCCGTAGCCGCCCATGGAAAGTCCGGCAATATAGGTGTGGCGCGGATCGTCGGTGACGTTAAACATCTGTTTTATCATGCGCGGCAGGTCTTCGGTGATATAGGTGAAATAGGGGAGTCCATGCGCCATATCCGAATAGAAACTGCGCTGGACTTCCGGCATCACGACCACGAGGTTTTTGCCGCGGAGATAGTAGTCGATACGGGTGCGGTGAAGCCAGCAGGTGTGGTCATCCTCGAGCCCGTGGAGCAGGTATAATACGGGGAATGTCCCGTCTTTTAAGGGTTTTGCCGCGCTTCCTTCCGGAAAAATCACGGTCACACCCGTTTGCATTTGCATCGCTTCGGAATAGAGGCTTCCCTCAAAAACTGCCATATGCCCACTCCTTTCAAAGATACGTTCAGTATAGCATATTTCTTTTGATTTTTCAAGGGCGTGTACCGAAAATGTCGCGGCAAAATTGCTATACTGAAAGTACAGAAAAAAAGGAGCAAAGGTGGTTGCAAAACGAAGAAAAAAATGGTACAATAAATCCGTATACGACAAATGGAAAGGCGGCGACGGCGATGACGAAAAAACAACGGGCGAGCGAGGCGGTAAAACGCTTGAAATCGCGTTATCCCGAAGCGATTTGTTCGCTGTGTTACGCCGATCCGTGGCAGCTGCTGGTGGCTACGCGCCTTTCCGCGCAATGCACCGATGCGCGCGTCAATTTGGTGACGCCGGCGCTGTTTGAGCGGTTTCCGTCGCCTGAGGCGATGGCGGCGGCTGAGCCGACCGACGTGGAGCCGTATATCCATTCTTGTGGATTTTTCCGCGGAAAAGCAAAAGACCTTGTGTTGATGAGCCGTGCGCTGATTAACGAGTACGGCGGTGTCGTTCCCGATACGGTGGAGGAACTGGTGAAGTTGTCCGGCGTCGGGCGCAAAACCGCCAATCTGATTGTCGGCGACGTGTATAAAAAACCGGCGGTGGTGGCGGATACGCACTGTATTCGCATTTCGAACCGTCTCGGGCTGTGCGACAGCCAAAACCCCGTGGTGGTCGAACGCCAGTTAAAAGCGATTTTAGAACCGGCCGAAAGCAACGATTTTTGTCATCGGCTCGTGATGTTCGGGCGAGACGTGTGTACGGCGCGTAGCCCGAAATGCGACGGGTGTGTGCTTTCGGATGTATGTAAGGGGAAAGGGTGAGCGAGATGAGCGAAAGAAGAAAAAGCCGTGCGGTGATGGCCGGAAACGTGCAAATCGGCGGCGGTGCGCGCGTGAGTGTGCAGTCGATGTTAAACGTTCCGGCGGCGGATATCGCCGGCAACGTCGCGCAAGCGCGCGTGTTGCAAGACGCAGGCTGTGAGATTTTGCGCGTTGCCATCCCGAACAAAGATGCCGTGGCGCTGGTGCCGGCTATCAAAGAAGCCATTTCCATTCCGCTGGTCGCGGATATTCATTTTGACTATCGCTTAGCGCTCGATTGCGTGGCGGCAGGAGTGGATAAAATTCGCCTAAACCCCGGCAACATCGGCGGAGATGACCGCGTGAAAGCGGTGGCGGATGCCTGCCGTCAAAAAAACATCCCGATTCGCATCGGAGTCAACTCCGGCTCGCTCGAGAAGAGCATCCTCGCAAAGTACGGCCATCCGACGGCCGAGGCGTTGCGCGACAGCGCGTTGTACCATGCGAGCCTTCTCGAAAAATTCGATTTTCACGATATCGTGCTTTCCATTAAGTCGTCCCACGTGCCGACGATGGTGCAGGCGTATCGCTTGACCGCCGCCGCGTGTGACTATCCGCTGCATCTCGGCGTGACCGAGACGGGCACCGCCTATCGCGGAACTATCAAGTCGGCGGCCGGTATCGGGGCACTGCTCCTTGACGGTATCGGCGATACCATTCGCGTGTCGCTCACCGCGGACACGACCGAGGAAGTGCGTGCCGGCAAAGCTATTCTGGAAGCTTGCGGTTGCCGCGACGACGAGCCGAAACTCGTTTCCTGCCCGACCTGCGGACGGACGGCGGTGGATTTAATCGGTATGGCGACCGAGGTGGAACGTCGCTTGCAATCCGTCCACAAACCGATTACCGTCGCGGTAATGGGATGTGTGGTCAACGGCCCGGGCGAAGCGCGCGAGGCCGACGTGGGACTTGCCGGCGGTGACGGAAAAGCCGTTATTTTCCGCAAAGGCGAGATTCTGTATACGGTGGACGAGGCGGACGCCGTAGATTGTTTGATGAACGAAATCGAAAAGCTGTAACACAAAGGAACCTATCGCTATGAATGCTCCGACTTTTTTAGAAACATTTGAAAAATATATCGCCGCCGTTGCGCCGGAAGCCGCGGTATGCGACGCGGTGGCCAATGCCGCTATTACGCGTTTATCGGCGGATCAGGCGGCGAAAACGATGCGGCTGGAACTGGCGCTCTCTGCGTTTGCCCCGTTTGAGGATATCGTGGCGGCAGAAGAACTGGTCGCCAAAGCGCTCGCCTTGTCGTCGGCGGAAATTTCGCCGCGGTATCCGAGCGAGTCGTTCTCGGAAGAGGCGTTTTCCACCGTGGTAGAATTCGTGAAACGCCACAACAAAGCGGTGAACGGCACGCTGGACGGTGCGGTGGTTACGCTTTCGGAGGGCGTTTTGTGCGTGCAGTTGCAAAACGGTGGCTGTAACGTGATGACGGTAACCAAAACCGACCGCGACATCGAAAAGCAGGTGTATGACTTGTTCGGGTTGTCGGTTCGGGTGGAATTTTCCGGCGAGGACCGCGTGGACACCGACGGGGACTACTATCGCTCGCTGATGGATGCGGTGCCGCCGCCCGAAAAGCCTGCGTTTGTGCCGCCGCCTGCACCGGTGGCGGAAGAAAAACCGCAACGTCCGGTGTGGCAGCAAGAGGCGCGCCCGAAAAAGCCGCTTCCTAAAGGACTTCCCGTGTCGTTTGCCGACCCGAAAGTGTTGATGGGCAAAAAAGCCCCCGGAATGCCCGAGCCGATTGATTCTATCGAGCCGGATAACGGTCGCTATACGGTGTGGGGCGAGGTGTTTCGCGTGGATTCGCGCAAAAGCCGTTCGGGCGAGCGCATCCAGTATACGTTCGACATCTATGACCATACCGGTTCAATTACCGTTTCCAAATGGTTTGGATTTAAGCGCGACGGCGACGCTATCGAACAGATGGAGAACGTCAAAGTCGGCAAATGCATTTTGGTGTCCGGCGAATACGCCTACGACTCGTTTGCGCGCGACAATATTTTGAATCCGCGTGAAATCGCGCTTGTCAAAAAGGTGGAGGAGACGGATAACGCTCCCGAAAAACGCGTGGAACTCCACGCGCATACCAAAATGTCGATGATGGACTCGGTGGTGGAGACGAAAGAACTCGTCAAACGCGCCGCCGCGTGGGGACATCCGGCCATTGCCATTACCGACCACGGTGTGGTGCAGTCGTTCCCCGACGCGATGAACGCCGCCGCCGATGCGAAAAAGGCAGGCAATCCCATTAAAATTCTTTACGGTGTCGAGGCGTATTTTGTCAACGACGCGGTGCACGCCGTGGTGGGGGATGCGGATGCCGATTTGACGGACGAAGTGGTGGTGTTCGACCTCGAGACCACCGGTTTGTCTGCGCAAAACGACCGCATCATCGAAATCGGTGCGGTGCGCCTTAAAAACGGCGAGATTGTGGAGGAGTTCGACACGTTTGTGGACCCCGAACGCTCCATTCCGGCAAAAATTACCGAACTCACCGGCATTACCGGCGCAATGGTGGAGGGGGCACCCCGTGAAGGGGAAGCCCTTGACAAGTTCTATGCTTTCTGCGGCGATACACGGTTGATTGTCGCCCATAACGCCGCATTCGATACGGGATTCGTGCGCGCCGCGGCAACACGCCTTGGCAAGGACTATCCCTTTACGTCTATTGACACGGTGGCTATCAGCCGCGCGCTGTTTCCGCACCTTAAAAACCACAAATTGGACACGGTCGCGGACTATTTGCGCCTGCCGCCGTTCGAGCATCACCGCGCGTGCGACGATGCACGCGAGCTCGGGCTCATTTATGCCAAGATGATTGAGGAAATGGCGACCGCTAAGGGGATTTCCTGTGTGGCGGAAATCAACGATAAGGCGGCAGGTGTGGACGTGAAAGCCGCCCATCCGTACCATATGATTTTGTTTGCGAAAAACCAAACGGGTCTCAAAAATCTCTATCAACTCGTTACCTATTCGCATACGCAGACGTTCCACCGCAAACCGCGCATTCCCAAAAGCGAACTGATGAAACACCGCGAGGGACTGCTTATCGGCAGCGCTTGCGAGCAGGGTGAGTTGTTCCGCGCGATTGTGGAAAACAAGCCGTGGGGTGAACTGTGCAACATTGCGTCGTTCTATGACTTTTTGGAGGTGCAACCGCTCGGCAACAACGCCTTTATGCTCCGTCCGTCGGTGAAAAAAGGCGAGACCGTGCCGCCGATTTGCAAAGATGAGCAGGGACTGATCGAGTTTAACAAAACCGTTATCCGTCTCGGCGAAAAACTGAACATTCCCGTTTGCGCGACCGGCGACGTGCACTACCTCAAAAAAGAGGACAGCATTTTCCGCGCAATTTTGCAGGCAGGGCAGGGATACGAGGATGCGGACAACCAAGCGCCGCTCTATTTCCGTACCACCGATGAGATGCTCAAAGAATTCTCGTATTTGAGCGAGGAAAAAGCACGGGAAATCGTTATCGAAAACCCCCGTAAAATTGCGGATGCGATTGAAAATCTGCGCCCCATTCCGCTCGGCAACTATCCGCCGCATATGGACGGCGCGGACGAAGACCTTGTGCGCATTACCAACGAGCGTGCACGTTCGATTTACGGCGATCCGCTTCCCGATATTGTCCGCGAGCGGCTCGACCGCGAGTTGGACGCTATTGTGAGCAACGGTTTCGCGGTGCTGTATATGATTGCGCAAAAGTTGGTGGCGTATTCCGAGAAAAACGGCTATTTGGTTGGCTCGCGTGGATCGGTTGGTTCGTCGTTTGTCGCGAGTATGGCCGGTATTTCCGAAGTCAACCCCTTGTCGCCGCACTACGTTTGCCCCCACTGCCATTACAGTGAGTTTATCACCGACGGTTCGGTGGGCAGCGGCTTCGACTTGCCTAACAAAAACTGTCCGGAGTGCGGAACGCCGCTTAAACAGGACGGCCACGAGATTCCGTTTGAGACGTTCCTCGGCTTCAAGGGCGACAAAACGCCGGATATTGACTTAAACTTCGCCTCGGAGTATCAGACCGAGGTGCACCGGTATACCGAGTCGCTGTTTGCGAAAAACCACGTGTTCAAAGCCGGCACCATCAGCACGCTTGCGGACAAGAACGCCTACGGCTACGTGCGCAAATATGCGGACGAGCGGAACTTGAATTTGGGTAACGCCGAAATTAACCGCCTGACCGTCGGTTGCACCGGCGTGAAAAAGACCACCGGTCAGCACCCGGGCGGCATGGTGGTTGTGCCGGACGAATTTGATGCGGAGGACTTTACGCCCATTCAGCACCCGGCCGATAAGACCGATTCGGACGTGCTGACAACGCACTTCGACTTCCACTCCATCCACGATACCATCCTGAAACTGGACAACCTCGGCCACGTTGTGCCGACGATGTATAAGTACTTGGAGGAGTATACCGGCAAATCGGTGAAAGACGTACCGATGGCGGACCCGAAAGTGTATCAGCTGTTTACAAGCCCCGAGCCGCTCGGTGTAACGAAAGAGCAGATTGACTGGCCGACCGGCACGCTGTCGCTCCCCGAAATGGGCACACCGCTCGTTACGCAGATGCTTCTTGAATGCCGCCCGACTTGTTTTACCGACCTGATTCAGATTTCCGGTCTGTCTCACGGTACGGACGTGTGGGCCGGCAACGCGCAAGATCTCATCAAAGCCGGCACGTGCACGATTTCTACCGTTATCGGTACGCGTGACAGCATTATGGTGTACCTGATGCACAAAGGTGTTGACCCGTCGATGGCGTTCAACATTATGGAAAAAGTGCGTAAAGGTATGGTTGCGAAGCACAAAATCGACCCCGAACAGTGGGAGACGATGTGCGCCGCTATGCGCGAGCACGACGTACCCGAATGGTATATCGAGAGCTGCCAGAAGATTATGTATATGTTCCCGAAAGCCCACGCGGCGGCGTATCTTATTGCGATGCTTCGTGTGGCGTGGTTTAAGGTGTATATGCCGGCGGAATACTACGCCGCGTATTTCACCGTGCGGTGCGAGGACTTTGACGCGGCGCTGGTATCCGACGGCGCCGGCGCGGTGAAGCGGTTTATCGGCGACGTGCGTCAAAACCGCGAGGCGAGCGCCAAAGAAAAAGGCGTGGCCGACGCGATGCAGATTGTGTACGAAGCGCTTCAGCGCGGTGTGAAGTTTTTGCCGGTGGATTTGTATAAATCCCACGCGACAAAATTCCTCGTGGAGGACGGCGCGATTCGGATGCCGTTCGTTGCCATCAAAGGCGTTGGCGAGGCGGCGGCAAAAGGACTGATGCAGGCGCGCGACGAAGAACCGTTCTTCTCGCAGGACGATATGCAGACGCGCGGCGGCGTGTCCAAATCGGTGGTGGAATCGCTGGATGCGCTCGGCGCGCTTGGCAACCTGCCGAAGAGCAGTCAAATGACGTTGTTCGATTTTTGATGGAAAAACCCTTGAAAATCGGGAATAACTATGTTAAGATAACGTTGAATAGGCTTGATTTTTTGAAAAAGGAGGGCAAACCGTGAAATTCAAGTGGGATAAAAAGTATCTGTATGCCGGTGTAACGACGTTTGTTACCGCCGCGTGCATCTTGCTGTTTTATTGGATTGTTACCGACCGCAGCATGCTGTTTTCGGGATTGAAAAAGGTGCTTGACACCTTGAATCCGCTTGTGTACGCGTTGGTGTTTGCGTTTTTGCTCGCTCCGATTTGCAACTGGACGGAACGGCACTGGTTTTTGGCGCTGTCCAAAAAGATACTGAAAAAGAATCCGCAAAGTGCGCCGCGGCTTGCTCGTGGGTTCAGCGTGACGGTGTCGCTCGTATGCGGTATTGCGGTGGTCAGCGTGATTATCTGGTTGGTCATTCCGCAGACGTACAAGAGCATCGAAACCTTGGTGACGGCGGCGCCGGGCTATATTGAGGCGGCGATAACGCGTCTTGAAAAATGGGTGACGTCCGATTCTAAGACAGAGGCACAATTGCTGTCGGCTGTCAACAGTATGTACAACAACGCGCTCGATTGGTTGCAAAACGGACTCATTCCGAAAGTGGACGATATTGTGGTGCAGATTACCGCCGGCGTTGTGGGAACGGTGAAAGTCGTGTTCGACGTGGTGGTCGGATTGGTGATTACCGTGTATCTGCTCGCGGACAAAGAGAATTTCCTCGCCCAGTGCAAGAAAGCCATCTACTGCCTGTTTTCTAAGCGCACGGCGAACGAGATTATTAAAACCGGCTCGTTTACCTATGATATGTTCGGCAACTTCATTACGGCGCGGCTGATTGACGGTTTGGTGATCGGTGTTATCAACTACATCGTGATGTTGCTCCTCGGTATGCCGTACCCCGAACTGATTTCGGTCATCGTCGGTGTGACCAATATCATTCCGTTCTTCGGCCCGTTTATCGGTGCGATTCCGAGTGCGCTCCTTATCTTGATTGTTGACCCGTTCAAGTGCCTTATCTATATCATCTACACCGTTGTGCTTCAGCAGGTGGACGGCAACATTATCGGGCCGGCGCTTCTCGGAAGCAAAACCGGTATCAGCAGTTTTTGGGTTATCGTTGCGCTGCTTGTCGGCGGCGGACTGTTCGGATTTGTCGGTATGGTGTGCGCGGTGCCGCTGTTCGCGGTGGTTTACGCGCTGCTTAAAAAAGCCGGTAACGCCAAATTGGCGAAACGCGGCTTGTCGGAAGATACCGCCGCTTACGAACACCTCGCTTATATTGACGACGAGACGGGGGAACACGTGCTAAAAGAACTGCCCGTGCGTGAGAAAAAGTCGCGCCGGAAAAAAGCAGACGACAAAACAGATGAATAAACAAAAAGACGTTCTTTCAAAATTACCTCTTGAAAGAACGTTCTTTTTTTGGTATAATGGTTTTTTGTGAATGACAGGGCGCTTTTGCGCCGTTTTTTGAAAGAAGGGACTTTATGAAACGCTGGATACCCTACGTAAAGCCGTATCTTACGTACTTTATCGTCGGGCCTCTGTGTATGATTGTGGAGGTTATCGGCGAAGTGCTGATGCCGAAATTTCTCGCAAAACTTATCAACCTTGCGGAAGCGGGGACGTTGACCGTTCCCGGCAGTTTCGGCATTATGGCGTTGATGCTTTTGACCGCGATTCTTATGATGGCCGGCGGTGTCGGCGGTGCGTGGTTCGGCGCGAAAGCGTCGGTCAACTTCGCGGCGGACGTGCGCCGTGACGTGTATAAAAAGGTGGAAAAATTCTCCTTTGCCAACATTGATAAGTTCAGCACCGGCTCGCTTGTAACGCGTCTTACGAACGACGTGCAACAACTGCAAAACTTCATCAATATGCTGCTTCGTATGTGCCTGCGCGCGCCGGGTATGCTTATCGGTGCGCTGATTATGGCGATTCTGCTTAACCCGTCGTTGTCGGTGGTGCTTGCGGTGGTTATTCCGCTGTTGGTTATCACGATGATTTTTATCATCAAGACCGGTTTTCCGCGGTTTGCCGCGATGCAGACACGCGTGGATAAACTGAACTCCACCGTGCAGGAGAGTGTCACCAACGTGCGCGTGGTAAAATCCTTTGTGCGTGAGGATTTTGAGGAAGAAAAATTCGGCAAAGCCAACCGCGAACTGAAACAGTCCGGTATTTACGCGATGCGCGTGATGATTTTCATCGCGCCGGTGATGACGATTTTCACCAACGTCGCTACGATTGCGGTGTTGTGGTTCGGCGGAAAATTCGTGCTTGCAGGGGATATGCCTATCGGCGATTTGTCCGCGTTTACGACCTACATTATGCAAATTCTCATCTCGCTGATGATGACCGGTATGATGTTTATGTTCAGCTCGCGTGCGCTCGCGTCCGGCAAGCGTATCTGCGAGGTGCTGGACGAGCGCATTGATTTGACCGATATCGACGCAAAATATCCCGACAAAACCGTGGAAAACGGAAAAATTGAATTCAAAAACGTCGGTTTCCGCTATTATAAAAACAGCCCCGACAAGGTGCTTTCGGATATCAACGTCACCATTGAGGCCGGACAAACGGTGGGCATTATCGGCTCGACCGGTTGCGGCAAGACGACGCTTGTGTCGATGATTCCGCGCCTGTACGACGTGGACGAGGGACAAGTGCTCATCGACGGGGTGGACGTGCGCGATTATTCGCTGTATCATCTGCGCGAGGGCGTGGGTATGGTACTGCAAAAGAACGTGCTGTTCTCCGGTAGTATTATGGAAAACCTTTTGTGGGGTGACGAGGACGCTTCCGAGGAAGACGTGCGCCAAGCGGCGGAATACGCCCAGGCTCACGGCTTTATTACCGGCTTTGACGAGGGGTATGACCTGCAACTCGGTCACGGCGGCTCGAATGTGTCCGGCGGTCAAAAGCAACGCCTTTGCATTGCGCGTGCACTCCTCAAAAAACCGAAAATTCTGATTTTGGACGACTCGACTTCTGCGGTGGATACTGCGACCGAGGCGAAAATTCGCGAGGCGTTTGCCACGGAACTGCAGGGCTCGACCAAAATCATTATCGCCCAGCGTATTAGTTCGGTGCAGGATGCCGACGTCATTTTTGTGATGGATGACGGCCGCGTTACCGGTGTCGGTACGCACGACGAACTGCTCGAAACCAACGAGGCATATCGTGAGATTTACACCTCGCAGACCGACAGGAAGGGGGCGTAAACGATGGCGGCAAGAACTCTTGAAAACCTCCGCGAACAGTACAGCGGAAAAGCCGGCGCCGAGAAAAAACGCGGCGGTATGCGCGGCGGCCCACGCATTATGGGTGGCGGCAAGCCGCAAAACTCCCGTCAAACCATCGGGCGGTTGCTCGGTTACTTAAAATCCTATCGCGTCCACCTCTTCTTCGTCTTTTTCTGTATGCTCTTTTCCACCGTTACGTCGCTTTGCGGCTCGTATTTCCTGCTTCCTATCATCAACCGCCTGGCGAACGCCGCCAGTCCCGGTTTGGTGCAGGATACCGGCAGTGACGGCGCTTTGGCGGCGCTCGCGGACAGTGTGATTGAAAAATTCCGCCACGCGGCGTTTATCGAAAACCTTATCGGTGACCAAAAATTTGCCGAAGTGCTCGCGTATCTCGTGGCGGCGCTTATCGTGCTGTCGCTTGTGTACGCCGTGGGTGCGCTTACCACCTATTTGCAGGCGCGGTTGATGCTCGCGACGTCGCAGGGTGCGACCGAAAAAATCCGTAACGATTTGTTCTGCAAATTAGACCGCTTGTCTATCCGCTTTTTCGATAATCACCCGACGGGTGAGGTGATGAGCCGCTTTACGAACGACGTGGATAACATTGATATGATGCTCAACAACACGCTCGTCAACATCGTGTCGGGTATCATCACACTTATCGGTACGTTTACCTTTATGGTAACGACCAACTGGAAACTGACCCTTATTACCGTCTTGTTTGTGCCGGTGTTTGCCAAAGGCGGCACGACGATTGCCAAACTGAGCAGTAAATACTACTCCGGTCAGCAAAAAGCGCTCGGCGCGGTCAACGGCTACATTGAGGAGACGGTGGCCGGACAAAAAATCATCAAAGTGTTCAACCACGAAGACACCTGCGTGGAGGAATTTGCTCTGCTTAACGACGATTTGCGCGACAAGCAGTTCAAAGCGCAGTTCTACGGCGGCATTATGGGTCCGATTATGGGCAACACGTCCCAAATTTCCTACGCCGTCACTCTTGGAGTCGGCGGTATTCTGATGGTGAAAAACGCGTTGACTCCGGGCGGACTTACCGTGTTTGCCAACTATTCCCGTCACTTCTCGCAACCGATTAACACCATCTCGCAACAGATGAGCACGATTTTTGCGGCGCTCGCCGGTGCGGAGCGCGTGTTCCAGATTATGGATATGCCGCCGGAGCGTCCGGATGCGGACGATGCGGTGCCGCTTGAGGGCCATCGCGCGGACGTGCATCTTGACCACGTTTGCTTCGGCTACCGTCCGGAGCATCGCATCTTAAACGACGTGTCGTTTTATGCGAAACCCGGTCAAAAAATTGCGCTTGTCGGCTCGACCGGCGCCGGCAAAACGACGATTACCAACCTCTTAAACCGTTTCTACGACATTGACGAGGGCGTCATCACCATTGACGGCATCGACATTCGCAAGTTCCCCCGTTCGGAATTACGTAAAAACATCGCTGTGGTGCTTCAGGATACCCACCTCTTTACCGGCACGGTACGAGAAAACATCCGCTACGGGCGGCTGGATGCCACCGATGAAGAGGTTGAGCAGGCGGCGAAGACGGCGAGTGCGCATTCGTTCATTATGAAACTCGAAAACGGCTACGATACGGTGCTTGAGGGGGACGGCGTCAACCTGTCCCAAGGTCAGCGGCAACTTTTAAACATTGCGCGTGCCGCCATCAGCAAAGCGCCCATTTTGGTGCTTGACGAGGCGACCAGCTCGGTCGACACCCGTACCGAGCGGCTCATCGAGCAGGGTATGGACAGCTTGATGAAAGACCGCACGACGTTTGTGATTGCCCACCGGCTTTCGACGGTGCGCAACGCCAACGCCATTATGGTGCTCGAAAAGGGCGTCATCATCGAACGCGGCACGCATGATGAATTACTCGAGCAAAAAGGCAGATATTATGAGTTGTATACCGGAAAGGCAGAACTTTCCTAAATAAACTTTCATTAAAAACGGCGGTTTGTTCTTGACTAACCGCCGTTTTTATGTCATAATGTAGTTTCAAAAAAATGTTGAATAGAGGGGAAGCAGTGATGATTAAATTCGGTACGGGCGGTTGGCGCGCGGTCATCGGTGACGGCTTCACGAAAGCCAATATCCGACTGCTCGCGGCGGCAATGGCTAAAAAAATGAAAGAAGAAAATGTGACGGAAAACGGCTTTGTGGTGGGTTACGACCGCCGCTTTTTGTCGGTGCAGGCAGCTCGGTGGATCAGCGAAGTGATGGCGGCGGAGGGCATTTTCTGCCGCGTCCTCGATAAAGAGGCGCCGACGCCGCTCGTTATGTTTACCGTGCTCCACTTTAATCTTGCTTACGGTATGGCGGTGACCGCTTCCCACAACCCTGCGGAATACAACGGCATTAAGGTGTTTACCGCCGGCGGTCGCGATGCGGTGGAAGAGGTGACCGACGATATCGAACGCTATATTGCCGGCATCAACCCCGACGAAATCAAATTCATTCCCTATGAAACCGCGATTGCGCGCGGCCTTGTGCGCGAAATCGACTCCCAGAATATTTACGTCGATTCCATTCTGCGCAGCGTCAACAACGCCGCTATCCGCGAGCGTCACTTGAATGTGGTGCTTGACCCGATGTTCGGTGTGTCCCGTCGCGCGCTCGAAACGGTGCTGTATACCTGCCGCTGCAACTGCGACACCATCCACACGGCGCACGATGCGCTGTTCGGCGGCCGCTTGCCTGCCCCGAACGAGGAGACGCTCTTTGACCTCAAAAACTTCGTTGTCGAGCATCATATGGATATCGGCATCGCGACCGACGGCGACGCCGACCGTCTCGGTATTATCGACGAAAAGGGCAACTACATCCACCCGAACAAGATTTTGACGGTGCTCTACTACTACTTGCTCAAATACAAGGGCTGGCACGGTCCGGCGGTGCGCAACATCGCGACGACCCACATTCTTGATAAAATCGCCGAGGCGTTTGACGAGATTTGCTACGAGGTGCCGGTCGGCTTTAAGTACATCTCCGCGAAAATGCAGGAGAAGGATGCCATCATCGGCGGCGAATCTTCCGGCGGTCTGACCGTGCGCGGCCACATCCGCGGCAAGGACGGCATCTACGCCGCGTCGCTGATGCTCGAAATGCTGGCGCTGACCGGCAAATCCCTCTCGGAGGTTATCGACGAGATGGAGGAGCAGTTCGGTAAGACCGCGATTACCGAGCAAAACTATCATTTCCCTGCCGAGCGCAAAGCGGAGTTGCAAAAAATCCTCTATGAGGATAAATTGCTCCCCGATTTCGGTAAAACCATCGACCGCGTCAGCTATATGGACGGGTGCAAGGTGTATTTCGCGGACAACGAGTGGTTGATTGCCCGTTTCTCCGGCACCGAGCCGCTGCTTCGTATTTTCTGCGAGGTGAACACCACCGAGGACGATGCGCGTGACCTCGCTGACAAGATGGCGAACTTCCTCAATCTGTAAATTGAACACGCGAAAGACCTGCTCATTTGAGCAGGTCTTTTTTTGTTGCAAAAAATCAAATGTAACCCACACGCTTCGGCATTTTTCGCCGGACAAGCAGGGTAAGATAAAACCAAAAGGAGGCGCGACTATGACGCTGAAAACAGAAGAAGCCGACAAGACGCTGACCGCGTTTTTGTCGGGAGAAATTGACCACCATACGGCAAAACCTGCACGCGAGCAGATTGATTATGCCATCGAACGGGGAACGGCACAGATTTTGCGCTTGGATTTTTCCGACGTGTCGTTTATGGATAGTTCGGGCGTGGGGCTTGTGATGGGCCGCTATCGCCTGATGCAATCGCGTGGGGGACAGACGTGGATTTGCAACGCGACACCGCCGGTGATGCGTATGCTCAAATTGGCAGGGCTTGACCGCTTGCCGATTTGGGAAAAGGAGGAGAAAAAGAAATGAACAAACCTAAAAACGAAGTGAAAATCACCTTTCACAGCCGTTCGGTCAACGAACGGTTGGCGCGCAGTATTGTAGCGGCATTTGCGGCACAAGCCGATCCGTCCGTGTCGGTACTCGCCGACTTGCGCACCGCGGTGTCCGAGGCGGTGACCAATGCGATTGTGCACGCATATCCCGACGAAATCGGAAAAATCACGATGACGTTGAAGTTGTTCGAAAACGGGACGTTGTCGGTAAAAATCGCCGATAAAGGATGCGGTATTCCGGACGTTGCCGAGGCGATGACACCGCTGTTTACCACCGGTGGTGAGGAACGGTCGGGACTTGGGTTTTCGGTGATGGAAAGCTTTTGCGATCGGGTGCGTGTGCGGTCAAAAGTGGGTAAGGGCACGGCGGTTACGCTGTATAAAGTGTTGACTGAGAAAGGCGAGGAGCCGCGTTGACCGCCCGTGCACAGCGGATAGAGGAGAATTTGGGGCTTGTGCATTCCTGCGCCGGACGGTTTGTCGGGCGCGGTGTGGAATACGATGATTTGTTTCAGGCCGGCTGTATGGGACTTTGTAAAGCGGTGGACGGGTTTGACGAAAACCGCGGATTTCGGTTTTCTACGTACGCCGTGCCGCTGATTTTGGGTGAGATAAAACGACTGTTTCGTGACGGCGGCGCGGTGAGAGTCAGCCGGGGGATGAAAGAATTATCCCAAAAAGCCGCTCGTGAAACGGAGCGGTTTTTGACAGAAAACGGACGGGAACCGTCGGTGTCGGAACTCGCGACGCGGCTTTCGGTAGACCCGTCGGTCGCCGCTGAGGCGATTTGTGTCGGGTTGCCGCCGTTGTCGCTGACGCGAGAGGCGGACGGCGAAGACGGGGGAGATTGGGAGTTGCCGGACGAGGGCGAAGAAGAACGCCTTACCGACCGTTTGGCGCTCGGGCAGGTCCTGTCGGAACTTTTGCCCGATGACAGACGGCTGATTGTTTTGCGCTATGGGAACGAATGGACCCAACAGCGTGTTGCCGAGCAGTTGGGAATGACGCAGGTGCAGGTTTCGCGACGGGAACGGGCGATTTTAACGCAGTTGCGACAGCGGCTGACGGGTTAGCGAAAAAAGCGGAAAAAATACAGAAAAAAGGCTTGACTTTTCAGAAAACTGCCGTTATAATATCCCTTGTTGCAGAAAATTGCATATGCGGGTATGGCGGAATTGGCAGACGCGTTAGATTCAGGTTCTAATGAAGGTTCCTTCATGCAGGTTCAAGTCCTGTTACCCGCACCAAAAAAGGTCTTCGACGAAAGTCGAAGACCTTTTTGTGTGCTTATGAAGCGGCTTATTTCATCACCAGTTCGCCGGCGTTGAAGTGCGCCTCGAAATCGGCAATGGACATCGGCAGAGCCGGCTCGCCGTTCAGGGTGACTTTGGCGATGACTTCCTCGCCGTCGTTGTGACGGATGCGGACTTCCTCCACCTCACCGCGGCACGCGCGGCAGATGACACCGAGAACGTGTTTTTTGGCATCCGGATTTTGGACGGTGGTCCAACCGGTGTGCTCCCAATTGATTTTAGCCATATTTCATTTCCTCCTTAACGATTTTTGTTCTGCAAAACAGTATACCAAACGAGCAAAAAATTGTCAAGAATGGATGGACATTTTTTCGCGATGGTGCTATACTGTTTCCTTGAGGAAAGAGGGCGAAAATATGACGGCGATTTGGATTGCACTTGGCGTAGTGGCGGCGCTGTTTATCGCGGCTTACGTGTGCTACCGTATTGCGTTTGCGGTGGATAAACGATTGTTGCAAAATCCTCGCGAGATGCTCCCGGGCGAGCAGTATGCGGCGCTGAAAGACCGTATTTTACCGCTCGTGGACGAGGCGGTTGCCATCCCGTTTGAGGACGTGTGGGTGACCGGCAAGGACGGTACGCGGCTTCACGGCGCCTACTATGAAACGGCGGTGGGAGCGCCGATTGAGGTGCAGGTGCACGGATACAAAAGCATTGCCATTCGCGACTTTTCCGGCGGATTACAGCATTCGCTCGCGTCCGGTCACAACGTGCTTCTTATCGACCAACGGGCGCACGGTAAAAGCGAGGGACGCTGTCTCACGTTCGGCATTTTGGAACGCGAGGATGTGCTTTCGTGGGTTGAGTATCTGTGTGACCGCTTTGGGAGCGATTGCAAAATTGTGCTTGTCGGTGTGTCGATGGGCGCCGCCACGGTGATGATGGCGACAGAGTTGGATTTGCCGCAAAACGTCAAGGGAATCGTGGCGGACAGCGGCTATACCTCACCGAAAGAGATTATCTGTAACGACATTCGCTCGCGCGGACTGTTGCCTGCGGTGTTTTATCCGTTGTTGCGGCTCGGCGCGGCCGTATACGGACGATTTGATTTGGAAACGTGTGATGCGCCGACGGTGCTCGCGAAAACGTCGCTTCCGGTGCTGTTTATCCACGGGGAAGACGACCGTTTCGTGCCGTGTGAGATGAGCCGCCGCTGTTACGAGGCGTGCGGCGCGGATAAGACGTTGCTCACCGTTTCCGACGCCGGCCACGGGTTGGGATTTCTCATCGACAACGCCGGATATACCGCGGCGCTGGCGGAATTTTATGAAAAAATCCTATAATAAGAAAAATATTGTAAAAAATAGCACAAATCCTCTTGACTTTCGGGAGGGCTTGTGCTATTATATTTCGGAATTCGCACGCCGATTCATACAAAAACCTCGGTCGGTGCCGTTTACGACGCGGTGGCAGAGGTTGGGTCGGCGGAGGATACAAACCAATTTTAATTAGGAGGAATCTCTAAATGTCTGTCGTATCTATGAAACAGCTTCTCGAAGCCGGTGTCCACTTTGGTCACCAAACCCGCCGTTGGAACCCGAAAATGGCTCCGTACATTTTCACCGAGCGCAACGGCATCTACATCATTGACCTGCAGAAAACGGTCAACAAACTGGAAGAGGCCTACAACTTCGTCCGCGATCTGTCCGCCAAAGGCGGTAACGTGCTGTTCGTCGGCACCAAAAAGCAGGCGCAGGACTCCATCCGCGAAGAGGCGGAGCGTGCCGGTGCGTACTTTGTGAACGCTCGCTGGCTCGGCGGTATGATGACCAACTTCCGCACCATCCGCAGCCGTGTCGCCCGTATGAATCAGCTCAACGCGATGAAAGAGGACGGCACCTTTGATATGCTTCCGAAAAAAGAAGTGATCAAACTCGAGCACGAGATGGAAAAACTCGATAAATTCCTCGGCGGTATCCAGGGCATGGAGAAACGCCCGGATGCGCTGTTTATTGTGGATCCGCGCAAAGAGAAAATCGCGGTTGCCGAAGCGAAAAAACTGGGTATCCCGGTTGTCGCTATCGTTGACACCAACTGCGATCCGGACGATGCCGATTACGTCATCCCGGGTAACGACGACGCGATTCGTGCCGTCAAACTGATTGCCGGCGCGATGGCGGACGCCATCATCGAAGGTCGTCAGGGCGTGGACAACGTGGCTGCCGAAGAGCCGGCTGCCGAAGCCGAGACTGCCGAAGCGGCGGAATAAGGAGGAACGGAACAATGGCGTTTACTGCAAAAGACGTTGTGACGTTGCGTGAGAGAACCAACGTCGGTATGATGGATTGCAAAAAAGCGTTGACCGAAGCCGATGGCGATATGGAGAAAGCTATTCAGATTCTCCGCGAAAAAGGCTTGGCTTCGGCCGCGAAAAAAGCCGGTCGTGTGGCGGCTGAGGGCACCATCGGTGTCTACAGCGACGGCAACGCGTCTGCGCTTGTCGAACTGAACTGCGAGACTGACTTCGTCGGCAACAACCCGGAATTCAAAGCGCTTGCCAACCAGATTGCCAAAACGGTCGTTGTGGCGAAACCGGCTGACCTCGAGGCGTTGAAAGCCGCCACCATCGCGGACGGCTCCGTTTCTGTCGCCGATGCGATTCAGGAACTGTTCCTGAAAATCCGTGAGAACCTGAGCCTGCGCCGTTTTGAACTGGTCGAAGGCACGGTCGTTTCCTACATCCACGCCGGCGGTTCCGTGGGCGTGTTGGTCGGCTTTGATACCGATGCCGCCGACAAACCGGAATTCACCGAAATGGGCAAAAACGTGGCCATGCAGGTCGCGGCTCTCAGCCCGGAATACCTGAACAGCTCGGACATCTCCGATGCCGCTCTTGCCGAGATGAAGAACATCATCGTCGAGAGCTCCCTCAACAAACCGGATACTCTGCCGAAACCGATTTTCCAACAGGTTGTTGCGAAAGTGCTTGACGGCGGTCTGTGGAGCGCGGAAGATGCGGCTGCTTATGAAGAGCAGAAAAACAACAAATTCCTCTTCAACTTCCTCTCCAAAGAGGGTATCGCCAAATTGGCGGAAGTCGCGGTTGCCAACAAAGACGAGTTTATGGGAAACCCGATCTTCATGAAAGCCAACGAAGGCCGTATCAAAAAACAAATCAAAGAGGTTTGCCTTATGGAGCAAGCGTTCGTGCGTAACGACGTGTTCGACGGTTCTGTCGGCGCGTACGTGGCGGACGTTGCGAAAAAACTCGGCGCCAACATCACTGTGAAATCTTTCGTCCGCTTGGCGAAAGGCGAAGGCATCGAGAAAAAAGAAGACGATTTCGCTGCTGAAGTCGCCAGCATGGTAAAATAAGAATTAACCGCTTAAAAGCCGCAAGCAATTGCTTGCGGCTTTTTCTTTTTTGTTTGTATACGCGTGCCCGTTTTTGCCCATACTTTCGGCAGAAAGGGGACGGCGACGTGTACAACAAAGTGGAGATTTGCGGAGTCAACACCGCCGAATTAACCGTGCTGCCGGAAGCGGAGAAAATGCGGCTTTTACGCGCGATGCGCGCCGGAGACAAAATGGCACGCGAAGCCTTGATAAACGGTAATTTGCGGCTTGTTTTGAGCGTGTGCCAACGGTTCGCCGGTCGCGGCGAAAATATGGACGATTTGTTCCAAGTCGGGTGTATCGGGCTGATGAAATCCATCGACAATTTCAACGTCGATTTGGACGTGCGCTTTTCCACGTACGCCGTGCCGATGATTATCGGGGAAATTCGCCGCTATTTGCGCGACAACAACGCCATTCGCATCAGCCGTTCGATGCGCGACGTCGCCTATCGTGCGATGCAGGCAAAAGAACGGTTGATGGCGGCAAACCACGCCGAGCCGACGGTGGAGGAAATTGCCCGAGAACTGGAATTGCCGCGCGAAGACGTGGTGACGGCGCTGGAGGCGATTGTAGAGCCGATTTCGTTGTATGAGCCGGTGTTTTCCGACGGCGGCGAACCGATTTACGTGATGGACCAAATCGGCGACGGCACCGATGACCGCGACTGGCTCGAGGAATTGACACTCAAAGAAGCCATTCGCGCGCTCGGCGAACGGGAAAAGAAGATTTTGCAGTTGCGCTTTTTCAAAGGGCTTACCCAAATGGAAGTGGCATCGGAAATCGGCATTTCCCAAGCGCAGGTCAGCCGCCTCGAAAAAGGCGCACTCGAAAAGGTGAAAGGACAGTTGTGAAAAAGCGGAACGCGTTGGCGTTCCGCTTTTTGTTGAAAATTTTAGCACATTTTTCAAAAAACGGTATTGCTATTATTCGAGATATAGAATATAATGTTATCATAGATATTAGCGGAGGGATAATTATGGATTATATGTCTGCAAGGGAAGCCGCTGACAAGTGGGGGATTTCACAACGTCGTGTTGCTGTTCTCTGTTCCGAAAACAGAATTGCGAACGCAACAATGATCGGGAATATGTGGATTATTCCCACCACGGCCGGAAAGCCCGTCGATGCAAGAAGTTTGCGATATTCCAAAAACGACAGCAAGAAAGTTAAGCCGTTTTTGAAATGGGCAGGTGGAAAAGGACAACTTCTTTCGGAAATTGAGCAATACTATCCCTTCAAAAACGGAACCATCACCAAATATGCCGAGCCGTTTGTAGGCGGCGGTGCTGTTCTCTTTGATATATTGAGCAAATTCAACCTAAAAGAAATATACATCAGCGACATTAACGCAGAACTTATCAACACTTATCGTATGATAAGGGATGATATTGACAATCTTATCGACATACTGAAAAAAATGCAAGCAGACTTTGTTCCGGCGGATACAGAGTATCGCAAGGAATATTATTCAAAACAGCGCGACCGCTTTAACGATTTGAAAGTCAATGGTAACGAAAGCGTAAATATCGAAAAAGCCGCCCTGATGATTTTTCTCAATAAAACTTGTTTTAACGGTTTGTTCCGCGTAAACAAAAAAGGTTTTTTTAATGTTCCGATGGGTTCGTATAAAAACCCGCTGATATGTGATGAGGAAAATTTGCGAGCAACATCCGAGTTGCTCCAAAATGTTACTATCGTCTGTGGGGATTATAAAAAAGCCGCTGACTTTATTGACGAAAACACATTTGTGTATTTCGATCCCCCTTATCGCCCTCTTACGGAAACGGCAAGTTTTACGGCATACACAGAAAATCTTTTCAGCGACAACGAACAAATTGAACTCGCAAAATTCGTGGATGAAATGCACAGAAAAGGTGCAAAGGTTGTTGTAAGCAATTCGGACCCCAAAAACTCGAATGCGGAGGACGATTTCTTTGACAACATTTACTCCACGCACAAAATTCGCCGTGTCGAAGCAACACGAATGATAAACTGCAACAGCGAATCGAGAGGAAAAATAAAAGAACTGCTTATCAGTAACTTTTAAGGAGGATATAATCATGTCGAACAAAAGAGATTTTTCCAGTTGGCTTTCCAATTTCCGTGACAGCATCGCAGATTATGGCTACTATATTGACTTTGAAAAAGTTCACCGAAATGTCGATGGCATTAAGGTTGAGTTAAACATCCTCAACTCCCTTATTGGCTCAAAAAATATTGAAGCGGATTTTGAAGCACTCCTCAAAAAGTATCCCGAGATATTGAAGTGCATTCCGCTTTTGCTAGCAGTCAGAGCAAATGAAATTTATGCTATCGATGAAAACGGCTCATGCAATTATAATTTCAAAAAGCTGAATTTGTCTATTGAACAGTACAAATATTTTATGCGTGAAACAGGTTTGTTTGATTTGCTCGAAAACCACATTATCAACAACCTTGTAGATTACGCTACCGGCGTGGAAACTGGGTTAGACTCCAATGGTCGCAAAAATCGCGGCGGACACCTGATGGAAGATTTGGTGGAGAGCTTTATTAAAAAAGCCGGTTTTGTCAAGAACTCTACATACTTCAAAGAAGTGTATATCCATCAAATTACCGAAAAATGGGGCGTTGACCTTTCAGCTATTTCCAATCAAGGTAAGATGGAAAAGCGTTTTGACTTTATTGTAAAAACGCCGGGAATGATTTATGGCATTGAAACCAATTTTTATGGTAGTGGTGGAAGCAAGCTGAACGAAACGGCCAGAAGTTATAAAACGCTTGCTTTGGAAACCGATACCATCGACGGTTTTACTTTTGTATGGTTTACGGACGGAAAAGGTTGGACAAGCGCTCGCCATAATCTTGAAGAAACATTTGACGTAATGGATCATGTTTACAACATTCAAGACTTGGAAAGCGGTATTATGAGTGAGGTTTTCAAATAATGCCAAAGAAAATCAAAAAATGGGAGCCAGAAAACTTCGAGTTGGAAATGACTACGCATTGGTCGTTTCCTCAACGAGGTGATTGGGCAACCCACGATGCAAAATGGCGTGGAAATTGGTCTCCCTACATTCCACGAAATATTATTTTGCGCTATTCCAAAGAAGGGGATTTGGTGCTTGATCAATTCGCCGGCGGTGGCACAACCCTTGTGGAAGCAAAATTGCTCAATCGGAACAGTATCGGTGTCGATGTAAACGATGTAGCGCTGGCACGATGCAAGGAAAAAGTGGATTTTGAGCACGCTGGTGCCAACGGCGAAGTTGTTATCAAAAAAGGCGATGCTCGACACCTGGATTTTATACGAAATGAAAGCATCGACCTTATTTGCACCCACCCACCGTATGCCAACATCATTCAATACAGCGACGACATTCCGGATGATTTATCCTTACTGAAAGTAAAGGATTTTGTGGAAGAAATGAAAACGGTAGCCGCAGAGAGCTACCGTGTTTTGAAAAAAGATAAATTTTGTGCTGTTTTGATGGGAGATACCCGTCAAAAGGGATGTATGATCCCAATGTCGTTTGACGTTATGCATGTCTTTGAGGATGCCGGATTCAAATTGAAAGAACTTATTATCAAAGAACAGCACAATTGCAAAGCGACAGGATACTGGAAAACAAACAGCGTAAAGTACAATTTCTTACTGATTGCACACGAGTATTTGTTCGTGTTTAGAAAGTGAAAGCGATTTAACAAAATCTACACAAAAACTGTTAAAAAGACCTGCCAAAGCAGGTCTTTTTTAGTTGGATTTTTCCATTTCTGCGCGCAGGCGGCGGATGATTTTTTTCTCGAGCCGCGAGATGTAGGATTGGGAAATGCCGAGCAGGTCGGCGACCTCTTTTTGGGTGTGCTCGCGGCTTCCGTAAAGCCCGAATCGCAGGCGCATAATACGCTGTTCCCGTTCGGGAAGAGTGGCGACACACCGCAATAAAAGGCGGTTTTCGCTCTCTTGCTCGATGCGGCGATGCACGGTGTCCGGCTCGCTTCCGAGCACGTCCGAGAGGTGGAGCTCGTTGCCGTCCCAATCGACGTTTAGCGGCTCGTCGATTGAGATTTCGTTTTTGAGCGGTGCGTTTTTGCGTAAGTACATGAGGATTTCGTTTTCGATACAGCGTGAAGAGTAGGTGGCGAGTTTGATGTTGCGGTCAGGGCAAAAGGTGTTGACCGCTTTGATAAGTCCGATTGTGCCGATGGAGATAAGGTCTTCGATGCCGACGCCCGAACTCTCGAATTTGCGCGCGATATACACGACGAGCCGCAAATTATGGACGATCAGTCTCTCTTTTACCGCGTTGTCACCGTCGGCGAGTTTTTGAAGTAACGCGGCCTCTTCCTCGGCACAAAGCGGTTGCGGAAGCGTGTCTGCGCCGTAGATATAATGGGCGGAACGGGCGCGGCGCAGGCGAAGCCGACACCACCAAAGACGAAGTTTTTGTAGGAATTTCATAGAAATTTGCCTCTTTTCATTTTACACAAAATTTGGCGACGTCGTCGCCGCAAAGTGCGTCGTAGGGTTCGTTTTTCAGTTGGTCGGAGAGCGCTAAAAGCGAGCCGGAGAGCGGTGTTTCTCCCGTTTCGGTCCACACGGTCAGGCGTTCGGGACGAAACGCATACAAGAGTCGATCGCCGGCGACAGTGTGGCAGGGGACAAGCCGAAATCCGCTTTTGGCGGTTTGAAAATCGGCCGGGAGAAGCGGCGCGCAGACGGCTTCGTCAACGAGGATGACGGGGTTGCCCGAAAAGCCGTCACAAAGGGAAAATCCCGTGTCGTGCAGTGCTGAAAAACGGACGGTTTGCCCACGATTTTCAGCGAGAAGGGTCAGCGTTTTAGCCGGCTTGACGCCGCGTGAGGACAACCATTCGTATCCCCGTGCGACGCCGTAACAAACGAGCGTGCACGCGAGCAAAAGCAGAGGGGATACGTCGTAGTACACAACGCCGTTGAAAACGTAAAATCCCTTGGGTGAGAGGAAAAAACACAGTAAGGTGGAAATGCCCGAAAACAACGCGGACAAGAAGAATAACATACCGACGCTACGCAGGTATGAGCGCCACGTTGTGAATGCGAACGCGCAAAGCACCATAGCGGCGGCCGCCAGCACGTCAAACAGCAATAACAGCGGCATGGGAAGCGCAGGGAGCAGGATGATAAGCGAAGAAGCGGCGCCTACCGCGCTGCCCAAAAGCAGGCGAAAACGCGTGTGGGGTAGGTGGCGAAATGCGGCGACGGCCGACAGAAGAAGACCGTCGATAAAGCCGTTCAGAACGAGCAAAAGATCCAAATATACCGACGGCATTTTGCTTCCCCCTTCGAGAAAAAGTATACGAAAACACGCGCGCGAAATTTGTCGAAAAAAGGGACGAAAAAAAACAACTTTTTTTACGCAAAACCGTTGCAAAAATTTCAATAATTTGGTATACTGCATCTATATTTGTTTTACTATAGGGAGGTGGCGGAAGATGGAGCGCGAAACCTTTGTTTCGGAAGCAGAATTAGCGGCGCAAAAACCGTTTATCGAGCAGGTGCGCGGCTACTATTCCGCCCTGCTCTCCGGAAAGCAACCGCTCGCCTTTGTGCGGACGTTCGGTTGCCAGCAAAACGTGGCCGATTCCGAAAAGGTGATGGGAATGCTCAAAGAAATGGGCTTCGGTTTCACCGACACGCCGGACGATGCGGATTTCATCCTCTTTAACACCTGCGCTGTGCGCGAACACGCAGAAGATCGCGTGTTCGGCAACGTCGGCGCACTCAAGCGCTTAAAAGAGGACAAGCCGTCGCTCGTTATCGCGGTGTGTGGCTGTATGGTACAGCAAGAACACATCGCCGACAAGTTTTATAAGAGTTATCCGTTCGTGAGCTTGCTGTTCGGCACGCATCGACTGCACGCGTTCCCCGAGCTGTTCGCGAAAGTGCTGTTCGGCAAAAAGCGCGTGAAAGACATCACTGCCGAAGACGGCCGCATTGCCGAGGGACTTCCCGTCTATCGTGGCGAGGATAAAAGCGGCGCGTGGCTGCCGATTATGTACGGTTGCAACAACTTCTGTACCTACTGCATCGTGCCCTACGTTCGCGGAAGAGAGCGCTCTCGTCGTCCGGAGGATATTATTGCCGAGGCAAAGGAGCTTATCGCCGCCGGATACAAAGAGATTACCCTGCTCGGACAAAACGTCAACTCCTACGGCAAAGCCGAGGGCTACGACGTAGATTTTCCGGCGCTTCTCAAAATGATTAACGACCTGCCGGGCGACTTTCTTATTCGCTTTATGACGTCGCATCCCAAGGATGCCACGCCGCGGCTGTTCGACACCATCGCGGAATGTAAAAAAGTGTCGCGGCATTTTCACTTGCCGTTCCAGTCGGGCAGTAACCGCATCTTAAAGGAGATGAATCGCCGCTACACCCGTGAGCAGTATTTGGACCTTATTGCCTACGCGCGGAAAGTCGTGCCGGATATCGCGTTTACCAGCGACGTCATCGTGGGCTTCCCGAACGAGACGGAGGAGGACTTCGAGGCCACGCTTGACCTTGTGAAAGAGGTTGGTTTCGTGTCGCTGTTTACGTTCATCTACTCGAAACGCGAGGGGACGCCTGCCGCTACGATGTTTGACCCCGTTTCCCACGAGGAAAAGGGCAAGCGGATGGCGCGGCTTACGGCGCTTCAGGAAGAGATTGCCGCCGAACACTCCGCCGCTTTGGTGGGACAGACGTTCAAAGCGATTTTGGAGAATGACGCCGGCGGCTTCGTTGAGGCGCGCCTGCCGGACAACCGCGTGGTACGTGTGCAGGCGGCTCTTAAAGACCTCGGCAAACGGGCGGACGTGACCGTGACCGAAGCCAAAAGTTGGGTGCTTTACGGCGAAGTGACCGCCGTATATGACTAAGTTTCAAATTTTATTCACATAAAGGAGAATGAACACTATGGACCGTATTATTGACTTGGCGCGCGAAATCGGCGCCGCAATTCAACAGGATGACCGCTATCTTCGTATGATGGCGGCGCAGGAGACTGCCGACAAAGACGAGGCGCTGCAGGGCCTTATCGGCGAGTTTAACCTGAAACGCATTGCGCTCGGCAATGAGGCGCAAAAAGAAGACCGCGACGAAAAGAAAATGGAGTCGCTCAACGAGGAACTGCGCACCGCGTATCAGGCGATTATGGACAACGATGCGATGAAAGCCTACAACGCGACGAAACCCGAAATGGACACCCTGCTCAACGCCGTGGCGAAAATCATCACGTTGTCGGCGCAGGGCGAAGATCCCTATTCGATTGACGAGCACGAGGAGCATCATTGCGACGGCAGTTGCTCGACCTGCGGCGGTTGCCACTAATTCGATTTGACGTTTTCGTAAAGGAGGGAGAACGATGGACAAAACGGGTATGACCCCGATGATGGTGCAATATTTGGAAATCAAAGAGCAACACCCCGAGTGTCTGTTGTTCTTCCGCCTCGGCGATTTCTATGAGATGTTCTTCGACGATGCGAAAGTCGCGTCGAAAGAACTGGAACTGGTGCTTACCGGCAAAGACTGCGGCCTGCCGGAACGCGCGCCGATGTGCGGCGTGCCGTTCCACAGTTGCGAGGGGTATATCGCGCGGCTCGTGTCTCGTGGCTATAAAGTCGCGATTTGCGAGCAGACGGAAGACCCGGCCACCGCAAAAGGACTTGTAAAGCGCGATGTGATTCGCGTGGTCACGCCGGGCACCGTCCTCGAAAGCAGTATGCTGGACGAGGGCAAAAACAACTACCTCTGTGCCGCATTCGGCAAAGGGGAGACAGTGGGGCTTTGCTTTGCCGACGTGTCTACCGGCGACGTGCGCGTGACCGAACTGTCCGGTGAGGACGTGGACGGTCGCCTTTGCTCGGAACTCGGGCGGTTTTCGCCGTCGGAAATCCTCTGTAACTTGGAACTCGCCAAGAACGAAATTTTTATGGGTTTCTCCGCCGAGCGGCTGATGGTCAGCCCCGAGGTGCGCGACGATGCCTGCTTTAACGCGAGCGACAGCCGGATTGCCGAATGTTTCGGCGTGGCCGACGCGCTCAAAGAACGGGACGTTGCCAAAGCCGCTGTTGGGTGCTTGCTTGCCTATCTTTTCGAAACCCAGATGACCGGCCTTGAACGGTTACGGGAACTTAGCTATTATACCGACGGGCAGTTTATGCGGCTGGATATTTCCACCCGTCGCAATCTGGAACTCGTCGAGACTTTGCGCGGCAAAGAAAAACGCGGTTCGCTGTTAGGCGTGCTGGACAAAACCAAAACCGCCATGGGCA
Organism: Acutalibacteraceae bacterium; assembly: GCA_045640165.1. Taxonomy (GTDB): domain Bacteria; phylum Bacillota; class Clostridia; order Oscillospirales; family Acutalibacteraceae; genus RGIG426. The sequence goes on along the minus strand of JAZUEK010000081.1, from coordinate 34,875 downwards.
AGCGCCTTTTGCGCGTGTGGCTCGAGCGTCCGCTGTTGCAACCGGCCGCTATCGACGAACGGTTGGACGCGGTGGAAGAACTGGTGAAAGACAGCGTGCTTTGCGGCGATCTCGGCGAGATGCTTTCCGGCATTTACGACCTTGAACGCATTATGACGCGCATCGTCTATGGCTCGGCAAACGCGCGCGAACTGCGCTCGCTTTCGCAGACGATTCGCGCCGCCGCGCCCGTCCGAGAGCGCTTGTCCGGCGCCAAATCTGCGATGCTTTGCGCGGTACGGGACGAAATGGATCCGCTTGCCGACGTGTGTGAGTGGATTGAAAGCGCGATTGAGGATGAGCCGCCGCTCACCGTGCGCGAGGGCAAGATGATTCGTCTCGGCTACAACGCCGAAGTGGACGAATTGCGTTACGAAATGGAGCACGGCGGCGAGCATATCGCGCAAGTGGAGGCCGCCGAACGGGAACGTACCGGTATCCCGAAACTGAAAGTCGGTTACAACCGCGTGTTCGGCTATTACATCGACGTGCCGCGCTCGTTCTCGGGCGAGGTGCCGCCGGAATATATCCGTAAACAAACGACAACCTCGTCGGAACGCTACATAACCGAAGAGCTCAAGCGCCTCGAATCCCGTGTGCTCGGTGCGCGCGAGCGGTTGGATGCGCTCGAATACAAACTGTTTGACGAACTGCGTCGCCGTATTGCGGCGGAGTTGCCGCGTGTGCAAAAAACCGCGCAGGCGATTGCCAAAATCGACGTACTGCGCTCGTTTGCGGCGGTGTCGGTGAAAGCGCGTTATGCGCGCCCAATTGTGACCGATAACGGTGTTCTCGATATTCGCGGCGGCCGCCATCCGGTGGTGGAAAATCTGCAGTCTGCGCCGTTCGTGCCGAACGATGCGCATTTAGACAAAGCCGGAGAGCAAACGCTCCTCATTACCGGTCCGAATATGGCAGGTAAATCCACCTATATGCGCCAAGTGGCGCTCATCGTGTTGATGGCGCAAATCGGGTGCTTTGTGCCGGCTGACCGCGCGGAAATCGGCGTGGTGGACAGCATTTTCACCCGTGTCGGCGCGTCGGACGATTTGGCCAGTGGCCAATCCACCTTTATGGTGGAGATGAGCGAGGTGGCGTCCATCTTAAAACACGCCACTCGTGAAAGCTTAATTATTTTCGACGAAATCGGCCGCGGTACGTCCACCTTTGACGGTATGAGTATCGCCCAAGCCGTTTTGGAATACGTGACCTCGAAAAAAATCGGGGCAAAAACCTTGTTTGCAACGCACTACCACGAATTGACCGCTTTGGAGGGAACGCTTCCCGGCGTGGTCAACTACAGCGTGGCGGTGAAAAAACGCGGCGAGGATATTACGTTTTTGCGCCGCATTATCCGCGGCCCGGCGGACCAGAGCTACGGCATCGAAGTCGCTAAATTGGCCGGCGTGCCGAACGACGTGGTAAAACGCGCGCGCGTCATCCTCGACGAATTGGATGCCGGCGAGCGGCCGGAATACGTGCCGCGCACGGCGAAAGAGGACGACGGGCAGTTATCGCTTCTCGATGCGATGGGAAGTCCCGTGCTCGAGAAACTGAAAAATCTGGACGTCAACACCCTGACGCCTATTGAAGCGATGCAGACGCTGTACGAACTGCAAAAAGAGGCCAACGAATAAGAAAAGGAGGGACGTTTGATGGCTAAAATTCAAGTGCTTGACCGCCACACGGCGGAACTGATCGCCGCCGGCGAGGTCGTGGAACGTCCTGCCTCGGTGGTCAAAGAATTGTTCGAAAACGCGGTGGATGCCGGCGCAACCCTTATTACCGTCGAAATCGAACACGGCGGCGTGACGATGCTTCGCGTGACCGACAACGGCTCGGGCATCGAGCGCGAAGACGTGGCGACCGCGTTTCTCCGCCACGCGACGAGCAAAGTGCGCACGGCGGACGATTTGGAAAAAATCGGCACACTTGGCTTCCGCGGCGAGGCGCTCGCCTCGGTGGCAGAGGTGGCGCGAGTGGAAATGGTTACCCGTACCGAAGCGGAGGAAGTCGGCACGCATTACGTCATCGAGGGCGGCGAGGAGCAACTCTGCGAGGACGTGGGCTGTGCCGTCGGCACAACCGTGTGCGTGCGCGATTTGTTCTTTAACATCCCTGCGCGGATGAAATTCTTAAAAACCGACATGGGCGAGGGCAACGCCGTCGCCGGTGTTCTTGATCATTTAGCGCTGTCTCACCCCGAAATTGCCGTCCGCTTTGTGCGCGATGGGAAAGAGGTGCTTTCTACCACCGGTGACGGAGACGTGTATGGCTGTATCTACGCCGTACTCGGTCGTGAATTTGCGAAAACGCTGATGCCGGTGGACTACGAAATGGGCGGTATCCGCGTGACCGGTTTCGCCAACAAGCCGGAATTCGGTCGCCAAAACCGCACCATGCAACGCTTTTTCTTAAACGGCCGCTACGTTAAAACCCGTACCGCTGCCGCTGCGCTCGAACAAGCGTACAAAGGCTCGCTGATGGTGGGGAAATTGCCCACCTGCGTGCTGCATATCGAATTGCCGGCCGACGCGGTGGACGTGAACGTCCACCCGACGAAACTGGACGTGCGCTTTTTGCGCGATAAGCCGGTGTTTGATGCGGTGTATTACGCCATTAAATCCGCGCTTGAAAATTTACATACCCGTAAAGAAGCCCGCCTGCCCACGCCGAAAGGCGGACCGGCGGTTGTGCCGGCAAACGGCGGATTTTCCGTGCCGACGGGGCAGCAACTGGAACTGTCGTTCGCGGCGCTTGAGACGCCGAAACCGGCGCCTGAAACGCCGGCCGTTTCTTCGCCGAAACCCGTTGCGCCTGCCGCGCCTGCGCCGAAATCGGTGCTTCACGACCGTGGGGACGAGGGCTTTGCCGCGTTTAAGGAGTTTGCTCCGAAACAAGCGCCAGAAATCCGCGAGCCTTTGCCGCAGAAAGAGGTTGAGACCGTAAAGGCAACCGCCTTTACTCCCAAAATCACCGAAACGGAATCGAAATTGAGCGAAAAAGAGCCGAAACCGACGTCGGAAATCCCGTTGACTGAAGAACAACAATGTGACGGCGAGATTACGGTGCTCGGCGAGGCGTTCGCTACGTATATTTTCGCCGAGATGGACGGGCAACTGTACGTTATCGACAAACACGCCGCTCACGAGCGAATTCTCTATAATCGTCTGCGCGAGACGCCGCATACCGAAGCGCAACAACTGCTCGCGCCGGTGACGGTGACGCTCAGTCCGGAGGAGATGGACGCGCTGACTGACGCGGCGGACGAATTGGAAAAGGCCGGGTTCGAGGTCGAAGCCTTCGGTGCCCACGAGGTCATCGTGCGTGCTGTGCCGCTGCTTTTGTGTGACCGCGACGTGACCGAAACCGTTCTTGAGGTGGCGAGCGGTCTTTGTGCCGGCAAAACGGAGATTACCACCGACCGCCTCGATTGGTTGTATCACAACACTGCCTGCCGCGCCGCTGTGAAAGCCGGCGACCGCAGTACGCCTGACGAGTGGAAGACGCTTGCCGAGGCGGTGCTTCATAACGACGCCATTCGCACCTGTCCGCATGGACGGCCGGTGTGCATTACCCTTTCTCGCAAAGAGCTGGAAAAACAGTTCGGGAGGATTGTGTGATGGTCGATGCGCGCTTGCCGCTTGTGGCGTTGGCCGGCCCGACGGCTTCCGGTAAAACGGCGCTTTCCATCGCGCTTGCCGACCGCTTTTCGGCGGAAGTCATCTGTGCCGATTCGATGCAGATTTATGCCGGGTTGTCGATTGGAACGGCACGTCCCACCGCGGAGGAAACGGGGGACATTCCGCATCATCTGTTCGGCTTTGTTTCGCCGGAGCGTGCGTACAGCGTGGCGCAGTATGCCACGGATGCGCGCCGCGTTATCGGCGAGGTGCATTCTCGTGGTAACTTGCCGCTTCTTTGCGGCGGAACGGGGTTGTATCTCGAAGCGGTGCTCGACAATTTGCAATACGCCGACGAGCCGGAGGATTCCGACGTGCGCGACCGTTTAAAAGCGGAAGCGGCGCAAATCGGAAACGAAGCGATGCTTGAAAAGCTTCGTGCGATTGACCCCGAAACTGCCGCGCGGCTTCACCCAAACGACCAAGGCCGCATTTTGCGCGCCCTTGAGGTGTTTGAGGTCACCGGCGTGACGATGACCGAGCAAAAACGTCGCTCGCGCGCGGTGCCGTCACCGTATAACAGCAAACTGCTCGTGCTGGATTATCGCAACCGGCAGACGCTGTATAATCGCATCGACCGTCGTGTGGATTTGATGCTTGCGGCCGGTCTTGCGGATGAGGCAAAAGCGTTTTTATTCGCCGGTCACGCGCCGACGGCGATGCAGGCGATTGGCTACAAGGAGTTGCTTCCGTGGCTTTCGGGAGAAAAAACACTCGAGGAAGCGGCGGAGGATCTTAAACAAAGTACGCGTCGCTACGCCAAACGGCAACTGTCTTGGTTCCGCCGGATGGAAAATGCGGAGTTTTTGTACGTGGACGACTACGCTTCGGCAGAGGACTTGATTGCCGCCGCGGCACAGTCGGTTGCGACGTTCTTAAAAGACTGAAAACGAGAGGAGGACTCACCTGTGAATACCGTTACGAAACGCATTACTACGTTTGTACTGGCACTGTTTTTGATTGCCTACGTCGGGTATCAGGCGTTTTTATACTTTTTCTCCACGTCGGTGGAGTTTGAGACGGTCAACACCTACACCGTATACGATCGCCTTGAGGTGGAGGGCATCGCCATCCGCAACGAGCAGGTGCTTGAAAAGTCCGCCTCCGGTTACGTGTATTACACGTTGAAAAACGGTGCGCGTGTCGCCAAAGACGGCACGATTGCGCAGGTGTATCCGACCGAAAACGACGCGCTTGCCAAACAGAGTGTGGAAGCGGTCGATAAGGAAATTGAAATTTTGGAGACGCTCCAAAAACAAGGTTCGGTCAGTAAAACCAACCTGGAAATGCTCAACACGTTGCTTAACGCGTCCCAAAAAGACCTTGTGGAAATGACGAAAGACGCCGATTTCGGCGATTTGGCTGCGGTGCGCTCGGAACTTTTGGAATTGCTGAACCGCAAACAGATTTTGGTGGGCAAGGTGGACAATTTCGAAGAGCGTATCAAGACGTTGAAAGAAAAACGAAACGCTCTCGCCTCCGGCAACTACAAAGATGCGACCGGTACGGTGACGTCGCCGGTGGCCGGCTATTTCGTCTCCTCGCCGGACGGGTACGAGACAATGTTCGACTTTGATAACGTAACCGCGCTGACGGTGGACGACGTCCAAAAAGCGTTGGACGCCAAGCCGAAAGCGGATACCGCCGGTATCGGTAAAGTGGTGGGCAACTACGTTTGGTATCTTGCCTGCATTGTGCCGGTGGAAAAATTGTCTCTGTTCAGCGAGAAAATGAGCCTTAATGTGATGCTTCCGTTCGTGGCGGACGATGCCATTCCCGTGACGGTGGCAAAAATCAACAAGCAGGGCGACAAAGCGATGGTGTTGCTCGAGTGCTCGTATATGTCTGAGGCGCTGTCGGCGGTGCGGTGCGAGCAGATTCAAATTTTGCTTAATGAATATACCGGCTTGTACGTGCCGGACGATGCGTTGCGGTTTAACGAGAAGAACGAGCCGGGCGTGTTCGCGCGCAACGGTACGACGTTGCAGTTCCGCCGTGTGGTCATCAATTATTACAGCGAAACGGGCAAATATTCCATCTGTGATCCGGACGTGGATACCGCCAAATTAGAGGCGGCGCCGCAAACGAAAAAGACCGAGACGACGCAGACCGGCGCAGAGGTTTCGCCGAAGCCGACCGGCGCAGAGGTCTCGACCGTTGAGGCCGAGCCGGAAGAGGAAGAAGCTCCGTATCTTAAACTTTACGACGATATGGTCGTGGGAGGGAAAAATCTGTATGAAGGAAAAGTTGTTCACTGACGTTGCGGAGAATTGCCGTCGCGTAGAAGAGCGCATCGCCGACGCGTGCGTGCGCGCAGGTCGTTCGCGCGAGGAAGTTACGCTTATCGGTGTGTCGAAAACCGTTGAGCCCGAACGGGTGCAGGCGGCGGTTGACGCCGGCGTTACGCGCCTCGGCGAAAACCGCGTGCAGGAACTCTGTGAAAAACAGCCGCATATTACGGGAAATCCCGAATGGCACCTTATCGGCCATCTGCAGACGAATAAAGTGAAACAGGTGGTGGGCAAAGTGGCACTTATCCAATCGGTGGATAGTGTGCGCCTTGCCAAGCAGATTGAAAAGGTGTCGGCGGCGCAAAATCTCGTGACCCCGATTTTGGTGGAGGTCAACATCGGACGTGAGCCGAGCAAATCGGGAGTGTTTGCTCCGGATTTGCCGGATTTGCTGTCGGAAATCGCCGATTTTTCTCATCTTTCGGTGCGCGGACTGATGTGCGTACCCCCAATTTCCGATTCTTCGGACAAAAAACGCAATTATTTTGCAAAAATGCATCAACTGTTTCTTGACATTCGGGACAAAAAGTTGGATAATATAGATATGCATATTCTGTCGATGGGAATGTCCTCGGATTTCGAGGAAGCGATTCTCGAAGGCAGCACAATGGTGCGCGTCGGCACGGCGCTGTTCGGCCGACGGGAATATCTTTGATTTTCGATTATTTTATTTAGGAGGATACATACCATGGGTTTCAAAGACTGGATTGACAAAGTGATGGGTGACGAGGACGAGGAGTTCGACGAAACCGAAAGCAGCGAAATGGACCTCATTGCGCCGCCGGTGGAAACGGTCGAGGCTGACACCACTTCGGAACGTACCGAGCGTGGCAAGCGCGGCAACAAAGTTCTCAACATCAACGCGACGGCTCAGTTGCAAGTCGTTCTCGTGAAACCGGAACGCTTCGACGACGCCAGCGTGGTGGCGGATCACCTCAACTCCAAACGCACCGTTGTGCTCAACTTGGAATCGGCGAACAAAGACGTGTCTCGCCGCATCCTCGACTTCTTGAGCGGCGTGGCGTATGCCAACAACGGCCAAATCAAAAAGGTTGCCAACTGCACCTTTATCATTACCCCCTACAACGTAGGCATTATGGGTGATCTCCTCGACGAGTTGGAGAACAATGGCCTCTACTTCTGAGTCGCTCATAAAAGCGCGCGTGCGTGATGCCGCCGCGCTGTGTCTCAGACGGGGAAGACCTTGCTTCGTCGGTTTTTTGGCGGAGGAAGAACGGGGAATCGCTGAGCAGACGGCCTCTCGAGAGGGTGGCGTTTCGATGGCGTTTTCCGGTGGATACGAAACCGCCGTGCGCGGAATGCTCGCGGTGTTTCCGGCGGACTTTCCGGCGGACGCGGTGCGGTTTCCGTTTTCGCCGCTCGGGTTTTCCTACCGCAAGGAAGCCGCTCTCAGCCATCGCGATTTTCTCGGCACGCTGCTCGGCTGCGGCATTGAGCGAGACGCGGTGGGGGATATCCTTTGCGGCGAAGGGCTGACCGTTGCGTTTGTGCGCGATGACCTTCTGCCGTATTTACAAGAACAAATCACCCGCGTCGGACGGGAGGGCGTAACGCTTCTTCCCGATTACGACGGGCCGCTTCCTGCCATGAGGGAGGCGGAGGAATTGCGTTTGACCGTGGCTTCGCCGCGGTTGGATGCCGTGGTGGCGGCGGTGGCTAAGTGGTCTCGCTCCAAAGCGGCGGAGACAATCGCCGCCGGTTTGGTTCAGGTCTGCCACGTTGTGTGTACCGCTCCTGCGAGGGAGCTTCGTTCGAATGACACGCTTTCCGTTCGTGGTGTCGGTCGATTCACCGTCTCGTCGTTTGACGGCGAAACCAGAAAAGGACGGAACATTATTATCGTTAAAAAATACCGCTGAATGTGGGTTTTTTAGAAAGAATTTTAGGAGGACAATACGATGTTGACTGCCCAGCAAATTCGTGAAATTGCCTTTACCAAAACTCTTGGAGGCTACAAAACTAACGAGGTCGACCTGTTTATCGACGAAGCTGCCGCTACGGTGGAGACTTTGACGGCTCAGCAGGCGGAATCTCGCGCAAAAATGGAAGTTCTCGCTTCCAAGTTGCTTGAGTATCGCACGCAGGAAGAGAACATTCAGAACACGATGCTTAATGCGCAGCGTTCGGCCGATTCGCTCATTCGTGAAGCGAAACAGAGCGCCGAACTGACCATGCAAGACACCGAAATCAAGAAGAACCAAGCGCTTGCCGAGATGGAGAAACAAATCGCGGACAAACAAGCGGAGTTCGACAAGATGTCGGCGGATCTCGCGGCAGATTACGAGCAGAAAGCCGCGGACGCGCAAGCTGCGTTTGATGCGGATAAAGCCGACAAAGAGGCGAAGATTGCTGAAAAAGAGCAAGAACTCACCGATCTCAAAGATAAAATCGCTACGTTCCAAGACGATCTTTTGGATTTGTACAAAAAACACTTGGAGCTTATCGGCTTGATGCCGGGCGAAAAAGCGCCGAAGAAAGCCGAGCCGGTTGTTGAGCCGGTTGCGGAGCCGGAAATCTCCTTTGCGGAGCCGGAAATCTCGTTCGACGCGCCTGCGGCGGAACCGGAAATCAGCTTTGATGCGCCGGTCGCTGTTGAGCCGGTGGAAGTGGAGCCGGTGGCCTTTGACGTGGCGCCGGTTGCTGTGCCGGAAATCTCGTTCGACGCGCCTGCGGCGGCCGAGCCGGAAATTTCGTTCGACGCGCCTGCGGCGGCCGAGCCGGAATTCTCCTTCAACGTGGATGCGCCGGCGGATGGCGGTCTTGAGTTTGCCGCTCCGGCGAATGACGGCGGCCTCGAGTTTGACACTCCGTCTTTCGATTTGGGCGACGGTGCCGGCCTTGAGTTCTCTACTCCGGTAGCGAACGACGGTGGCCTTGAGTTCACCACTCCGGCGGACAACGGCGGTCTTGAATTCGGCGCTCCGTCCTTCGATTTGGGCGACGGTTCCGGCCTCGAGTTCTCCACTCCGGTGGCGAACGACGGCGGCCTTGAATTCACCACTCCGGCGACCGATGACGGCGGCCTTGAGTTCACTACTCCGGCCGGCGGCGCGATGTGGGCGGACGAAGAGGTGGCCGACCTCCCGGCGGACAAAGAAAACCGCTTTGCCGACCTGCAGTTCGGCGACAACTACGACGTGGGTGGCTCCAGCAACCCGTTCGGTCGCAACAACGAATAAGATTTCGCAATCAAAAAGCGGCGTACCGCACGCGGTGCGCCGCTTTTTATGAATGAGAGGAGAGGAAATATGCGACAAAAACTGCGCGTTTTGTGGCTTGTGCCGGCGGCAATCTTGGTGGCGTTGGACCAATGGACCAAGTTTCTTGCCAAAAGCAACCTCTCTAAACCGCACGTGTTGATTCCCGATGTGTTGGAGTTGACGTATACCGAAAACACCGGCGCCGCCTGGAGCATGCTTTCGGGAAAACAGACCCTGCTCATCGTTGTTACGGCGTTGATGCTCGGCGCTGTTTTGTGGGCGCTCTTAAAAGGTACGTGGCAACATCCCGTGTTGCAAGCCGGCGAGTCGTTGTTGATTGCCGGCGGAATCGGGAATTTAATTGACCGCGTGTGGAACGATTACGTAGTGGATTTCATCTACGTGAAAGCCATTGATTTTCCCGTGTTCAACGTGGCGGACTGTTGCGTCTGTTGTGGCGCGGCACTGCTTCTCGTATATGTGATTTTTTTGGAAAAGGGGGATGTGCGTGGAAACGAAGCATCTGCCTCCGATGGAAACAGCGGGGGAGCGGCTGGACAAGACGGTAGCACAAGCCCTCTCGGTGACGAGAGCAACGGCACAAAAATGGATTGAACGCGAACTTGTAAGCGTAAACGGCAAACCCCAAACCAAGAAATATCTTGTGCAAACGGGGGACGACGTGGTCGTTACCGTGCCGGATGCCGCGCCTGCCGAAACGACGGCGCAGGAGATTCCGCTTACCGTGCTCTATGAGGACGACGATTTGCTCGTGGTGGACAAGCCGAAAGGCATGGTGGTGCACCCGGCACCCGGTCACGCGGACGGCACGCTCGTCAATGCGCTTTTGGCGCATTGCGGCGATTCGCTCTCCGGTATCGGCGGTGTGGCGCGTCCCGGTATTGTTCACCGCATCGACAAGGATACAAGCGGACTTTTGATGGTTGCGAAGAACGATTTCGCCCACCAAAAGTTAGCGGCGCAGATAAAGGCACACACCTTTACACGTGTATACGAGGCGATTGTGGTCGGCTATTTGAAAGAAGAAAAAGGCACGGTGGACGCGCCGATTGGCCGCCATCCGAAGAATCGCAAGAAGATGGCGGTGACGACGGAACATTCCCGTAACGCCGTGTCTCACTACGAGGTGTTGGAACGGCTTCAGGGTTGCGACCACGTGCGCGTGCGCCTGGAAACCGGCCGCACACACCAAATTCGTGTGCATATGGCGTATCTCGGCCATCCCGTTTTGGGTGATACCGTGTACGGCTCGTCAACGCCTGTTCCCGGACTTTCGGGCCAGTGTTTACACGCCAAAACGCTCGGCTTCGACCATCCGCGCACCGGCGAGTATATGGAATTGACCGGCGAACTGCCGTCGTACTTTACGGCAATGCTGGAAAAATACAAGGAAAGGGAATAACCTTTACAGACCAAAAAGAGAGGTTTTTGAGTATGGACTATCATTTTTCTGACGGCTTACGGGATTTGAGCCCGTCGGCTATCCGCGAAATTCTGAAATACGCGTCCGGCTCGGACATTATTTCGTTCGCCGCCGGCAACCCGTCTCCGGAGGCGTTTCCGGTGGACGTTGTCGCGGACATCTCGGATAAGATTCTGCGCGATCGCCCGATTGACGCGCTGCAGTACAGCATTACCGAGGGTTACGCGCCGCTTCGTAACAACGTGGCGAAACGGATGAAAGAGGTCTATGGTATCGGCAGTGACAACGATGCCGTGCTGATTACCGCCGGTGCTCAGCAGGTGATGAGCTTGATGACCAAAACGCTGTGCAACCCCGGCGACGCGATTATTGCGGAGGATCCGTCGTTTATCGGCTCGCTCAATATGTTCCGTTCGCTGAACACCAAACTTGTCGGTGTCCCGATGGAAGCGGACGGTATGGATATGACCGCGCTGGAGGCGGCGCTTAACGAGTACGACAACGTGCGGTTTATTTACACCATTCCGAACTTCCAAAACCCGACCGGCGTGACGATGTCGATGGAAAAACGTGAGAAACTCTATGCTCTCGCGAAAGAACACGGCGTGATGATTCTCGAAGACAACCCCTACGGTGATTTGCGCTTTGCCGGCGAGGATTTGCCGGCCATCAAAACGATGGACAAAGACGGTATCGTCACCTATGCCGGCAGTTTTTCGAAAGTGCTGTCGCCGGGTCTGCGCGTCGGTTATGCGGTCGGCCCGAAAGAGGTTGTTGCCAAGATGACCGTTGCCAAGCAGGGCGAGGACGTGCACACCAACATTTGGGCACAGATGATTTCCGACGAATTTATGGCCGGCGACTTCGATGCTCACCTCGCGTATCTGCGTGAGCTGTATCGCGGCAAAGCGGAATTGATGATGGCGCTTATCGAAAAAGAACTGGTGCCGACCGGGATTCAGTATTATCCCGTGGAGGGTGGCTTGTTCGTGTGGTGCAAACTGCCCGAAGGCGCGAATATGAAAGAGTTCTGTACCCGTGCGGTGCAGGAGAAAAAAGTTGCCGTTGTGCCGGGCAATGCGTTTACGGTGGACGAGCACGCGACGAGCGATTCTATCCGTCTTAACTATTCTACCCCCACCGATGAGCAGATGATTGAGGGTATGGCGCGCCTCGGCGAGTTGGCCCGTGAAATGTTCGGTGAATAAAAATTCTCGGTTAAGGAGACTTCGATATGAGTGAACAAGCCCCTGTTATGGAAAAACGGCCGCGCGCGCTGAGTTGCATTCAGCCGACCGGCATTCCGACGCTCGGCAACTATCTCGGCGCACTGCGCAACTGGGTGACGCTGCAGGACGATATGGAATGTGCGTTTGCGGTGGCGGATTTGCACGCGATTACCGTGCGGCAAGAGCCGGCGGCGTTCCGCAAACAGATTTACGAGACGTTTGCGCTGTTGTTGGCTTTGGGCATTGATCCCGAAAAGAACGTGGTGTTTGTCCAGTCTCAGGTGCCGGCGCACAGCGAACTGATGTGGTTGCTTTCGAGTTGTACTGCGTTCGGTGAACTGTCCCGTATGACCCAGTTCAAGGACAAATCCCAAAAACACGCGGATAACATCAACCTGGGACTTTTTGCGTATCCCACGCTGATGGCGGCGGATATTCTTTTGTATCAAGCGGACTACGTGCCTGTCGGCGCTGACCAAAAACAGCACGTGGAACTGACCCGGACGCTCGGCGAGCGCTTTAACACGCTTTACGGCAACACGTTCAAAATCCCCGAGCCGTACATTATGCAGGCGTGCGCCCGTGTGCGTTCGTTGCAGGAACCGGCCAAGAAAATGTCCAAATCGGATGAAAACGTCAACGCCTTTATCTCGTTGCAGGATGACGAAGCCACCATTTTGCGCAAATTCAAGCGTGCTGTCACCGACAGCGAAGCCTGCGTCCGCTATGCGGAGGGGAAAGACGGCATTTGCAATTTGATGGAAATTTATTCCGCTGTGACCGGCAAGGATTTTGCCGCTATTGAGGCGGAGTTCGCCGGTAAAGGCTATGGCGATTTTAAGGTTGCGGTGGGCGAAGCGGTAGCCGCCGAACTGAAACCCATTCAGGAGCGACTGAAGACGTATATCGCCGATAAAGGCGAGTTAGAGCGCCTGATGAAGCAGGGCGCGGAGCGTGCGCAATGGATGGCGTCCCGTACGGTAGCCAAAGCGAAGAAAAAGATGGGATTTGTGCAAGTTTGACACGAAAATTCTTGCGAAAAAATTGAAAAAATCATAAAAACACGGTGCGAGCAAACGCACCGTGTTTTTTTATGCTTTTTCGTCGATTTTGCACAAAAAGTATTATACATTTGGTCACTTTTTTTGTTGACAAATGCACTATAATATACTATAATACTCCTGTATGTAATGTGGCACTTTATGTGCCACAAAAAAGTGAGGAGAGATACACATGACCCACAAGCGTATACTCAGTTTCGTGTTAGCTCTCGCCTTGATGTTGACCTCGTGTCCTGTGTTTGCGTTGGCAGAGGGAGAAACCCCCTCCGGAACGCAACAACTGCAGGTGCCGGGCGATACCAACGGCGATACGCTAATCAACATGAAAGACGTGCTGGCTTTGCGGTATTATATCGCAGAGCTGAAATCCATGGAGGAGGCGTTTGCCGACCACACCGATTGTGTGGATGAGCGCACGCTCAGCCTCGGTGGTCGCACGGTGCGCGCCGATGCCAACGGCGACGACGTCATCAACATGAAAGACGTGTTGGTGCTTCGTAAATACATCGCCGAACTTCCGGCTACGTTGGCGCCGCACCAATGCCATCCGCCTACGCCGTCGACCGAGCCGACGACCGTACCGACGTCTGCACCGACAACGACTCGTCCGATTTGGACGATGCCGGTCGTGACGACGACTACGACGGAGGCAACGACGACCACGACGATGATGCCGACGACGACTACGACCGAGTCCACGACGACTACGACCGAGCCGACGACGACCACCACGACGGAGGCGACGACGACCACGACGACGGTGCCGACCACCGTGCCGACCGAGCCGCAACCGGTGTATTACACCGTGTCGGTGACGCTGGGTTCTGCGGATAAAGCGCAGGCGGAGGCAGGCGAGACCGTGGTCTTGACGGCGGATGATGCGGCGGACGGCTACCTCTTTGACAAATGGGAAGTCAAAGAGGGCGGCGTGACTGTTGCGGACGCGACGGCGAAACAGACCACCTTTGTGATGGGTCAAGCCAACGTCGTTGTTGAGGCGACCTACAAACTCGGCCGTTATCAGGTGACTGTTGAAAACGGTACCGCGAACGGTCAGGCCTCGACGGTGGCGAATATCGGTTCGACCGTGAACCTCGCGGCGAACGCGCCGGCTCCCGGCTACGTGTTCGACAAATGGGTGTGCGACGGTCTGGAGTTTGCGGATGCGACCAACCCGAACACCACGTTTGTGATGCCGGAGAAACCGGTGGTCATTTCCGCAACCTATGCGAAGAAAGACTTGACCGTGACGGTGGAGGGCGGTACGTCCAGCCCGTCCGGTACGGTTCACGTGGGTGACACCATCACCATTACCGCCGACGATAAAGAGGGCTATACCTTCAAAGAGTGGACGGGTACCGGTGTGACCTTCGATAACAAAGACAATAAACAGACCACGTTTGTGATGCCGGGCGACAGCGTGAAAGTCACCGCCACCTATACGGCGAACGACTACACGATCACGGTCATCGACGGCACGGCGAACGTGACCTCCGCCCACTTCGGCGACGAGATCACCTTGACGCCGGGCACTAAGACCGGCTTCACCTTTACGGGATGGACTTCCGATGACGTGACCGTTCCGGCGAACGGCAAGTTCGTGATGCCGGCGAAGAACGTTACTGTGACTGCCAACTTCGATGCGAACGTGTATAACATCGAGATCAAGGGCGGTGTTGCCGGTAAAGCGGCTGCCAAGGGCGGCGAGACCATCACCATTACCGCGAACGAAATCGCGTCCCCGTTTGTGTTCGACCATTGGAACGTGACGGTGGGCGACAATGTGGAAATCGCGGATGCTACGGCGACCGAGACTACCTTTGTGATGCCGGAAGGCGACGTGACGATCGAAGTCGTTACCCGTAAAGACGGTTACGTCGTTGCGGTGGACGGCGGTACGTCCGACCGCGCGAATGGTCGCGCCAACGAGAACGTGCTCGTGACCATTACGGCGAACGAGCCGGAGACCGGCAAGGTCTTTAAAGAGTGGGAAGTCAAGACGGAGGGCGTGGAGCTTTCCAGCCTGACCAGTCCGATTGCGACCTTTACCATGCCGGCGAAGGACGTGGCGTTTAAAGCGGTTTACACGGACGAGAAATATACTATTACCGTCAATGGCGGCCAAGCCAACAAAGCGGAGACGAACTACAACGATACCGTGACGTTGACGGCGGCGCCGAAGACCGGTAAAAACTTTGTGAAATGGGTGTGCAACAGCGGCAACGTCACCTTGACGGACGATACGCTGGCGAACGCCAGCTTCACGATGCCGGCAGGCAACGTTGAGTTTACTGCCGAGTATTCCTACACCGATTACACCTTGACCGTTCTGAACGGTGAGGCGAATAAGACCGGTTCTGCCGTGCCGGGCGGTTACGCCTACACGATGCACGTGGACGACGAGATTACGTTGTCCGCGGATGCGCCGGCGGAAGGTTTCCTCTTTGACAAGTGGGTCGTCAGCACGGGAAGCCTGAAATTGACGGATAGCAGCAACACGACCGTGACCTTCACCGCGTTGGCGGAGAATACCACGATCGAGGCTACCTATAAAGAGCAAACCTACACCGTGAACATCACGAACGGTACGGTGAAATCCGGTGCGCAAGCCGCTGCCGGTCATACCGTGAACGTGGTGGCGCTTGCCGCTTCCGACGTGGGCACGGGCGTGGAGTTCTACTACTGGCAGGGTACCGACAGCGAGGGCAACGACCTTGTCTTTGCCGACGCGACGTCGGAGGATACCACCTTTACGATGCCCAAAGGCGGCGCGGACGTGACCGCTGTGTTCGGCCCGAAACGTTACGCTATCGGTGTCAACTACGCGTTGACCTCCGTTTCCTGCGAAGGCATCGACGTGCCGATGTATAACCGCGGCGGCGAGATGCTCGCTCCGGCAGGAACGAAAGTGACCATCACTGCCGACAAGATTCCGGCAGGTACGCACTTCACCGGTTGGTTCGTGAAGAACGGCGCTATCACCGATTTGGATACGACCAAATCTCCGGCGACCTTCACCATGCCGAACAGCGACGTGGCGATTGATACCTACTATGAGAACACCAAATTTAACGTTTCCGTGACCGGCGGTCATGCGTCGAGAGATTGGGCGTATAAAGACGAGCAACTTTCGCTGACCGCTGACGTTCCCGAGGGTAAGACCTTTATGGGCTGGACCGGTAACGTGACCTTTGCGGACTCGACCGCTACTCACACCACCTTTACGATGGGTACGGAAGATGCGGTCATCGTCGCGAACTACGATGCGATTCTCTATCCCGTGACCGTGGTTGGCGGTTCGGCTGAAAACGCCTCTTATGAGGCAGGTGCGACGGTTACGATTACTGCCGGCGAGCCGGAAGCAGGCTATATGTTCACCGGCTGGACCACGAGCGACGGCGTGACGTTCCTTAACGCCAACGCGACCGTGACCACCTTTACGATGCCGACGAAACCCGTCACCGTGACCGCGACGTACGACCTTATTCCGCCGGAGACCTTTGCGATTAGCGTGGATGGCGGTTCGGCGACGCCGACGGCGGCGAGCAAAGACAGCACTGTCACCATCGTGGCAGGTGCCGCGCAACCGGGTTATGTGTTCGATAAATGGACCACCACGACCGACGGCGTGACGTTTGCGGATGAAACCTCCGCGACCACCACGTTCACCATGCCGGAGGGCGAGGTTTCCATTAAAGCGAACTACAAGAAAGACGACCTCGGCTTGACCGTGACGAACGGTAGTGCGACGGTGGGCGGCGCTGCCGCGACCACCGCGCAGATTAACGACGTCGTGACCATCACCGCGGATGTGGCGGCGACCGGTTACGAGTTCGACAAGTGGGAAGTGAAAGAGGGCGGCGTGTCCCTGGCGGATGCGACCAACCCGACCACCACCTTTACCATGGGCTCTGCCGCGGTGAAAGTGGAAGCGTCCTACAAGATTAAGAAATACACCGTGACTGTGGTCGGCGGTACGCTGAAGAACAGCACGGACACTACCGCACAGTTCCAGGCCGGTACGCCGGTCGGCTTGCAGGCGAACGAGCCTGCGGCGGAAAAAGTGTTCGATAAATGGGTCGTGGCCGACGACGTGGTTACGCTGAACGATCCGACCTCGATGGGCGGCGCGACATTCACGATGCCGAACAGCAACGTGACCGTGACCGCGACCTACAAAGACAAGACCTACAACGTCGCCGTGACCGACGGTACGTCTGACGCGACCGACGGCAAGGCGGTCAAGGGCGCGACGGTGACCGTGAGTGCGGAGGATCGCTCCGCTATCGGTCAGGCGTTCAATGCGTGGGAAGTGAACGGTGTGACGGGCGTGGACACGACTGCGTCGTCCATCACCTTTACGATGCCGGGCAACGACGTCAGTTTCCGTGCGTACTACACCACGCTGCAGTTTGACGTTGTTGTTGACGGCGGTACGGCGAACAAAGCCAAAGCCGCTTACGGCGAAACCGTGCAAATTACTGCCGCCGATAAAGAGGGCTACACCTTCTCCGGTTGGACGGGTAACGTGACGTTTGCGGATAGCACCGCGAAAACCACCACGATCACTATGCCGGCCGGCGAGGTGGATGTGAAAGCCAACTACACCGCCATCGACTACACGCTGACGCTGACGAAGTGCGCGGCGGATCCGGTGAAAACCGTGTATCACATCGGTGACGAGGTGACGTTGACTGCCGATGCGCCGGAAACCGGCAAAGTGTTCGACAGCTGGACGATTACCCCGAACACGGTCGTTATCACCGGCAACAAATTCACGATGCCGGCTTCGAACGTCACTGTGGAAGCGGTTTACAAAAATGCCGCCTTCACCGTGACGGTGAACAGCGGTTCGGCTACGCCTGCAGGCGGCGCCTATGGCGATACTATCTCGATTACCGCCGCTGCGCCGGCGACCGGCATGGTGTTCGATAAATGGACGACCGAAGACGGTGTGAGCTTTGCGAACGCCGCTTCCGCGACGACCACGTTTACGCTTCCGGCGAAGAACGTGACCGTGACCGCGACCTACAAGAAAGCGGACTATACCGTGTCTGTTTTGAACGGTACCGCGACCCCGGCGACCGCGCAGATGGGCGACACCGTCCAGCTGAAAGCCAATGCCGCGGCGGATGCGGGTATGGAATTTGACAAGTGGGTTGTGAAAACCGCCGGCGTGACCGTTGCGCTCGGCGACGAAACCGCGACGCAGACCTCCTTTACGATGCCTGCGGCGAACGTGGAGATTGAAGCGACCTATAAATACATTCCGTTTACCGTGACGGTTGAAAACGGCTCGGCGAAAGTGAACGGCGCGGCGGCAACGACCGCGAAAACCACCGACACCGTGACGATTACCGCAAACGATCCGCAAGACGGCTGGCAGTTCGCCGGTTGGATTTCCGATGACGACGTGACCTTTGCGGATGCGACGAAAGCGGAGACTACCTTCGATATGATTGCGGATAACGTGACCGTTTCCGCCACCTATTCGAAGATTGACTACGCGATTTCCGTGACCGGCGGTTCGGCGAACAAAACCACCGCCAACGTCGGCGATGAAATCACCTTGACGGTGGACGATACCGCCATTCCTGCCGGTCGTACGTTCGACAGCTGGAAAGTCAACGGCGAAGAAATCCCCGGCAACAAATTTACGATGCCTGCAGGTACGGTGACGGTTACTCCAGTCTATGGGTATAAAGACCTGACCGTGACCGGCGGCGACAACGTGACCGTTTCCCCGACGGGCAACGTGAAAGTGGGCGACACCATTACGGTGACCGCCAACGTGCCGGACGGCTATACCTTCAAAGAGTGGGCAGGCGAGGGCGTCGACTTCGCGAATAAGACCGCCACCGAAACCACCTTTACCATGCCTGGTAACAGCGTGACTGTGACCGCGGTGCTCGAAGCGATTGACTATGCGCTCAACATCACGAACGGTACTGCCAAAGTGAACGGCGTTACCGTGACCGTGGCGAACGTGGGTGACGTTGTCACCATCGTGGCGAATGTGCCGGATACCGGCAAAGCGTTCTCCGCGTGGACGAACGTGACCGCCGGCGTGACGCTGGATAACGCGAACGACTCCACCACCACCTTTACGATGCCGGCGAAAGACGTGGCGGCGACCGCGACCTACACGTCGGTGGCGTACACCGTTACGGTCAACGGCGACGGCAACGGTAACGGCCGTGCGAATCCTGCCGGCGGCAACTTCGGCGATGAAATCACCTTGATTGCCGAGCCGAACGACGGCTATGAGCTGGATACGTGGTCTTCTGACGACGTGACTATCGTCAATGGCAAGTTTACGATGCCGGCGAAGAACGTCACCGTTACGGCGACCTATAAGAAAGCCAATCTGGCGCTGAATATCACCGATGGTAGCGCGAAAGTGGGCGGCGTTTCGGCGACCACCGCAAAACTCGGTGATACCGTGACGATTACCGCCAACACCGCGCCGGAGGGCTACGAATTCGACAAATGGACCTCCGATGACGTGACCTTTACGGACGCGACGCAGGCGGAAACCACCTTCACGATGCCGACCAAACCCGTCACCGTGAAAGCCAACTACAAAAAATCCGATTTTGACGTCACTGTGACCGGCGGTACCGCGAAAGTGGGCGACGGCACGGCGGCGGCGACCGTCAAAGCCCAAATCGGTGACACCGTCACCTTGATTGAGGGTACGGCGCCGGAAGGCAAGAAGTTCCAAAACTGGAAAGTGAACGGCTCCGCGATTTCCGGTGACACCTTCACGATGACTGCCGCGAACACGACCGTGGAAGCGGTGTACGTGAACGAGGATTACGCCCTGACCGTGACGAACGGCGCGGCGAAAGTGGGCGGCGTTGCCGCTGCTACCGCGCAGATGGGGGACACGGTCACCGTGACCGCCAACGCGCCGGAGACGGGTTATGTCTTCGACAAGTGGACGACGACCGACGGCGTGAGCTTCGCGAATGCCACTTCTGCCGAGACCACCTTCACCATGCCGGCGAAAGCGGTCACAGTTGTGGCTACTTATAAGAAAGATACCTATACCATTACGGTGACGAACGGCACCGCCGGTTCCGCGACCGCCCAAATGGGTGACCGCGTGACCATCAGTGCTGATGCGCCGCAGGCCGGTTATGCGTTCGACAAGTGGACGGGTGAGGGCGTGACCTTTGCCAACGCCGCCTCTGCCGACACGAACTTCACGATGCCTGCCGGCAACGTCGCTGTTACTGCGACCTACAAGAAAATTGACTACACTGTGACCGTCAACGGCGGCACGGCGACGAAGACCACCGCCAACGTCGGCGATGAGATTACGCTGACCGCAGGTGCGGCGCCCACCGGCAAACAATTCACCAGTTGGACGGTGAATAAAGGCGGCGTGACCGTTTCGAACAACAAGTTCACCATGGGCGCGGCAGACGTGGAAGTGACCGCGGAATACGGTTGGATTGACGTGACCGTCACCGTGACCGGCGGTACGGCTTCTGACGGCACGAATTCCGGTGCTTCCATCACCACCCACTACGGCACTACCGTGAGCTTGACTCCGGCGGCGGCCGCGACGGGCAAAGTCTTTGATTACTGGAACGTGACGGCCGGCGGCGTGACCGTGACCGACAACGCGTTTAAGATGGGCACGACGAGCGTCACCGTGGAAGCGGTGTACGCGGACGTGGATTACACCGTGACCGTGGAGAACGGCTCGGCGAGCCCGGCTTCTGCCAACTATAACGACACGATTACCGTGACCGCGAATGCGGCACAGGCCGGTTACGTGTTCGACAAATGGACCTCCGCTGACGGCGTGACCTTTGCGAACGCGACCTCGTCCGAGACTACCTTCTCGATGCCGGCGAAGAACGTCAAAGTGACCGCGACTTACAAGAAAGCGGATTTGGCGGTGACCGTTGAAAACGGTACGACCGAGAACGCCAACGCACAACTCGGTGACACCGTGACCATTAAAGCCAACGCCGCTCCGGAAGGCTACGTGTTCGATAAATGGACGTCCTCCGACGTGACCTTTGCGAACGCTACCTCTGCCGAGACCACCTTTGTGATGCCGGCGAAAGCGGTGAAAGTGACTGCGACCTACAAGAAAGTCGATTATACCGTGGGCGTGACCGGCGGTGCGGCGTCGAAGACCACCGCGAACATCGGTGACGAGATCACCTTGACCGTCACTGAAAAAGCGGGTTATACCTTCACCGGTTGGGCGATGACCCCGAACACCGTGACCGTGACGAACAACAAGTTCACGATGCCGGCGTCGAACGTCACCGCGGTGGCGCAGTTTACCGCGATCGACTACACCGTGACCGTTGAGGGCGGCACGGCGAACAAATCGACCGCGAACGTGGGTGACGAGATCACCCTGACCGCGGACACCAAAGAGGGTTACACCTTCTCCGGCTGGACGTCGGAGCAAGTGACCGTCTCCGGCAATAAATTCACCATGCCGGCTTCGTCTGTGACCGTTACCGCGAATTACACGGCGATCGACTACACCGTGACCGTTGAGGGCGGCACGGCGAACAAATCGACCGCGAACGTCGGCGACGAGATTACCTTGACTGCCGCGACCAAAGAGGGCTATACCTTCAGCGGTTGGACGTCGGACGACGTGACCGTCTCCGGCAACAAGTTCACGATGCCGGCGAAGAACGTGGCGGTGAAAGCCAACTACACCGCGAACGGTTACACCGTGACCGTGACCGGCGGTACGGCCTCCAAAACGGTCGCCAACATCGGCGACACCATCACGTTGACTGCGGAAACGCGTGAGGGTTACCTGTTTACCGGTTGGTCGTCCTCTGACGTGACGATTTCCGGCAACAGCTTTACGATGCCGGCTTCGAACGTGGCGATTACCGGTAACTACACCGCGATCGACTACGACGTGACGGTGACCGGTGGTACGGCTTCCAAGACGAAAGCGAACATCGGCGACGAGATCACCTTGACTCCGGACGACAAAGAGGGTTACACCTTCACCGGTTGGACGGGTAACGTCACTGTGACCGACAATAAATTCACGATGCCGGCGAGCAGCGTTACGTTGACCGCTCAGTACACCGCGAACGATTACACGGTTGCGGTAACCGGCGGTACGGCGTCCAAGACGACCGCCAATATCGGTGACGAAATCACCTTGACTCCGGCGGATAAAGAGGGCTACACCTTCACCGGTTGGACGATGACCCCGAACACCGTGACGGTGACCGGCGGCAAGTTCACGATGCCGGCTTCGAACGTGACCGCGGTCGCCAACTATACGGCGATTGACTACACGGTTTCCGTGACCGGCGGTACGGCTTCCAAAACGAAAGCCAACATCGGTGACGAAATCACCTTGACTCCGGCGGAAAAAGCCGGTTACACCTTTACCGGTTGGACCATGACCCCGAACACCGTGACGGTGAGCGGCGGCAAGTTCACCATGCCGGCTTCGAACGTGACCGCGAAAGCCAACTATGAAGCCATCGGCTACACGCTGACGCTGACTGACGCGACGGCAAGCCCGGCGAAAGAGACCTACAACGTCGGTGATGTCATCACCGTGACTCCGGCGACCAAAGCGGGCTACACCTTCTCCGGTTGGACGGGCAACGTCACCGTGACCGACAACAAATTCACGATGCCGGCCGGTAACGCGACCGTGACCGCCAACTTCACCGCGAACGACTACACCGTCAATGTGGTGAAAGGTACCGCGTCTGTGAACGGCGGTACGGCTGCGGCTTCGGTTACCGCGCACGTGGGTGACACCGTGACGCTGACCGCGAACACCATCACCGGTCAGACCTTCACCGGTTGGACCTGCGCAGACGTGGAAATCGTCAACAACACCTTTACGATGCCGGCGAAATCCATTACGGTGACCGCCAACTACTCCACCGATACCTTTACCGTGACCGTCACCGGCGGTACGGCGAAGGTGGGTAGCGGCTCGGCGACAGCGCAGGTGTCCGCGGCGTTCGGCGACGGCATTACGCTGATTCCCGAAACCCGTGAGGGCTACACGTTCACCGGTTGGACGACCTCCGATGTGACGTTGGACGGCAACACCTTCTCGATGCCGGCGAAGAACGTGGCTGTGACCGCGAACTTTGAGGCGATTGATTATACCATCACCGTGACCGACGGTACGGCGTCCAAGACGACCGCCAACGTCGGCGATACGATTACGTTGACCGCTGCGACGAAAGCCGGTTATACTTTCACCGGTTGGTCTTCCTCCGACGTGACCGTCTCCGGCAACAGCTTCACGATGCCGGCGAAGAACGTGGCAGTGAAAGCCAACTATCAAGCGGTTGACTACACCGTGACCGTGACCGGCGGTACGGCGTCCAAGGCCACCGCCAACGTCGGCGACGTGATTACGTTGACCCCGACCGTGCCGGAAGGCAAAGTGTTCAGCAAGTGGACGGTGAAAGAGGGCGGCGTGACCGTTACCGGCAACACCTTCACGATGGGTACGGCTAACGTGGTGATTGAAGCCGAGTTTACCGACGCGGACTACACCGTGACCGTCAACAGCGGTTCGGCGTCTCCGGCAGGCGGCAGTATGGGCTCGACCATCACTGTGACGGCGAACACGCCGGAAGCCGGTTATACGTTTGATAAGTGGATTGTGAACGAGGGCACCGTGAGCCTGGCGAACGCCAACGCGGCTTCGACCACCTTCACGATGCCGGCGGAAAACGTGGAATTGACCGCTACCTATAAACTGGCGGACTTCACCGTGACCGCTCTTAACGGTACTGCGACGCCGTCTACGGCGAGCATGGGCGACACCATCCAGCTCACGGCGGATGCCCCGGCGGACGGTTATGCGTTCGATAAATGGGTTGTGAAGACCGAGGGCGTGACGCTTGCGGACGAAACCGCCGAGAACACCTCCTTCACGATGCCGGCGAAGAACGTGGAAGTGGAAGCGACCTACAAAATCGCGACCTACACCATTACGGCCAACAAAGGTCAGTCCAACGTGACCGAAGCCAAGCCGGGCGAGACCATCCAACTGACGGCGGATATGCCCGACACCGGTAAACAGTTCGATAAATGGACGGTGCAGGCCGGTGGCGTGAACATTGCGGACATCTACAGCGAAATCACCACCTTTACGATGCCTGCTGCCGACGTGGAAGTGACCGCGACTTACAAAGATGCGGAATACACGATCGACGTAACCGATGGCACCACGACCAAGACGAAAGCCACCGCAGGGACGTCTGTGACCGTTACTGCCAACGCGCCGGAGACCGGCATGGTCTTTGACGGCTGGATTGTGAACGGCATCACGCTTTCGGCGGCGCAACTGGCGTCCGCTTCCGTGACCTTTACGATGCCGGCGAACAACGTGTCTCTTATCGCAACCTACGCGGAAGACCTCGTTTACACCGTGACCGTGACGGACGGTAAAGTGAACGGCAAAGCTTCCGATAGCATCGAGGCAGGCACCTCTGTGACCGTCGTTGCGAACGCTCCGGCGACCAACTACGTGTTTGACAGCTGGACCGCGACCGGCGTCAGCCTCACGGCGGCGCAACTGGAGGCCTCCACCGTGACCTTCACGATGCCGGCGGCGAACGTGACTTTGAAAGCGAACTACAAAATGAACACCCACACCATCACCGTGCATAACGGTCAGCCTGACGTGACGGAAGCCCTCACCGGCGCGACCGTCCAGCTGACCGCGGACATCGCGGAGAGCGGTAAAGTGTTCGATCACTGGCAGATTGATTCCGCCAACGTGACGCTGTCGGATGTCAACTCCGAAATCGCCACCTTTACCATGCCTGCTGCCGACGTGGAAGTGACCGCGATTTATGCGACCGCCACTTACACCGTCTCGGTGGACGGCGGTAAAGTCAACGGCAAACTGTCCGAGAAATACGCGGCAGGTGCGACCGTAACGGTCGTTGCTGACGCGGCGGAGACCGGTTTGGTCTTCGACTTCTGGCACGCGAGTGGTGTGACGCTTGCAAACGACAAAGCGGCGACCGTGACCTTCACGATGCCGGCGAACAACGTGTCGCTCGTGGCGAGCTTCTGCGAGCCGGCGTCCACTAAGTATGGCGTGACCGTCACCCTCGGTACGACGAACAAACCGACTGCCGCGACGGGCGAGACCGTGACCATTACGGCGGATACGGCGGAGGACGGCTATGCGTTCGATAAATGGACGGTGATTTCCGGCGGCGTGACTGTCGCGAACCTCTACGCGCCGGAGACCACCTTCGTGATGGGTTCTGCTGCGGTGGAAATCCAAGCGACCTATAAACTGGCGACCGTCGAAAAGACCATCACCGTGCTGAACGGCCAGGCGGATGCTGAAACCGCCGACGCCGATGTTGTGGTCAACCTGACGGCTGATGTGCCGGCTTCCGGCTTCGAGTTCGACAAGTGGGTTGTGAAAGCCGGCGGCGTGACCGTTGCCGACGTGTACAGCGAGATTACCACGTTCACGATGGGCACCGAAGACGTCGTGGTGGAAGCCACCTACAAAGCGCTCGTCTACACCGTGTACGTGACCGACGGTAAAGCCAACGGCGCCACCAACCTGATTGCCGCGGCTGGCACCTCCGTTACGGCGGTTGCCAACACGCCGGAGACCGGTTACGTGTTCGATTACTGGTACGTGGAGGGTGTAACCGTTGCGGATAACACCAAATCCACCATCACCTTTACGATGCCGGCGAAGAACGTCACGCTTATCGCGATGTTCGTGGAAGCGGGCGGCGGCGAGACCTCGACGAGCGAGTCTTCGCAAGCCGAATCTTCGACGCCGGAATCCTCGACGACCGAAAGCTCTACTCCGTCGGGTGACACGGTGAAGCTTAACGTGAACGTGACCGAGTATATCGGAAACAAATACGGCGATACCAACACCAGCTATTCGTTTAATGTGCCGAAAAACCAACAATCGACGCTGACCGTTGTGGTGGTGGCGTATCAAGATTTGAACCCGGAGGATACGGCGAAAATCTTGGGCTTTGTGGACCTTACCGGTGCGACGCTCTCGGGTACGCCTTCGGTGAGTACTATCATTGACCACCATTACTACATTACCTACAACTATACCGTGGACGTGGCGGAATCCGACGTAACGGTGACCGGTACGATTACCAGCCCGATCTTCGAACCGTCGACCATTACCGCCAACGGTCAGGGCGGTACGCCGGGCGAGACCTCGACGAGCGAGTCCTCGCAAAGCGGCGAATCTTCCGCTCCGGCAGGCACCCACTTGGCGCCCGATTTCCTGCTTGACCCGGATGCGGATACCGTGATTGACCGCATTACGCTCGCGTTCTACGACAAAGCTTGCACGCAGTACGGCATCACCTTCCACAGTTATGAAGAGCTGAAAGATCCGGTGGTGCAATACGTGCAGGGCAATACCAGCAACTTTACGGGTGCGCAGTCGGTGAGCGCTTCTACTGAGAAGTTCAGCGACTTTATGGCGTATAACTACAATCCGACCGACTTCAGCTTTGCTGTGACCTACGACGATCGTAACAATGTTACCGGGTTGATGCCGAAGACGGACGATTATACCCATAAAGCGGCGTTGCCGGTGCTCAACTACGGTCAGACGTATTCTTACCGCGTGGGCGGCGAGAACGCGGACGGCGATATGGTGTACAGCCCGATTTACACCTTTACGACCCGCGCACAAAACCCGACCGACTTCTCGTTCATCTGGATGTCCGACTCGCAGTACACGCCGTATCAGGCGGGTATCCAAGACCGTATGCGCAACGTGCTGCAAGCCGCGCTTGCGGTTTGCCCGAATCCGGCTATGATGCTGCACGGCGGCGACTTCTCGGATGCCGGTGGCTATATGTGGACCTACGCGGCGGAAGTCACCGGTAACGCGGACTTCTTCACGAAATATCCGCTGATGGCGACTACCGGTAACCACGATACATCCGGCGGTTCAAAAGAAATTTATCGTCTTATCAATGTGGATTTGACCTCTACGGAACGAGAGACTACGCAATCCACCTCGGACGGCACCTATTACTCTTACGATTACGGCAATGCCCACTTTGTGGCGTTGAATATCGGAAAGAGTGCGGAAATCGATGACAAGCAACTTAATTGGCTGACGACCGATTTGGCGAAGGCTTCCGGCGCCAAATGGAAATTCGTCTACTTCCACCGTCCGATTTATACCGCGCCGCGTGGAGATTACAAGAGCGACACGGATAAGCAAAACGAAATGACGAAGATGCAAGCGCTTGCTACAAGAATGACACCTGTGCTGACGCAGTACAATGTGGATGTTGTGATTCAAGCGCATGTGCACATGTATTCTCGCACATGGCCGATTAGCGATGATGTTGGTACGGTTGCCAGCGGATGGACTCCCGAAACCGTAGATGGTTACGAGTATGTCAAGTACACGGGCCAGAATCTGGGCGCGCCGATTTACACCGAAACGGCCACCGCGGCTTCCAACGGTTTGGAAGACATCAAGCGTGACTACGACCATACAGAGACATTGCAGGATTATATTGCCGAAGTTGCGGATGGTGAGGGTAACTCCTTCGCAATCTACCATATTAACGGCAATACTCTGTCGGTGGATGCTTGCTATGTGGATGACACCTACGCGAAAAACGGCGGCACAATCCACTACTACGACAAGTTCGGTATCAAGAAGAACGCCTCGTAAGCAAAACCTCAAAAAGGAGTGGGAGAGATCCCACTCCTTTTTCTTGCTTTTTTGAGGAATTTATGGTATGCTGATAATTGTAAATCAAAAGAAAGCGAGGATACTGTATGAACCAAAAACATTTGACTCGTCTGTTTGTCATTGCGGCAATGATTGTGTCTTTGCTCGTCATCGGTTCGGCGGCAGGAACGCTTACCGAAGGCCAGCAAATTCGCGGCGACTGCAACGGTGACGGCGCCATCAACATGAAAGACGTGTTGATTTTGCGCAAATACATTGCGGATTTGCCGGTGGAATTCGCGGACCACATCTGCTCTGTGTCGCCGAGCGAGACCCAGCCGACCGCTCCGTCTTACACGCAGCCGAGCGAGACTCAGCCGAGTTACACTCAGCCGAGCGAGACGCAGCCGTCTTACACGCAGCCGAGCGAGACCCAACCGAGTTACACTCAACCGAGCGAGACTCAGCCGAGCGAGACCCAACCGTCTCAGACCCAACCGAGCCAGTCTCAGCCGCAGGGCGACACCTATACGCTGTCGCTGAACATTTCGGAAGAGGCGCCGCGGTATAACACCGTGACCCACACGGACAGCTTCCAAGTGCCGAAAAACCAGGATGCCACGATTGAAATCGTGGTGATGGCGTATCAAGACTTGGACGTGAACGATACGGCGAAAATCAAGGGCTTTGTGAACCTGACCGGCGCGACGTTGGCGCCGGTGGCGGAGCCGTTGACCAACCCGGTTATCGGCGATATTGAAGACCACAAATATCCGATTACCTTCACTTACAAAGTGTCGATGGATTCCGACAAAACGGTGAGCGGCACGATTGCCAGCCCGATTTTCGAGGCGTCGAGCATTTCTGTGAACGGTCAGGGTGGTACAACCCCGACGCAGGGCTCGCAGGCCACTACCGAGCCGGGCGTCACGCATCTGCAACCCGATTTTTTGCTTGACCCGGACGCGGACACGGTCATCGACCGCATTACCCTCGCGTTTTACGACAAAGCCTGCACGCAGTACGGTATCACCTTCCACAGCTATGAAGAGCTGAAAGATCCGGTGGTGCAATACGTGCTGGGTACGACCGACAACTTCGCTTCGGCGCAATCGGTGAGCGCTTCTACCGAAGTGCTCAAGGGCTTTATGGCGTACAACTACAATCCGGCGGATTTCACGTTTAACGTGACGTATGAAGAGCGCAATAACTGTGCCGGCACGATGCCGGAAATCGCCGATTATACGCATAAAGCGGCGTTGCCGGTGCTTTCTTACGGTCAGGCCTATTCCTACCGCGTGGGCGGCACGAACGCCAAAGGACAGCAGGTGTGGAGCCCGATTTACAGCTTCAAAACTCGTCCGCAGACCACCGACGATTTTTCGTTCATCTGGATGTCCGACTCGCAGTACACGCCGTACACCGTGGGCATCCAAAACCGTTTCCGCACCGTGCTGCAAGCGGCGCTCAAACTTTGCCCGAATCCGGATATGATGCTCCACGGCGGCGACTTCTCGGATGCCGGTAACTACTTGTGGACCTACGCGACGCAGGTGACGGGCAACGAGGACTTTTTCACGAAATATCCGCTGATGTCCGCTTCCGGTAACCACGATACCACCGGCACGAGCGAGATTTATCGCCTTATCAACGTCGATTTGAAAGGCACCGGCCGTAACGCCTCGCAGTCCACCACGACCGGCACGTATTACTCCTACGATTACGGTAACGCCCACTTTGTGGCGCTGAACATCAGCAAGGATGCGGAAATCGACGGCACGCAACTTGAGTGGCTGAAGACCGATTTGGCGGCGGCCTCCGGTGCGAAATGGAAGTTTGTTTATTTCCACCGCCCGATGTATACCTGTGCCGGCGAAAAAGAGCCGGATCCGATGGATGACGACCTTTGCAAATCTTTAGAGGAGACGTTCACCCAATACGGCGTGGACGTGGTCGTGCAAGCGCACGTGCATATGTATTCGCGCACGCAACCGATCACCGAACTCGGTAAAATCGCTACCGGTTGGACGACGAAGACCGAGAACAACTATGAATACACTGTGAATCCGGGTGCGCCGATCTATACCGTGACCGCGACGGCGGCTTCCAACGTCGAGCATATCTATCGCGGAGCGAGCGGCGACGATACGCAGCCGGCGTATCTTGCCAAGCATGCAAGCGGCAAAGCGAACTCTTTCGCTATCTACCATATCAGCGGCAACACGTTGTCGGTGGATGCGTGCTACGTGGATGACAACGGCAGCAATCTTCAGTATTACGATAAATTCGGTATTATCAAGAGCGCTGCGTAAGTTCATAAGAGAAGAGCAGGGGAAACCCTGCTCTTTTTCTTGCTTTCTTGCGAAAAATATGGTATACTTTCTGTGGAATTGGGAAATTTTTCAAAAAACTTTCGTTTTGATGTAATTTTTTCGGAACACGCAGGGTATTGTGTGTGAAAGCCCCCCAAAAACAAATGAGGAGTGTTGAACAATGGGAAGATTAAGACCGTATAAAACCGAATCGACGGACGTTATTGACGTGAAAAGTGCCCGTCACGTGACGGATCACTACAAAAGGGATATTGCTGACAACATCTACGTGACCGGTGATGCCGGCTACGTCAACTGGGTGAATTCGCTGAAAAACGAGGCGGATCCGTTTGACAAAGCCCGGATGTTTGTCCAGTCGCTTCAGTCGCGCGAGGATCAGGTGGGCGCGCTCGCGAAAGAGCTCACCAACAAGATCACGGATTTCTACAATTTTAAAGATAAATTAGCAAAGACGGAAATCAACAGCAAGGTTGACCCCGAACAGCAAGCGGAAAATTTGAAGGAAATCGACGCGCTGGCGCAAAAAATCGACGCCGGCAAAGAAGACGGTCGTTCGTTCGATAAAGTGCTGTATGAATTCAATGTGGCGACCAACGGACAATTTGCCAAGAAAAACGAATTCAAAGCGTTGTATCAAATGAGTAACCAAATCGACGCTGCGCTGGTGCAATACGAGTTGGCGGCGATTAAGCAGATTAACAAAGACGTGCCGCAACGCAATAAAATGCAGAACGAGTGCTTGAAAAGCGCCGTGAGTTACAACGTGGCGGCGCTGAAACACGTCCAGAGCATTTCCGAATTCCAGCAGGATGTGCCGCTGAACAGCTTTGAAGAAGTGACGGCGGCGTATAACGAAAAGATGATGGAAGCCGACAAACAGATTGCGGCGGAAAAGGCGCAGCTGGAGTTCAAAAAGAACGCGTTAAACAGTCTCCAGGAAACCGAGGACCGGAAGGATATCGGCCGTCAAAAGGACGAAGCGGAAAAAGAGATGAAACTCGCGCAGCAGATTTGCGAAGCCGCCAACGTGGAGCGAATCGAGCTGATCAAAGTGGTGCAGGACAGCGACTACGTTTCCGGCAAATTGCAGAACGAGGCGAAAGCGCGCGAACAGAAAGTGACCGACGCCTACAATCTTTTTGTCGCAACGAAGGACGCACTCACCTCTATTCAAGACGACCTGGAAAAAACGCAAAGCGATTACGAGAAGAAAATCGACGAGTATGAGAAGACGCTTGCTTCGCTGAAAACGAACAGCGAAACGAAAAAGCCGAACTTTACGGACCAGGAAATTCAAACCGTGAAAAAGCTGAAAGAGGGTCTTTTGGAGATCAATTCGCTTCAAAACAACCCGGAGGACAGCTTGGCGGGAGCGAAGTCGCTGACCACCGAAGAGACCTACGCCGTTATCGAAGCGCTGCGTACCGGCAGCAACAGCGATATTGCCGCTGTCTCGGAAAAGGCGATGCCGTTTTATTCTTGGGTGAGCAAATATGCGCGCAACTGCGATTTGGTGCAGCTGCAGAGAGACGGCAAGGTTTCGACGACGTTGGTGGGCGGAAAAGGGTTTTCCGTGCCGCGTTTTTGCACGTTGGGTACGGAGGCTGCCATCAACCTGCTTAAAGAGACGATCGCCACCGAGAAAAATCCGAAGCCGCTTGCCCTCAGCGTGCACCTGCGCGAGGAGCTGATGCGGCTCAGCTTGGATATGATCGAGCAGGTTAACGGCGCTAAAAAATGCATTCTCGATACCATTCAGACGGAGTCTGAAAAAGGGAAATACGAGAGTGACGTGAAGAAAAAAATCAAACAACTGCAGGAAAATCGCGACGCCAAATCCAAGGAACTTGTGAAGCACGGCGAGGAGTACAAGGGTTTGACCGAGCGCGTAAACGTTGTGGAAACCAAAACGGAGGACGAAAAGAGCAAGGAAAACCGTCAGCGCGCCCTTGACGCGGAAAGCAAGTATAAAAAGGCGGATGAAATCTTTAAAGCGCGTGAGGCGGCTTACCAGAAGTTGGAGCAGGATTACTTGAACGCCCAAGAGACCGAGAAGAACGCCATTAACGCCGCCAACGAGGATATCAAAACGCGCGAGGCGAAGATCGCCGAGCTTGCCGCCTCGAAAGAAGAACTGAAGAACAAATACGAGGCGCTCGCCAAACAGGATACGACCGTGGCCGCAATGAAAAAAGGCTGTATTCGGGATATGAAGACATTGCAGGAGCAAAAAGCCAACGTTTGCCAAGTGGATGCTCGCCGTGATACGGTTGCCAAGAAAATTGCCCTTCTTGCGAGCAACGTCGATTTCGACAACCCGGAAACGACGCCCGGCAAATTCGACCACAAGAACGGCAAGCATTATACGGAGCTTCGCAAACAGCTGCTCGCGCTTCACAAGGGCATTGAGGAAGCCACCTTGACGAAATCGG
This sequence comes from Acutalibacteraceae bacterium, assembly GCA_045640165.1. GTDB lineage: Bacteria > Bacillota > Clostridia > Oscillospirales > Acutalibacteraceae > RGIG426. The sequence goes on along the minus strand of JAZUEK010000081.1, from coordinate 2,447 downwards.
AAATCTGCAAAGGGTTGAGCGACCTGAAAGAGGCGGCGCAAGCCTATTTGGATACGCGCAAAAAGGACGTCGGCTTTAAGCTGTTCGGCGGCACGCTGTTCCGCTTTAACCGTATGAACTACGCCGCCGATATCGTCAACAGCTGCAAGAAAATGGAAGAGCTGCTTTCCCAGAAGCTTGAGGTTAATGACGCGGACAAGGAAAGAACCCTCGACAGAACGAGAGAGGAAGATTTTCTTCCCGATCCGACGGTCGAGAACATCAAGCTTTTACAAGCCACCGTGGGGACGCAAGATGAAGTGAAAAAAGAAAACGAGCTCGTTCATTCGGAAAACGCCCCCGTCAACGAAGACGCAGGGTCGCTTGAGCAAAGCAACGTCAGCCAAGGCGAGGAGAACGCCTTGAACGAATCCACGTATACGCAACCGGAGGATTTCGCGACAACTATCTAAAATGGCAATTGCACAAACGAAGCAAAAAAGCACCTGTTTTTTCAGGTGCTTTTTTCTTGCTTTTTGTTGACGGGTGTGCTAAAATACTGTGTTGGAGGGAGTGGTCTTTTTGAAACAATGGATACGCGCGGTATCGCTTCTTCTCGCGGTTGTGTTTTGCGTGGCGGCGCTTCCGTTTTCCGCTTTGGCGGCGGAAAGTGTGCCGGTGCGCGGCGACTGCAACGATGACGACACGGTCAATATGAAAGACGTGCTGTATTTGCGGCAGTACGTTGCCGGAACGGTGACAGAATTTCCGCCGCATGATTGTTTTGGCGTTAATCGTGCCGAAGTGCGCGGCGATGCGAATGCCGATGGCGACGTGAATATGAAAGATGTGCTGACACTTCGTAAGTGGATGGCAGGTCTTCTTGCCGGCTTGCGTTTTTGCTCTTGCCAAGAGGAACGAGCACCGCATACGGTGTCGGTGGTCGGCGGCTCGGCCAACGTGGACGAGCAACTGCCGGGCGAGACGGTGCTTTTGACCGCGGATTTGCCGGAACACGGCTTTGAATTCGACCGTTGGATTTGCGATAGCAAAAACGCGATGCTTGACGATGCCCAAAGCGAATTGGCCACGTTTGTGATGCCTAACGAGGATGTGGCGCTTACCGCCACGTACAAAAAAATCGTGTATACCGTGTTTGTCATCGACGGTGTGGCGAGTAACGCTCATCCGAATCCGGGCGAGCCGGTCACGGTGACCGCGAACGCGCCGCATCCCGGCGAGAAATTCGACGGTTGGGCGGTAGACGGCCTTGAACTTTTCGACCGCTTTGCTGAAACGGTGACGTTTACGATGCCGGAAAACAACGTGTCGCTGATGGCGACCTATTGCGAAATATAACGTATAATGTGCGGATTTCCGCTGTTATAAAAATTGTTAGGAGGAAATGTCATGAAGCAAAAACATTTGTCCCAATTGCTGGTGATTGTGGCGTTGCTTGTGTCGCTGATCGTTATCGGTTCGGCGGCAGAACCGCTTACTCCCGGCCAGCAAATCCGCGGTGACTGCAACGGCGATGGCGCGATCAACATGAAAGACGTGCTCATCCTGCGCAAATATATTGCGGATCTTCCGGTAGAGTTTGCGGATCATATCTGCTCTGCCGACCCGAGCGAGACGCAGCCGACCGCTCCGTCTTACACTGAGCCGAGCGAGACTCAGCCGAGCGAGACGCAGCCGAGCTACACCGAGCCGAGTTACACTCAGCCGAGCGAAACTCAACCGAGCTATACCGAGCCGAGCTACACTCAACCGAGCGAGACTCAACCGAGCGAAACTCAGCCGAGCTACACTCAGCCGAGCGAAACTCAACCGAGCGAAACTCAGCCGAGCCAAACTCAGCCGAGTTATACCGAGCCGAGCTACACCGTGCCGAGTTACACCGAGCCGAGCCAAACTCAGCCGAGCGTGACTCAGCCGAGCCAGACGCAACCGTCCCAGACGGATGGCTATACCGTGCAGTTGAACGTTGTGGAGTCGATTGATAAATACGGCAAGAGCCAAACCCGTGACGATAGTTGGACGGTGGATAAAGGCTCGTCGGTGGAACTGAAGTTCACCTTCCAGCAGATTTATAAGGGTGACACAGAGGGTATCACGAAAGCAGCTGAATGGACCTCTATCAGCATTGATGGCGGTGTGAACACGCTTACTCCGTCGATTACCGCGGGTGACATTGCTAACCAAAAAGCGGATGTGTACGTTACCTATACCTTTACCGCTAACTCTGACGTGACCGTGACCGGTACTATCACCCGAAATGCGGAGGGCCAAGAGAAAGATTTTGAGCCGGCCATCATTACGGTGAACGGCAAAACCAGTGGCGGCAGTTCCGTCCGCACCACGCCTATCGTGACTGATCCGGATTATCCGGCTTGCCCCGATATGGTGACGCTGGCGTTTAACGATCCGGCTACTTGCGAGCAGTACGGCATCCTGTGGCACACCTA
>JAZUEK010000080.1:0-61761 GCA_045640165.1 Acutalibacteraceae bacterium | reverse complement strand
AAAAAGGCAACGGGCTTGTGATTGCCGCCGTATCGGTGCTGTGCGTTTTGTGTCTGTGCTGTCTCGGCGTGGGGATCGTGATGCTGCTCGATAAAGAGGGCGGGCTCCAAAAACCGTCGGTCAGCGACAACTCCGATACGTCCGCGACCACCTCCGACACGCCGTCGGTGGTGATCCACGATACCGAGGTGAAGGACGGTGGCTTGTCTACCGCGGAGATCGTTAAGAAGAATTTGGACAGCACGGTGGTCGTCAACCTCTATGCGAATTCGGTCATCAAATACGGCAACTTTACCTTCGGCAACAGCGAGGAGGAGTCCTTGGCGGGTACCGCGTCCGGTATCGTGCTGTCGGAGGATGGGTATATCATCACGAACCAACACGTCGTGATGAACGAAAAAACCAACGAATACTATCAGCATATCGAGATCGTGTTGTATTCCGGCGCGACCTATCGAGCGACGGTGATCGGCGGGGACGAGGATACCGACCTGGCGGTCGTTAAGATCAACGCCACCGGCTTGAAGCCGGCGACGTTCGGTTCGAGCGAAAACGTCCAGCTCGGTGACCGTGTGGTGACGATCGGTAACTCCGGCGGCCTCGCGTGGTCGGTGTCGCAGGGCATTTTGTCCGGCACGAAACGCGACGTGTACGACGAGACCGGCTATTCCATCCAATGCCTGCAAATCGACGCGGCGATCAACCCCGGTAACTCCGGCGGCCCGCTGATCAACTGCAACGGCGAGGTCATCGGCGTCAACTCCGCGAAGATCGTTTACGACAGTATCGAGAACGTGGGCTTCTCGATCCCGATCTCCGAGGCGAAAAAGATCATCGACGACTTGGTCGCCAACGGTCACGTGACCGGCCGTGTCGGACTCGGCGTGACCGGCTACACCATCACCCAAAGCGGCTACGAGGGCTTTATGATCTACACGATCGAGCCCGGCTCGGCGCTGGAGGGGACGGATGTTCAGCCCTACGATATCATTACGAAGGTCGGCACCGTGACGGTCAAATCCCGCACCGAGGTGCGCAACGCGCTGTCGAAATACAAACCGGGCGACAAGGTGACGCTGACGCTCAAACGCATTACGGATCAGCGTACCGGCGAGGTGACGGAGTTTACCCGCGAAATCACGTTGAAAGAGATTACGAACTGATGAAAAAAGCCTGCGACCGCTGTCGCGGGCTTTTTTTGCGATTTCCGCCAAAAAGGGCTTGCATTTTCCGTTTTTGTGTTGTATAATAGCCCTTGCACCTGCCGGTGTGATGGAATTGGCAGACGTAGTGGACTCAAAATCCACCGCTGGCGACAGCGTGCCGGTTCGAGTCCGGCCACCGGCACCAAAACTCCCCTTGGGGCAACGCCCCGAGGGGAGTTTTCTGTTACGAGAACCGGACGAGAACCGGAGGTTCGATAAGTGACGCCCCAAGAGCGCTGTGCGCGATTGGCACGGCGGAACTTATGCACGCGAGCGCTGTGCGCGAGTCGCTGTCCGGCCACCGGCACCACGATGAGCATTCGTAAGGGATTTCACCTGCGGATGCTCATTTTTCTTTTTCTTGCCAAACGGCGGCAAACGTGGTATACTGTTACTTTCGGAAGGAGGGACACGATGAAAACTCAGAGTGACACCTTTACACTAAACTCCACGGCTATCGACGAGGTTGCCGAAAAAGTGGAGACTTTTTTAACCAATCTGAACATCGAAAAGAAGAACGTGCTTCGCTTGCGCTTGACGGTGGAGCATTTGCTTTTGAACTGGCGCGAGGCGTTTGGTGACAGCACTCCCTTTTCGCTGACGTTCGGCCGTCGGTTCGGTCGCCCGTTTATTACGATGGAGCTGAAAGGCGAATCGGTCGATCCGTTGACAAGCGGCGGAGACGATTTCGGCGAATATACCGGCCGTATGATGGCGAATATGGGACTTTCTCCGGCCTATACGTATCAAAAAGGCGTGAACGTCGTCACCATTCGCTTGAAGAAAAAACGGCTAAATCCTCTGTTGTTGCTGTTTTTGGCGGCCATTGCCGCCGTTGGCGTGGGCGTGGCAGGATTGTCGATGCCGGAGGCGGTACGCGTTTCGATTTCCGACGATTTTCTTACGCCGCTTTACGACACGTTTTTGGGCATTCTCTCCACTATTGCCAGCCCGATGATTTTTCTCTCGGTTGCGTGGGGCATTTACGGCATCGGTGATGCCGCCGCATTCGGTCGTATCGGGAAAAAGATGTTGATTCGCTTTTTCGTTATGACGTTCCTGTTTTGCACCGCCGCATTCGCGGTGTTGTTGCCCTTTTTCAACTTGTCGTTCTCCGGGTCGGGGCTCAACTTGTCGGGGCTGAAAGGCATTTTTGACCTGCTTCTCGGCATCTTCCCGAAAAACATTGTCAGCCCGTTTGCGGACGGCAACACGATGCAGATTATTTTGATTGCCACAGTGGTTGGTTGTATTATGCTGATTCTCGGCAGCCAAACGCGTATGGTTGCCGTGCTGATTGAGCAAATCAACTACGTTATTCAGTATTTGATGGAACTGGTCAGCAGTATGGTTACGGCGTTTATCTTTGTGATTCTTCTGCGCCTGATTTGGTCGGGCTCGCTTGGCACCATCTTGGCCGCTTGGGTGCCGGTTGCGGTGTTTTTGCTGTTGACCGTGGTGTTTGCGGTGGTGTTGCTTGCCTACGTCAGTGCACGCAAGCGCGTGAATCCCATCTTGTTGTTTCGCAAAATCTTCCCTCCGTTTTTTATCTCCTTAACGACGGCGTCTTCCTCGGCCGCTTTCGGCGCGAACGTCTCCTGCTGTGAGCACGATCTCGGCATCGACGCCAAGGTGACCAACTTCGGCATTCCGCTCGGTATCGTGCTGTATAAGCCGACGACCGCGATAGCGTTTACCGCGTGTGTGATGTATTTTGCACAGCGGTACGGTGTGGAGATTTCGCTTGTGTGGTTGGTGACCGCGGTGCTGGTGATTTCCATTATCACTGTGGCGTTGCCTCCCGTCCCGGGCGGTACGCTCGCGTGCTATACCATCGTGTTTTTGCAGTTGGGACTTCCGGTAGAGACCGTTGCCGTGGCTATGGTGCTCGACGTGGTGTTCGACTTCCTCTCTACCGGCTTCGACACGATTTATCGTCAGTGCGAACTGGTGTTGCAGGCGGACTACGTAGGAATGCTCAACAAAGACATTTTACGCAAAAAATAAGAAAAAGCACCGTAAAGGTAACTGCCTTTACGGTGCTTTTTTGTTGCAAAAATCAAAGCAAATGGCCGAAATATCCCACAAGTCCCACGAGCGAGGACAAAAGGAAAAGTCCTGCCGCGACCGAGACGTGGGAACGTTTTTCCAAGGTGAGGATGGCGAAGAATTCGCGGACAAAGCCGTTCGGCCAAAAATACCATTTGGTGTCGCCGGCAATTCCCTCGGCATCCACGCCGGCGCGCCGCGCCAAAATGCCGCTGCGCAGAATGTGGTAGTTGGTGGTGGCGAACGCGACTTTGGCATCCGGTTTTAAGTCGTCGATAATTTCTTTCGAAAAGCGGAAATTTTCGAGGGTGTTGACCGATTGCTTTTCGGGGAAGACCTCGTCGTGCTCGGCGCCTTTGGAGAGGAGATACAATTCCATTGCCGAGCCCTCGCTCATAACCTCGTTGGCGCCCTGACCGCCGGAGGGAACGTATTTCAGCGGCTTGCCGGTGGCGATTTCCTGTTGCCACGCGAAGCGCATTGCGCGGTTGACGCGCCCTTTAAGAAGCGGCAACAATCCGCCGCGTTTGTCGATGGAGCAACCGAGGATGACGATGTAATCTTTGTCAAACGAGGGGACGTGTTTAGCGGCTTGAAAGCCGAGCAACGCCGCGCCGATGAAGATACATTCAAAATAACACAGCATCAGCAGGCAGAAGAGTTGCAACACCGTTTCCGCGGTTTGAAGCGCAGAGGGGAGCGCGGCGCGCGTGGCGGCAAATACGTCGCTTAAAACGTAGCAGGCCACCGTGCCGCCCATATAAAACGCGACGAGCAAAATGCCGAGTAGGTTATATAGGTGAAATCCCTCGTGACGGATGAGCGCCACGTTGCTGATGCAAAGCAGAAGACCGATGGCGAAGATGACCAACACGGTGTAATAGGAAAAGTCGCGAGGAAACGTCAGCATTGCCTGATACAATTCGGCAGGTGTGCGCCGATTGGCTAAACATTCGACAAATTCGGTAAACAGCGTGATTTCCAAAACCAAGCCGAACAAAATGCCACCGATGAGCCCGATGTTTTTGTAGTCGTACAGCGTAACGGCGAGCGAGCGCTTTAGGACGATGATCATAGTGACGAGACATATCAAAATCGTGACGAATACGTCGACCGCCATCACCTGCGCGGTGGTGACGAGGTCACGTCCTGCAAACAGCGCCAAAAGCGAGCCGAGGATAATCAACGCGTTGAGGGCAAACGCCGCCCGTAACAGGGGAAATGATTTTTCTTTCATCGGGTTGCCCTCCTTTCGCAATTTCTATCAGTATAGCACAGTTCACGCGCGATTTCAATACATTAAAAAACAAGGCATCGCGTAAGCGAGAAACAAGTGACATCCAACCGCAATGCGCCGCAAAAATCGCAGAGTTTTTGCGGCGAGGAGTCTTCTTCTCGCTATCGCAAGCCCCACCGGGGCTTGCTCCCGAGCCTTGCGGCGCTTCGCTCGCAACGCTCGGAGCTCGTTTCGACTCTTGTCACCAAAAAAACAAGGCATCGCGTAAGCGATGCCTTGTTTTTTTGGTCCGAGTGACAGGAGAGCGACTCGCTTCGCTCGCATGCATAAGTTCCGCCGGCCAATCGTGCTTCGCACTCTTGGGGCGTCACTTATCGAACACAGATTTGCCTCTATCGGTCGCGCAAATAAAAAATTCCCTCGGGGCGTTGCCCCAAGGGAATTTTTGGTCCGAGTGACAGGAGTCGAACCTGCGGCCTCTTGAACCCCATTCAAGCGCGCTACCAATCTGCGCTACACCCGGAAATGACTGCGAGAAGTATTGTACCACGACTTTTCGCAGAATGCAAGTGTTTTTTACCAATTTGGTTTACAAAGTTGATGGGCGCTGCCGGCGGTAATGGAAAAGTAATGCGCGAGGATTTGGCTGTACGTCCAACCATACTCGTTGGCGTAAATGACGGCGCCTAACTGGGATAATCCCAGGCCGTGACCGTGGCCGCGAACGGTAAGAGTCAACTTGTTGCCCGAGACGGAAGAGACGACGAAACTCGCGGAGCGCAGTCCGAGTGCCGCCTGCACGTGACGGCCTTTGAGATAGACTTTTTCGCCGCCACTCAAATAGTAGAGGTTGGTACGGGAGACGTAAGCGCCGTCCCATTCGGTGGCATACAGCGGATACGCGCCGGCTTTTTTATCGACGTAGATTTTCTCTTCCATATAGTCGGCAACGTCCGCCAGAATGCTGTCGAACGAGGCGGTATACGATGAGGTCCACGTGCCGCCGTAGGCTTCGACCAGCGCGTCGGTTTCGGGACTGTATACCGAACGGGCGTAGGGGAGATCTTCCGTATACACCTTGCCGCAGGAGGAGGTGGTGCCGGCGGCAGAGGCGGAATAGAAGACGTTGCAGGTGTTTTTATAGCCAGAACCGGTCATCAGTTTCACGCCGAGCACTTCGCCGACGGCATCGTAAATGCGTTTGTCGTTCTTGTTTTTCAAGTTCACGTCTTCGCCCATGCTGATGGTGAAGGTTGAACCGGAGGCGCATACGTCACAGATACGGGTATACGACACGACGGCGTGGGCTTTCCACGCTTCGGTGGAATTCGCGGCATAGCGCGAGGAACCCAGTTCGTATTTCACGTCGGCGGTAATCGCCAACTGTAAATTTGCCTTGGTGTCGCCTTTATAGATTTTGCCGGTGGCGCTGTTGACCACCTTGATTTTCTTCATAAAGGTTGATTCTTTAGCCGACGAGGTCTTGAGTGTCGGCGTGTACGGCGCTACGAGCACCGCTTGCTTTTTCGGGAAACTTTGCGCGCTCCCACCCGAAACGTCTACCACCGGTTTTGCGGTCGTTTTTTTGGCGGTGGGTTTTGCGGTTGTCGGCGGCGCGGTTGTTGGCTTTGTTGTCTTTTCGGTCGTGGTGGTGGGGGCGGCCGTTGTGGTGGTTTCGGCGTCGGTCGCGGTGGCGGTCGCCGTTTCGGTTGCGGTCTGCGTGGCGGTTTCGGTAGCGGTTACAGTGGGCATTTTTGCGCGGTAACACGCCAAGATTTTTGACCAAAGCAGGGCTTCGTCCGCCGCGTTGACCGTGCCGTTTTGGTTGAGGTCGGCGGCGGAATCGCCGGCGGCTTCGGCAAGCAAAAATGCGCGCATATCGGCACCGTTGAGCGCGCCGTCGCCGTTCAAATCGAACGAGGGCGCGGCGGCGAGAGAGCTGACCGACAGCGCCGGGCATACCGCCAAAATACCGGTGCAGGCAAGCACCGCCAGTTGTCGTTTCATCCGCGCGACCTCCTTTCGACGTTGTTCAAAATACTTCGACAGTATACCACAATTTTCGCAAAAAAGCAAGGGTATGCTTTTGTGCGTTTCGGCATATACTTGGATAGTCTTACGAACGAAAGGACGATGGGTATGAAAACAATTTGGAGAACGACACTTTGCCTTTTGCTGACGGCGGTGTTTTCGGTGTGCGCTACGGCGCAGACGTGGCTTTTGGAGACGGAAGCCGGCGAGGATGCCGAGGCGCTGATTACGGCGGCAGATGCGAAACAGTGGGAAGAAGCGGCGACTGTGCCGACCGATGCGAGCGGACTTTCGGTTGGCGGAAAAGGCAGTATTCTCGTGGCGATGGATACGGGAACGGTGCTGTTTTCGCAAAACGCCGATGCGCCGCTTCCTATTGCATCCGTCACGAAAATTATGACGTTGCTTCTCGTGATGGAAGCCATTGACGGCGGCCGCCTTGCGTATACCGACGTGGTGACCTGCTCGTCCGAGGCGGCGCAATACGGCGGTTCGCAAATTTGGTTGGAACCGGGCGAGACGATGACCGTGAACGATTTGCTTAAAGCGATTGTGGTGGTGTCGGCCAACGATGCTTGCGCCGCCATAGCGGAGCATTTGGAGGGTTCGACAGACGGCTTCGTTTTGCGGATGAACGAGCGCGCCAAGGCTCTCGGGATGACCCACACGGAGTTTCACGATTGTTGCGGATTGGACGACACGGCGTTTTCTACAGCGCGCGACGTGAGCACGATGGCGTGTGAGTTGATGAAGCACAAAGATATCACGAAATACACCACGATTTGGATGGACACCCTGCGAAACGGGAACAGTTCGCTTGTCAACACCAATAAGCTGGTGCGGTTTTATAAAGGCGCAACGGGGCTGAAGACCGGCACGACTTCCACCGCCGGACACTGCCTTGCCGGCACGGCCGAACGGGACGGACTGCGGCTTTGCGCGGTTATTCTCGGTTGCGCTTCCACCGACGAGCGTTTTTCCGGCGTGCGCGCCATGCTCGATTACGGTTTTGCGCGGTATGCGGTGTTTACTCCGTCGGTGAAAGACGCGGAGTTGACGCCGGTGACGGTGCGCCACGGTGTGGCACGCACGGTGATGCCGGCGCGCCCGATTTTGGCGCCCGTTTTGTGCAAAAAAGGTGAGGAGACGCAAATTTCTTGCAAGATGACCCTCAAATCCGAGGTTACCGCGCCGGTAACGGCAGGGGAGATTCTCGGCAAAGTGACGGTGAGCCGCGGAAAAGAGATTCTTTCCACCACCGACGTGAAAGCGAGCGAAGCGGTGCCGCGGATGTCGCTTTCAACGGCACTTTGTCGTCTGTGGGCGGCTCTTATGTAAAAAAAGACGAAAAAGTTTCTATAAAAGGTTGCAAACGGGAAGAAAATATTGTAAAATAGCAGGTAAGAAGACACACGACCGTGCCTTGCGGTCGTTTCGAGTACGTGACAGGGGTGGTGAACGCAGTGGCAATCTCTCTTGAAACGCAATATACCCGGGGCTTTATCGATGCCGAGGATTGGGAGAATATCCAGCCTCGCGTCACCGAAGCGCACGAATTGTTACACAGCCGCCGCGGCGCCGGAAACGAGTATCTCGGTTGGTTGTCGCTTCCGACGGATTACGACCGCCACGAATTCGAGCGCATCCGCGATGCCGCACAACGCATCCGCGAGTCCAGCGACGCGCTGATTGTGATTGGCATCGGTGGCTCGTACCTCGGCGCGCGTGCCGCGGTGGAGTTCCTCAAAACCAGTTTTTACAACTCCATCGAAAAAACAACGCCCGATATTTACTTTGTCGGCAACAGTCTGTCGGCATTTGATATTCAGGAAACGCTCCGCCTTTGCGCCGGCAAGCGCATTTCCATCAACGTTATCTCCAAATCGGGGACGACGGTGGAACCCGGCATCGCGTTTCGCATTTTCCGCGACTATTTGATTCGTATGGTCGGGCCGGAAGAGGCGCGTAAGCGCATCTACGTGACCGCCGACCGCTCGAAAGGCGTGCTGAAAGCCCTTGCCGACCGCGAGGGATACGAGAGCTTCGTGGTGCCGAACAACATCGGCGGACGTTTCTCGGTGCTCACCGCCGTGGGGCTTCTTCCCATTGCGGTCGCCGGCGGCGATATTGACGCCATTATGGCCGGTGCCGCCGCGGCAATGGAGGAACTGCACACGCCGTATTTGTTCCAAAATCCCTGCTATCGTTACGCGGCTTCCCGTCATCTGCTGATGCAAAAAGGCCGCTCGGTGGAACTGCTCGTCAGCGCGGAGCCGCGCTGTGTCCAACTCGGTGAATGGTGGAAACAGCTGTTTGCCGAAAGCGAGGGCAAAAACGGCAAAGGTCTTTTCCCGACCACCGCGATTTTTACGACGGATTTGCACTCCATCGGCCAGTTTATTCAGCAGGGCACACCGCTTCTGTTTGAAACCGCGGTGATGTTCGATCGCCCGGCCAACCTGCTCGGGGTGGAGTTCGCCGCCGACAATTTCGATAGCTTAAACTACCTCTCCGGCAAAACGATTCACGATGTCAACCGCATTGCGCTGTTGTCCGCGCTGCTTTCGCATATGGACGGCGGCACACCGAGCCTTTTGCTCACCGTGCCTGCCGCGACCGAGGATCATCTCGGCTATCTCTTCTATTTCTTCGAGAAAGCGTGTGCGATTTCCGCGTATATGCTCGGCATCAACCCGTTTAACCAACCGGGTGTCGAGGGATATAAACGCAATATGTTTGCGCTGCTCGGTCGTCCGGGCTTTGAAGCGCGCCGCCGCGATTTGGAGCGGCGTATGCGCTGACGTATAAAAGGCAGAATCCGCCGCAAGGCGGTTTGCAGATAACCAAAAGTGTAGGAGGAAAAACTATGATCACGTTAATTCTGGGTAAAAAGGGCTCCGGCAAAACCAAACGCCTCGTCGCGATGTGCGAGGAAGCGACCGTCGCCTCGAAAGGCAACGTCGTTTTTATCGAAAAAGGCGAAACCCTGACCTTTAACCTTAACCATCAGACCCGTTTGGCGGTCGCCGAGGAATACGGCGTTTCCGGCTTCGACGGTCTGTACGGCTTCATCGCCGGTCTCTTCGCCGGCAACTACGATATCACCGACGTGTTCGTTGACCAGACGCTGAAAATCGGCGGCGGCGACGTGGAAGCGTTCGGCGACTTCATCGAGAAACTCGCCAAACTGGGCGAAAAAGTCTCGGCGAAAATGGTGCTCTCCGTTTCGGCGGACAAAGAAGAGATTCCGGAGAAAGTTCACAACTACGTGGAAGAGCTGTAAGTACATAACACAGCAAGGAAGTTACGAGTATGACAGAGAATACTGCGGCATTTGCCGCTGAAAATCCGTCAGAAAAACCCGCTGATGTCGTCCTCCCCGTGAAGGAGGGCGATGTCAGCCTTTTTCCGTCGGGCATTCGTGAGGTGGAGGGCGCGCGCTATGACCGTGCCGCCATCCAGACCCATTTTATCGAGCGTGGCGAGGATTACGAGGCGGTTGTGCGCCGTTACCTCGTGCCGGTGTGCAAGCCGGGCGATTTCGTCACCGTCTCTGAAAAAATCGTCTCCATGTGCCAGGACAACACCGTCGAGATGAAAGACGTGAAGGTGGGCTTTTGGGCGAAATTCCTCTCCAAATTTGCCACCAGCAACAACCACGGCATCGCGATGGACGAGCCGTATAAACTGCAGCTCGCTATTGATATGAAAGGTTTGCCGCTCATTCTGTGGGCGTGCGCCTGCCATGCGGTGGCGCGTTTGTTCGGCAAGCGCGGCGTGTTTTATGAAATCGTCGGGCAGGAGGTCGCCGGTATCGACGGCTTCTACAGCCATTCGTCTTTCGAGATTTATCACACTCTCGCGGTGCTTTTGCCGAAAGACCCGAACGGCGTGTGCAAACAGATTGAAGAGGCCACCGGCGTGGCAACCACCATTGTGGATGCCAACGACCTGAACGTGGAAATCCTCGGAAAATCGCCGTCGCTCGAACAGTATTCCGACGAGTTTTTGGCGGAATGCATTCGCGACAACCCTGCGGGTCAAGACGCCCAACATACGCCGTTTGTCCGCGTCCGCAAGGTGGAAACCGAGGAGGCGTAATCGTGCGCTCGTTGTTTGAAACCCATTTTCACACCGCCGAGACCAGTGTCTGCGGTTCGGTGCCTGCCGCCGAGGGTGTGCGCGCTTACAAAGAGCGCGGCTATGACGGTATCGTTGTCACCGACCACTACTATTTCGGCTTTTTCGACGGCATTGCCGGCGATTGGAACGATAAGGCAACGGCGTGGCTTTCCGGCTATCGCGTAGCGAAAGCGGAGGGCGAGCGCGTGGGGCTTGCGGTGCTGCTCGGAATGGAGTGGCGCTGCCGCGATTCGTCGGAGGACTATCTTGTCTACGGCTTTTCCGAGCAGGACGTTTATGACCTGCCGGAGTTGCCGGATTTGTCGCCGGCGGCGTTTTGTGCGCTCGCGCACGAACGGGGTTGGATGGTGTTTCAGGCGCACCCGTTTCGACCGCATCTAAAGCGGCTGGACCCGGCGCTTCTTGATGGCATTGAGGTGTATAACGGCAATCCGCGCCACCAATCGCGCAACGAAATCGCCGAGGCGTTTGCCCGTGAGAATGGGCTTTTAATGCTCTCCGGCTCGGATTTTCACGAGTGGGAGGATTTGACGCGCGGCGGCGTGTTTTTGGAGGGTGACGTACGCACCATCGCCGATTTTACGGCGGCATTGCGGACGGGGTCGCCTGCACGGGTGGAAACCCCGTAAAAAAATCCGTAAAAAACGCAAGAAAGTGTTGACAAACGGACGACGTATAGTATATAATATTCTCCGTGTTTGAGAGCCATACGCGTTGGCCTGCGGAAAAAGGAGGTCAAAACGTATGAAATGGGACGTGCGTTCCGTGTTTACGGGCGCCGCGCCGCACCTGCCGATTGAGGATAAGTTGGATTTCTCCGACTTCGAATTTCAAGGCAGTTGCCCGTTCAAGGTGCCGGTTTCGGTGACCGGAACGGTCGACGGTGCAGGAAGCGTCGTGTTGCTTCGCGCCGACGTATCCTACCGGATGGACGGCGTGTGTGACCGCTGCCTCGCCCCTACGACGTTCGAGAGTTCGTTTTCCATCGAACGCGTGCTCGTGACCTCAACCGAAAACGAAAGCGACGACCTCGTCGTTGTGGAGCAGTTTATGCTGGACCTCGACGATTTGGTAAGAGCAGAGATTTGGATGGAGCTTCCGACCAAAACTCTGTGTCGCGAGGACTGTCGGGGATTGTGTCCTTCTTGTGGGCAAAACCTCAACGAGGGGCCATGCGGGTGCTCCGGCAAATCGATTGACCCGCGTCTGGCGGCTTTGGCGGATTGCCTCGGCTGACAGATTTCTATATTGCAAAATCTACAAGGAGGTGCTGACATGGCGGTACCGGCGAGAAAAAGCTCGAAAGCAAGACGCGACAAACGTCGCAATAACGTGTGGAAAATGGATGCTCCGGCTCTGATGAAGTGCCCGAACTGCGGCGAATATAAACGCGCGCATCGACTCTGCCCCAGCTGTGGTTATTACAACGGCAAGCAGGTTGTCAAAATCGAGGAGAAATAAGTCCATACGCATCAGGGAGGAGTATTTACATATTCCTCCCTTTATTTTTGAATTGACCGAGAGGAGGCGAGAGTGTGTCTGTTGTCATTTCCGGCGTTGAGCCGAAAAGCCCTGCGGCGAAAAAGAGAATTCACGCCGGCGACGAATTGCTTACCGTCAACGGGCACGAAATCGCCGACGTGCTCGATTATCGGTTTTATATTACCGACGAACGATTGACCCTGACGCTCAAAACCCCGAAAAAAGAGCGCACCGTAAAACTGCGCCTGCGCGAGGGGCAGGAACTCGGGCTTACGTTCGATACCTATTTAATGGACAAGCAGCGGTCCTGCCGCAACAACTGTATTTTCTGCTTTATTGACCAGTTGCCGAAAGGCATGCGCGAAACGCTGTATTTCAAAGACGACGACAGCCGTCTTTCGTTTCTGTTTGGCAACTACGTAACGCTCACCAATCTCACCGAGCACGAAATCGAGCGGATTATCGCGATGCATATCAGTCCGGTGAACGTGTCGGTGCATACGACCGATCCCGAACTGCGCTGTAAGATGATGAATAACCGGTTTGCAGGGGAAAGTCTTTCCACTTTACGCCGCTTTGCGGATGCCGGTCTCGCGCTCAACGTGCAGTTGGTGCTTGTGCCCGGATATAACGACGGAGAAAGCCTTTCGCGTACGCTTGAGGACCTGCTTTCCTATCGTCCGGCGCTCCAAAGCGTGGCGGCGGTGCCGGTGGGACTGACGAAACATAGGGAAGGGCTTACCCCTTTACGGCTGTTTACTGCCGAAGAAGCCGCCGACACCATTGATCGTATCGAAACAATCGCCAATCGGCTGGAACAAGAGTGCGGCGACCGTCTGTTTTATGCATCGGACGAGTGGTATTCGCTCGCAGGACGTCCACTTCCCGACCTTTCTAAGTACGGCGACTTGCATCAGCTTGAAAACGGCGTCGGCATGAGCGCACTTTTTAAGGATGAGGTGAAAACGGCGCTCGCGGACATCGAAACCGTCGCGCCGACGAACAAAAAAACGGTGGCGACCGGTGCGCTGGCGGCACCGCTTATCGAGGAATGCGTGGCGGCGGTGAAAGAAAAATTCCCGTCGCTCGAAGCGGAGGTCAAACCCATTCGCAACGACTTTTTCGGCGAGAGTATTACCGTTTCCGGCCTTGTGACCGGCGGAGACCTTATCGCGCAACTCAAAGGCAACTGTGGTGACACGTTGCTCATTCCCTGCTCGATGCTTCGGCGCGAGGGCGACCTCTTCTTAGACGACGTGTCGGTGGAGGACGTAAAAACCGCTTTGAACGTGGAATTGCGTGTGACCGACGGGTCGGGCGAGGATTTTGTGAAAGTACTTTTAAGTTGAAAGGAAGGTGGAGCAAATGGCAAAACCCATTGTGGCGGTTGTCGGCCGCCCGAACGTGGGCAAATCCACCCTGTTTAATAAGTTAATCGGTCAACGCTTGGCGATTGTCAAAGATACGCCCGGCGTGACCCGTGACCGCATTTTTGCGCCCTGCGAGTGGGGCGGACGGCAATTTTTGCTCGCCGATACCGGTGGTATCGAGCCGCGCACCGACGATATGATGCTCTCGAAAATGCGCGAACAGGCGCAATTGGCGATTGATCAAGCGGACGTTATCGTGCTGGTGACCGATTTGCGCTCCGGCGTGACCGCCAACGATGCGGACGTGGCGTCGATGCTTCAAAAAAGCGGAAAGCCGATTGTGCTGTGCGTCAACAAATGCGACACGCTCGGTGCGCCGTCGGCGGATTTTTACGAATTCTATAATTTAGGTCTCGGCGACCCGATTGCGGTGTCCTCGGTCCACGGTCACGGCACCGGCGACCTTTTGGATGCGGTGGTGGAGCATTTTCCGCCCGAGGAAGAGGAAACTGACGGCGAGGATGAGCCGATTCGCGTGGCCGTTATCGGCAAGCCGAATGCCGGCAAAAGTTCGCTTGTCAACAAAATCGTCGGCTTTGACCGCAGTATTGTGTCGGATATGGCCGGTACAACGCGCGACGCGCTCGACACGCCCGTTTCGAACGAGCACGGCGACTTTGTCTTTATCGACACCGCCGGACTCCGCCGCCAAAGCAAGGTGGACTCCGACGTGGAAAAATACAGCATTCTCCGCGCACAGATGGCGATTGAACGTGCTGACGTGTGCGTGATTATGATTGACGGTGTAGAGGGGTTCACCGAGCAGGATAGCAAGGTGGCCGGTCTTGCCCACGAAGCCGGCAAGGCGTGTATCATCGCCGTCAACAAATGGGATGCGGTGGAAAAAGACACCCACACGATGGACCAAATGCGCAAAAAACTCGAAAACGACTTCAGTTTCATGTCCTACGCGCCGTTCATCTTTATCTCCGCTAAAACCGGTCAGCGGCTTGACCGCTTGTTTGAACTGATAAAATACGTCCGCGAACAGAACACAATGCGCATTTCTACCGGTATGCTCAACGACGTGCTTGCCGATGCGACCGCGCGCGTGCAACCGCCTACGGACAAAGGCCGCCGCCTGCGTATTTACTATATGACCCAGGCGTCTACCAAACCGCCCACGTTCGTGTGCTTTGTCAACCGCGCGGATTTGTTCCACTATTCCTATCAGCGCTATATCGAAAACCGCATCCGCGAGACCTTCGGGCTCGAGGGGACACCGGTGCGGCTCATCATCCGCGAAAAGGGCGAGAATGCGTCCGCAACGCGCGTGTAAACTAAAAAGAAAGAGGCAACACTATGGCCGCGAAAACCCCGAAACAACGTCGCGCCGCGCGAGCGGCTTCTCGCCGTCGGCGGCGTAAACAAAATTTCATAACGACGCTGTTTTTGTTGGCGGCGGTGGTGGTCTTTGTCTTGCTTTTTGTGCACAGTTGCAAAAACGGGGCCAAAGAAAAAGCCGAAACGTCTGTTGTGACGACCGCCGCGACCACGGCGGCAACGGTCGCGCCGACCGAAAAAGCGCTCACCGAAAACGGCTACGAAATTGAGGTGCGCGACGGCGTGACCTATATCGACGGTGTGTTGGTTGTCAACAAAACCTACACCGTACCTGCCTTCTATAATCCCGGCGGACTGACCGACGAATGCGCCGATGCGTTCGCTAAAATGCAGGCGGCGGCCGGAGCGGAGAATGTGATTCTCTATGAGGCGTCCGGCTTCCGCTCTTACGAAACCCAAGAGGGACTTTACGACAGCTACGTCCAAAAAGACGGACAGGATGCCGCCGATCGCTATTCGGCGCGGCCCGGCTCGTCCGAACACCAAACGGGCTTGGCGATTGACTTAAACGACGTGTCCGACACGTTCGGCGAAACGCCGGAGGGCAAGTGGGTTGCCGCCCACTGCGCGGAATACGGATTTATTCTCCGTTACCCCGAGGGCAAAGAAGAGGCGACCGGCTATATGTACGAGCCGTGGCATATCCGCTATGTCGGCGAGGAATTTGCCCAAAAACTGACCGACAGCGGACTTTGTTTAGAGGAATATTTCGGCATCTCGTCCGAGTACGACACATAAGGAGAACGGTATGGGGTTCTTTTCGCGTCGCCGAGAGCAGGCGGCAGAATCGGAATTACAACAAAAACTCAACGGGCGCGCCATTCGCTACGCTGCCAGACGGCAACTGGACGAAAACGGCAGTCCTGTGGAGATTATTCTCGGTAAAAACGGCGCGATTAACGTCAAAAACGGCGAAATCGTCGTGATGTGCAACGCAAAAGAGGTGTTTCGCTGTGATGCCGAAACCGCGGAGTGCAGCGAACTGATGAGCCTTAACGGCGCGGTCATCAAAGGCGTC
This sequence comes from Acutalibacteraceae bacterium, assembly GCA_045640165.1. Taxonomy (GTDB): domain Bacteria; phylum Bacillota; class Clostridia; order Oscillospirales; family Acutalibacteraceae; genus RGIG426. Next base: position 45,822 of record JAZUEK010000080.1, on the reverse strand, counting down.
AATACCGTGACGGGCGAATCGGACACGGTGGTCGCGTATTATACGAAATTCTGAAAAAGGCGGAAAATCCGCCTTTTTTGTTGAGAGAGAGGGAGTGGGAAGATGAACGAGAAAATTACCGTCATCGGTGGCGGCCTTGCCGGATGCGAGGCGGCGTATGCGGCGGCAAGCCGCGGCGTTGCGGTCACGCTGTATGAGATGAAGCCCGAAAAGCGCAGTCCGGCGCATAAAACCGATTTTTTGGCGGAACTCGTCTGCTCCAACTCCCTAAAAGCGCGCCGCATCGACAGCGCGGCAGGGCTCTTGAAAGAAGAAATGCGGCGTCTCGGTTCGGTCTGTCTTCCGGCGGCGGACGAGGCGGCGGTGGCGGCCGGCGGCGCGCTGGCTGTGGACCGCGAGGTGTTCGCAAAAGCTGTGACCAAGGCGATTACGGAGCATCCGCTCATTACCGTTTGCCACGAAGAAATCCCGAAAATCCCCGAAGACGGTGTGGTGGTCGTCGCTTCCGGTCCGCTGACATCCGACGCGCTGGCTGACGATATTGCGCGGCTTTGCGGCTCGGAGGGACTGCATTTTTACGATGCCGCCGCCCCGATTGTGACCGCCGAAAGTGTTGACCCCGAAACGTCCTTTTGCGCCTCGCGTTACGGCAAAGACGCCGCCGAGGGAGCAGAGGGCGACTACTTAAACTGTCCGCTCAACAAAGAGGAATACGAGGCGTTCCATAAGGCGCTCGTCGAGGCGGAAGTCGCGCCGGTACACGGTTTTGACAAAGCTGACCCGTCGGTGTACGAGGGGTGTATGCCGATTGAAGTGCTTGCAAAGCGTGGGAGCGATTCCATTCGTTTCGGCCCGATGAAGCCGGTAGGATTGCGCGATCCGCGGACGGGCCATCGCCCGTGGGCGGTGGTGCAACTGCGCGCCGAAAACCGCGAGCGGACGCTGTATAACCTCGTCGGATTCCAGACCAACTTAAAATTCCCCGAGCAAAAACGGGTGTTCGGTATGATTCCGGCGCTCAAAAACGCGGAATTTATGCGCTACGGTGTGATGCACCGCAACACGTTCTTAAATTCGCCCGAACTGCTGGATTCGACGTTTGCGTTCCGCGCGCGCCCCACGCTCTTTTTTGCCGGACAGATGACCGGCGTCGAGGGATATATGGAGTCGGCATCGTCGGGACTGCTTGCCGGTATCAACGCCGCTAAAACGGTCAAGGGCGAGCCGCTTGTGACGCTTCCGCAAACGACGATGATGGGCGCGCTCTTTGCCTATATTGCTACCGAAAACAAAGATTTTCAGCCGATGGGCGCGAATTTCGGCGTGTTGCCGCCGCTTGCCGAACATATCCGCGACAAACGCGCGCGCTACGCGGCATTGGCCGAGCGCGCATTAGAGGATTTGGCGAAAATGGAGATTTGAAAAAGCAGCCTTTTAAGGCTGCTTTTTGTTTTGCACATAACTTCGGCGGCATTGTAGGGGTCATTCACGAATGACCTCCTTGCGGTCGGTGTGAAAAAATGGGGCGATTCGTGAATCGCCCCTCCATACAAAATTCAAATGATTGCATAGGGCAAAAAAGAAAAACTTTACATTTCCCTATATATAGGGTATAATAAATCAGTTAAGTACTTTTGAAGAAAGGGGGAGTGGGCGTGAAAGTCAACCAACTGAAATGGGGCGCGGCGCTGTCTTACGTGTCGCTGATTCTCGGCACGCTTGTGTCGCTTTTGTATACGCCCGTGATGCTCGAACGCCTGGGCGACAGCGAATATGGCGTTTACAACTTGGCACTTCCCCTTGTGGCGTATCTCAACCTTTTGAGCTTCGGCCTCGGAAGTGCGTATACGCGGTATTATTCCCGGTTTAAGGCGAACGACGACAAAGCCGGTATGGCGAAACTTAACGGGATGTTTCTTATTACCTATACCGTGCTTGGGTGCGTGGTGCTCGCGCTTGGTTTGCTTGTTTCCCACAACGCGCCACTCGTGTTCGGCAACAAACTGACCGACGACGAATTGGCGTTGGCGGAAAAGCTGATGGTGGTGTTGTCGTTTAACGCGGCGATTTCGTTCCCCATCAGCGTTTTCGAGTCACACGTGATGATTAACGAGCGCTACGTGTTCCAAAAAATCGTGGCGATGTTAAAATCCGTCGTCAACCCCCTTGTGATGATTCCGTTGCTCATCATCGGCTTCCGCTCGGTGGCGATGGTGGTGCTGTCGCTTATCTTTACGCTCGTTTCCGGTGTCTTAAACATCGGCTACTGTGTGGGCAAACTGAAAATGCCGGTCAGTTTTAAGGTGTTCGACTGGAAACTGATGCGCGAGATGCTCGGCTTTACGTCCTACGTCTTTATCGGCATCGTGGTGGACCAGTTAAACTGGAGTATTGACCGTCTGCTGCTCGGTTGGCTTCACGGTACGACGGCTGTCACCGTTTACGTGCAGGCATCGCAGCTCAACATTTACTACCTCTCGCTGGCGACCGCGTTTTCCGGCGTGCTGACGCCGCGCGTACACCGTATTGTCGCCTCCGGCGGCGATGATCGGCAGTTGTCCGATTTGTTTACGAAAACCGGTCGATTGCAGTTTATTTTAATGTCGATGGTAATGCTCGGTTTTGTGGCGGTCGGTCGCCCGTTCGTCGTTCTTTGGTCGGGCGGCGGCGTGCGGTTTAACACGTCGTACTATATCGGGCTTATCCTGTTCGCATCGACGCTCATTCCGGCCATCCAAAACGTGGGTATTGAGATTCAGCGCGCCAAGAATATGCACAAATTCCGCTCGCTTGTCTATTTGGGCGTGGCGGTCGGTAACGTGTTTTTGAGCATTCCGCTGACGAAACTGTGGGGCGGCTTCGGCGCCGCACTCGGCACGCTGATTTCCATTCTCATCGGCAACGTCATTCTTATGAACTGGTATTACCACAAGAAAATCGGGTTGGATATTCCTCAGTTCTGGATGGAAATCGGGAAGATGATGCCGGCACTCGTTATGCCGATTCTCGTGTCGATTGTAATCGCGATGTTTGTGCCGCAATCGATTTGGGGCGTGCTGATTGGCGGCGTACTCATCGTTGGAATTTTTATCCCGTATATGTGGTGTATCGGTATGAACGACTATGAACGGGATTTGGTGCGCGAACCGCTGTCGCGTGTGTTGCGCCGCTTCAAAAAGGGGGAGACGTTGTGAGCAAGTTAAAAACCTTTGTCCGTCGCTTAAAACATCTGAGTTTCAAACGCTGGTTTATGCATATTCGTCAAGTCAGCGAGGAAACCGGTGGCAACAAACTGTATATTGCCGTCGATATGCTGTGGTGTATTGTGCGCTATGGTATCGGGTATCTTGATTATCACTCGTTCGGGTTTTATAAAAAGCCGAAAGCACAGAGGCTCACCTATCTCACCATGAACGACAGCCAAATTATCACGCGCTATCTCAACGACCGCGACTTTTACTACGTGTTCGACAACAAGACCGTGTTTGACAAACGGTTCGAGAAATATCTCCGTCGCCGCTATTTCGATTTGCGCGAGGCGGACGCGGAGACGCTCCGCGATTTCTGCGAAGAGACGTCCACCTTCTTTGCCAAAGCCACCGAAAAATGCGGCGGCGAGGGCATTCGCCGCGTGGAAGTGACTGCCGACACCGATTATAATGCGTTGTTCGCGGAGTTGATGGAAAACGGGCAGTATCTTATTGAGGAGCCGATTAAACAGCACCCGAAAATGAGCGAGCTTTGCCCGACCTCGATTAACACGGTGCGTATCGTCACCGTGCGGATGGACGACGTGGCCCACTTTATGTATGCGCTCGTGCGTATGGGCAACGGCGGCTGTGTTGATAACGTGTCGAGCGGCGGTATGTATACGAGTGTCGGCGAGGACGGCAAACTGTCTCGTCCGGCGTTTTGCGACAAAACGGGGCTTTACTATGACGAGCACCCGATGACCCATACGGTGTTTAACGGATTTGAAATCCCGTTCTTCAACGAGGCGGTGGAAATGTGTAAAGAAGCCGCGTTCGTGGAGCCGCATATGCGTTACGTCGGCTGGGACGTGGCGATTACGCCGGACGGTCCGGTGTTCGTTGAGGGCAACAACCTGCCCGGTTACGATATGTGCCAAAATGCGCGCCACCGCGACGAAGGCATTTTGCCGCGGTTTGAGGAAGTGCTGGGCACGAAAATTCGCGATTTGAAGTAAGCAACCAAACGAGAAAAAAGGAGGGAAATGCTGTGGAAAAAGCCAAACGACTGCGCCGCTTTTGTCCGAAAGATAAACACGCGCTGTTGGCGTTCGGTCTTGTGTTCGGGTTAGCACTCGTGCTGTTTTTGCCGTTCCTTTTGACCACCCACGGGTATTTTACCTACTACGGTGACTTTAACGCCCAGCAGCTCTCCTTTTACCGTATGGCGCACGATGCCGTGCGCGCCGGCGACTGGGGATGGAACTGGAACACCGATTTAGGCGTCAACTTTATCGGGTCGTATAGCTTCTATCTGCTCGGCAGTCCGTTTTTCTGGCTGACCATTCCGTTTCCGTCCGCCGCTGTGCCGTATATGATGGCACCGCTGCTCATCCTCAAAATGGCGCTGATGTCTCTCGGCGCGTATCTCTATCTAAAACGCTTTGTCAAGGCGGAATACGCGGTTCTCGGTGCGATGATGTATGCGTTTTCCGGCTTTTCGATTTACAACATCTTCTTCAACCATTTCCACGAGGCGATGGTGTATCTGCCGTTTATTCTGCTCGGGCTTGAGCGCAACTTAAAAGACGGCAAACGGGGGATGTTCGGGATTTTCCTCTTTCTGTCTGCGCTCAACAACTACTATTTCTTCATCGGACAGGCGCTGTTTTTGCTGATGTATTTCGGCATCCGCGCCTGGTCGGGTGAATGGAAGTTGAATGCCAAAAAAGTGGTCGGCATTTTCGTTGAAGCGGCGCTCGGAACGTGCGCAGCAGGAATTTTTCTGCTCCCGAGTTTCTTCGCCGTTATCCAAAACAACCGCACCGGCAATTTGGTTGCCGGATGGAACGCGCTGTATTACACTCAGCCGCAACGGCTGTGGGATATTCTCCACAGCTTCTTTTTCCCACCGGATATTCCGGCGCGCCCCAACTTTTTCCCCGATGCGGATAACAAGTGGTCTTCGATGTCCGCGTGGTTGCCGATGGTGGGCGCTACCGGCGCGATTGCCTATTTCCAATACAAATCTCATAAGGACTGGTTGCATCGCCTGCTGATTGTGCTTTCGGTGTGCGCGGTGATTCCGATTTTTAACGCGGCGTTTCAGCTGTTTAACTCCCAGTACTACGCCCGTTGGTTTTATATGTTTACCCTGATGCTGATTGTCGCGACTGTCAAAGCGCTCGAGGATTCCGAACCTCGGGAAGACGGCGCGCTCACCGACGTGCGCTGGGGTCGCGCATTCGGGTGGAGCGCCGGTATCATCGTGTTCTTTACGCTGATGATTGGTGTGGTGCCGAATAACTGGCGGCCGGAGGATGGCAACTACGTTTTCGGACGCGAGAATACGCCGGAACTCTTTTGGGCGTACGTGGTGATTGCGCTGATCGGCTTGGTCGCGTTCGCGGTGGTTTTGTATATGCGCAAACGCGCCAAAGAGATTTTCTTCCGCTGGGCGGCGCTTGCGCTCGCGGTGATTTGCCTCGGCTACAGCTGGGTGATGATGGGGCAGGGCCACGGCGTGTCCGTCTACGTGCCGGAATTTGTGGTGGAACGCGCGATTGAGGGCATCGACAAGGTGCATCTTCCCACCGACCAAACGGACGAATTCGTGCGTATTGACTCGCCGGATTGCATCGACAACCTCGGCATTTTCTGGCAACGTCCGTGCATCAACGCGTTCCACAGCGTGGTGCCCGGCTCGATTCAGGAGTTTTACGGCACGATTGGCATTCAGCGCTCGGTGGGCAGTCGCCCCGAAACGAGCCATTATGCGCTTCGTTCGTTGACCTCGGTTAAATACGTATTTGACTACGCCAACAACGAAGAGCCGAAATACGAAAAAGCATCGAGCAAGTATTTTGTCGACTCTACCTCGACCACCAAAATGCCCGGTTACACCTACGCGCTCGAAACAAACGGCTTCTTCGTGTATGAAAACGAGAACTATATCCCGATGGGCTTCACCTATCAAAATTACGTGACGCGCACGGAATACGAAACCCTCTCGAACGAAAACCGCGAACTGCTTTTGGTGCGCGCGCTCGTGGTGGAAGACGAGGATGAGAACAAGGTGTCGTCGCGTCTCAACCATTTGGACGTGGAAAACCAAAGTTTTTCTTATGAGTGGTTCCAAATGGATTGTCAAAACCGCAAAAACGGTGCGGCCACCTCGTTTGAAACGACCAAAACCGGTTTTGCCGCAAAAGCGACGCTTTCGGCGGACAATTTGCTGTTTTTCAGCGTGCCTTATGAAAAAGGGTGGTCGGCAACCGTCAACGGTCTGCCGGTAGACATCTTCAAAGCGAATGCCGGCTTTATGGCGGTAAAATGCCCTGCCGGCGAATGCGACGTGGAATTCACCTACAAAACTCCGGGCCTTGTCGGCGGCGCGTTTGCGTCGCTCGGCGGCGCTACGGCGTTTGCGGTGTATTGGTTGGTGTTTGACCGTCTGCCCGATCCGAAACCGCGCAAAAAGAAAGAGAAAAGCGCCAAAGAGGTTCGAGAAAACCTCTTTACAGAGGAATAAATTTGTGGTATACTGTACCCGTTATATCGATAGGAGGAACGTGTGATGGCTGAAAAGAAAGAACCCGCCGCGAAAAAAGAGCCGGCGAAAAAACCTGCCGCAGAAAAATCCCCGTTTTTGCTGTATAAAGGGCGTCCGCTCGTCCGCTCGGGCGATACGCTGTATTACGGCAAGATGAACGAGGACTACGTCGTGATGTTGCAAATCAAATCCAAAACCGAGAAACACGGGATGACCGTGGCGGATAAAGTGTCGGTGCAGGTGATTGCCACCGACCCGGAAATCAGTATGAAAAACCGCATCATCAAAACGAGCGAAAAAACCGGACTTTACAACGCGATGGACATCGGCGCCATTTGGCTTGACCGTGCCCTCGCCGGCAAATTATCGTAAAGAAAACAATAAAAAAAGAGCCGTCCTGCTGGACGGCTCTTTTTTTATGCCATTTTATTCTTTCGGCTTGTCCGCAACGCCTTTGTTGAAGATAAAGAGTTTCGAGAAGACGTAGTTTAGAATCAGCACGATGATGTTGCAGAGGATTTTGGAAATGCCGCCGGAAACGTGGAGAATATCCACGAGCAAAATCATACCGAATAAGTCGATGAGATAGGTCAGTGCGCGTGCACCGAAGAACATGCCGGCTTCGCGCAGAAGTTCTTTAAGACCGGTGGTTTTGCTGTGGAACACAAACACCTTGTTGGTGAAGTAGGCGAAGATGACCGCCGCAAACCACGCGATGGTGGTGGACAGCCAGGTGGGCATATGGAACCACAAGTCGCACAGGTTAAAGGTGACGAGGTTGGCGATGGTGGCAAACACGCCGAAGATGAAATAATCGACGATTTCGCGCGGAACGACGATGCACACGAAGATGACAAGCGCCATTCCCACCGCGCCGCACAGCATATAGAGGAACGCGTGGAAATCGAATTCGCCGCCTTGTATCATCGGGAGCAGCGAGCCGAGTACCGAGAGCAGGCCGCCGACGTACAGGGCAGGGAGCAGGGCTTTTTTGCCCTCTTCGCGGCGCTCACACGCGGCGAGCCACGCAAACCACGTCGGCACGGCCAATACGCAGGCGTAGAGGAAGAAGAGCATCCACTCGCCGCCGAACAGATTGACCATATCGCCAATCAGCAGTTTGATGACGGTGTGCATCAGGTCCGCGCCGTTTTCAATCATGGCGGTGTGGGTAGCCGTGGGCAAAAATTGCGCCACACAGATGCCGGCGGCGGAGAGCGCCGTCAGCACAACCCACAGAGTTTTGTGCCACCGTTTGCGCGGTGTCGGTTGTACGGGAGTGTTGTTCGTTTCCGCCATAGCGGTCACGTCCTTTCTGGTCGAAGAATCAATAGGATGTCATCGTATACTTGCCGTTCGGGTCATACAGCACGAACGCGGCGTCTTTTCCGTTTTGGGTGCGCAGGGATTTGAGCTCGGCGGCAATCGCCGCGTCGGTCGTGTCATACGCCTGCACAAACGGGAGAAGCAACGGCTGCTTTTGCTTGTCGATGAGTTTTACGCGAAGCGCGGTTTGCTTCAGCGCCAGTTCCACCGCTTTTCCGGGATTGCTCTCGGGATCGCGGAGCGTCTCTTTGCCGACGGTCAGTTTGTTGCCGAGCGCATCGGGGAAGAAGAGCGGCGATACCGCGTCCGCTCCGAAGTTGAGCGGATTGCCGCCGTAGACGGCGGTGCTGTCGCTGAAGGTGGCAAGGCCGGGCGCGCAGACAATGACGGCGGCGTCGGGATTAGCTTTTTTCGCGGCGGCTTTCGTGTCGGTAACGAATTTTGCCAGCACGTCGAGTTTCGACAGCGACGAGAATTTCGTCGAGCCAAACGAGGCGGCGTAGGTCTGATACGGGAACTGGACGCCGGTGAGCATCACGTCCTTAAATCCGAAGCCGACGAGTTCGGTGACGTAGCCTTGCAGATAGGCGTGCGCTTCCGGAGAATAGGGGTTAAGCCACGGCTTGCCGCCGCGCGCTTGGGTGTTGTCGAGCCAGATAAACGACGCGTCGCCGGCATACAGCACGCGCGCATCGTCCATTTTGCGAGCGGCGGTGGGGTCTTCAAAACAGCACAGCCGCGGAATGGCGAGCACGCCTTGTTTTTCACAAAACGCGCCGAACGCTTTAAGGTCGGCGGCGGACAGCGCGGTTTTTTCCACGCACGCCGCCTTTTTCGCGCCGGCCGTCGCGGAGGCATAGCACACCTTGCCGGTTTCGTCTTTCAGGTCGAAGACGACGGCGTTGAGGCCGGCTTTCACCGCGTTGGTGATTGCTTTCTCGCGCGCCTCTTTGTTAAGAAGCGCGGTTTTCGGCAGATAGAACGCATGGACGTTCGAAAGCGCCGGCGTTTGCGGCGTTTGTACCGCGGTGGTGGTCGGCGTCGCCGTTGTGGTAACGGTGGGCGCGGAAACTTCGCTGACTAACGACGTTTCGGGCGCGGCTTTTTTATGGGACAGCGACGTGCCAATCCATTTAGCGGTCAATACGCCGAGTCCGCACAGCGCCACGAGCAAAACGACAGCGCCGATGCCTTTCCACGGGAGTTGAAACCGCCGCCGCCGAGAGAAACTGTGGCGGTTGCGGCGAATTTTTCTTCTGCGAGCCAAGGCCAATGCCTCCTTTTAAGAGTACGAATCAATCAAATAAACGAGATGTCCGACGAGAAGCCGCACAGCGCGAGTGCCAAAATGCCGAGATAGAGGAACAACGCCGGCAACCCGGCAAAGGCTTTGGGCATAGCGGAATGCTGCATACGGTCGATTCCCTCGCACAAAAGCAGATAGACGAGGAAGAAGCCGACCGCGGCACCGGCCGCCAGTCCGAGCGCGACGAGCAAACTGTCGCCGAACTGGTGAGGCGCAATCAGGGTGACGCCGGTGACAATCGTGTTGATGGCGGCAAACGGGAGCACCGCGCGAATATCTTCATATACGTGGGGGAATACGTTTTTGAAAAGAGCCACCGCGAGAAGATACCACATCGCCGACAGCGCGATGATAATAAGCGGACGGAACAGTCCCACCGGTTCGGTGGTGCCCAGCCAGAAGTCGATGGGGTGGAAACAGAGCGCCGTCAACACCGAAAACGCCAACAGACACAGGGCGAATACCACGCGGTTGCCGTTGTGACGGGTTAAGCGCACCGCCAAGGCGGAGCCGATACCGGTGGTGAGAATCAGGTTTTGGATAAACGCCGCCGCCAAAAACAACAGCAACGCTTGCGATCCATTGGAGAGAACAGCCATCAGACGTCACCTCCCGTTTTGGAAGAATCGCGCAAAGCGGCGCGTTCGGCGGCGAGGGTTTTGCCGCGTTGTAACAACGCCGCCAAAAGCCCCAACAGCAGGAAAGCCGCGAACGGAAGCGACGCCTCCGGCAAATCCACCGAGAGCGACAGCGGTATATCCCAAATGGTGCGGCGCGCGGCGATTTCTCGCAGGGCACCGACCAGACAGAGCACCACACCGAAACCGAGCGAGGAGGCGAAAGCATCCAACGCTCCTCCGGCGAGCGGATCGAAGTCGCCGACCGCGTTGTCGCCGTGATAGGCGAACAGCGTCGTCACCGACAGCAACGGCAGGAAGAGGTAGAGGGACGCGTACAGTTCGGTGGAGATGGTTTCGTTAATGAGATACGCCTCACCGCACAGTAGCGCCGCGGCCACCAACGTGTGCAACGGAATGCGCAACGTGGAGGGAAGTTTTTTGCCGATGACCAGCATCAAAAGAGCGGTGAGCACCAACGTGACGGTGGTGCAAAGGAACATGGTGACGCTGAGTTTCAGCGTGGTGGCGCCGCCAATCAGCGGACACAGCCCGACACCCTCAACGAGCACTAAGTTGTTGGTAAACGCGCGGTCAACAAACAGTTGACGGTATTGTCTACGGGAACGCAGTTGCATTATGCCTCACGCTCCTTTCGTCTTTGGCGACGCGGCCGCAACAAATGCCAGGCAAAGCGGTCGAGTATGCCGGAAAATGCGTTGCAAAGCAACAATGCAAAGCAGAAACCTTCTTCAAATTGGCCGATGTGACGCATCAGCATAGTAAGGGCACCCACCATTACACCGTAAAACACGTGTGCGAGCGGATGACGGGGCGAGGTGACGGGGTCGTTGAGCAAAAACACCGCGCCGAACACGAGGTAGCCGGAGCAGAGCTCCACGAGAATGCTCTGATACCACGTTATGTCCGCCGAACGGGGGAACAGCGCGGCAATCACCGCGGCGGCGGCGAGACACGATACGGTAAGCAGCGGTGCGGCACCGCGGCGCACAAAGAGATACACCGCGCCGGCAACAAGCACCAAAATAGCCACCGTGCCGATAGGGCCGGTCACTTGACCGATGAGCAATTCATACCAGGAGAATGCCGTGCTTCCGCCGGTTTTCAAGAGTCCGGCAGGGGAGGCGGCCATGTTTACGTCGGGAGTGCCGAACGTAAACGGAACGACCGATTCACGCGCCGGATAGGCGAAAACGTGATACGGGAAACACTCGGTCACAAACGCGATGCCGGCGGCGGCAGGGTTAAAGAGGTTATGACCGGAGCCGCCGAAAGGAAGTTTGACAATCAGTAGTGCAAAGGCGTTGGCCATTACAGGCACGAACAGCGGCACAGACGCCGGAAGCAGCAGAGAGACAATCAATCCCGTGACGGCGGCGGTGCCATCGCCGATGTTTAAGGGGCGACGGGCAATCCATCCACCGACAAATTCGAATAAAAGAGCGCTGAGCATCGAAACGCCGACCACAAGCAGGACACGCATTCCGAACAGCACGCAAGCAAACGCCACGGCCGGAAGCAGGGCGAGCAACACGTCCAGCGAGAGGGTAGAAACCTTAGCTTCGTTTTGGGAGAAGGGGGCTTTGAGCGTGTTATTCATAGTCGTGCACCCCCCAACTGATTAAAACGCGGCGATTCTCTTCGATTCCCTGCGCGACGAGCGATGCCACCGGACGGTTGGCAGGGCAAACGACCGAGCAGGCGTTACATCCGTCGCAATCGGCGACCGAAAGAGACGGCAATTTAGCAAATTGCAGATTTTCCACCCGTCGTGCGATTTCATAGGGCAACAGGTGCTTGTGACACACGGAGGCGCACCGTCCGCAGCCGATGCAGGCGTGAACGGTGGGCTGTTTTTCTTTTAGCACCGCCAAAACGCAGGTCGTTCCCGGTAAAATCGGAAACGCATCCGAGGGAACGGCGACGCCGGTGAAACTGTCGCCCAAGACGTAGTAGGCCGGTTCGTCGATGAGACCACACAGCGAAAACACTTCCGAAAGCGGTGTGCCGAACGGCACGTGCACGTTGGCAGGGAGCGATACGGCGCTTCCTGCTACGGTGACAGTAGCGAAGCCGTGCGGCTCGCCGAACGCGCACGCACGATACAGTGCAAGACACGCCTGCACGCCGATACGGGCGACGGGGCGGCCTTTCTTTTGGATTTTATGCGGATAGGTATCTTTGCGGTCGCGCAACAGCCGCCCTTTCGGGAGAACGGATTGAATTTCTTTATAGGCGGCGTTTTCTGCGCGCAATACCACGGCGTAGTCCGCGGCACCCACAACTTTGGCGGCCAACATAAGTCCGTCGGCGCACAACGCACCGTTTTGGCGAAGAGTGGCCAAGGCTGCCGAGCCGAACGGCTGGTCTTCCACCGCGTCGGCCACCAAGAAAGGTTCGTTGCTTTCTGTAAAGGCAATCAACTTGTCAGCCAATTCTGCGCCGTCTAACTCGTCCACCACGTGGGCTTGGCGGCAGGCGGTCAAAATTTCCTCGGAAGAGAGGGCAAACACGTCGGCAGGCGTGGAATCTTCTTCCGCAAGAGAGAGGGCATCCAGTTCCAAATAGTCGGTTTCACCGTGCACGGGATGCGCTAACGTATGCACGTCGGCGATGACACCGGGAACGGGAGCATACAAAGGCGTTGCTCCGTCGGTCAGCACTTGACCGCGCGCCACCGTGTCGTAGGTTTCCACCAAAGGTGTGCGTTGCTGTCCGTTTGCGCTCAGCGGCAACAACAGTTTTGGCATTTGACATAGTTCAAGCGTCGGCAAACTGGCGGCAGGCTCTTTTTCCGAGGGGAACGAGAGCGCGTATTGCGGATAGGTTACGGACATAACGACACCTCCTTTTCGAAGAGTATTTCCATCCATTCCCGCTTGCAAAAGCGGCGGCACGCACATAGAATGAAAAGAGGGGGTGAGCACCGTGGAGCGGGAACGGCTCGGTAACGGATGTTACCGTGTGTTTTTAAGTGATGAAGAATTGCGCGAATGGGGACTATCGTTCGAACGGTTAGACGGGCGGTCACCCTGCGCCCGGGCGCTTCTGTCTGCGATTTTGGTCGCCGTATCCGAGGGGGAATCGTTGTTTGACGACGGCGTAGTAGCCGAAGTGTTCCCCGTGGAGGGCGGCTGTTTTTTGCTGTTTTCGCAGGAACGGGAGCGGCAGTCGATTATCGGCAAAACGGGAGTTCCGCTTTGCGCCGCCTTTGAAACCGCCGACGATTTGTTTTCGTTTTCGAGTGCGGCGGCGTCGCTGTTGCCGATGGCGAGCGACTTGTATACGACCGAAAATCGGCTATGGCTTGTGCTGTATCCCGTTGGTGAACGGGAGGAGCAGACGGCGACACTTTTATCGGAATGGGAGTGCTCTGTTCGGCACGGCGCGGTTTTTGCGGCGTATTTGGAAGAGCACGGCCGGTGTACGTATCGCGGCGATGCGTTAGAGCGACTGAACGAAGCGCGTTAAATCTGCGGCGTCGGCGTCGTTGAAAAACGCGCTTCCCACCACGACAACGTCGCATCCGGCGTCAGCGCAGGCTTTGGCGGTGTCGCGGTTGACACCGCCGTCGATTTCAATGACGAAATCGAGACCGCGGCGCTCGCGCTCTTTGACGAGGGCTTCCACTTTCGGGAGCATATCGGGCATAAAATGTTGACCGCCGAAGCCGGGTTCCACCGTCATAATCAGAACAAGCGCCACATCGTCGAGATAGGGGAACACGTCTTCGACCGGCGTTTTCGGTTTAATGGTCAGCGCCGCTTTTTTGCCGCGTTCTTTGATGTGGGCAATCGTGTCGGCAATCGGCGCGTCGCTTTCGATATGGAAGTTGACGATATCCGCGCCGGCGTCAATAAACGCGTCCACAAGGTGGTCGGGATATTGCATCATCAGGTGCACGTCAAACGGCAGGTCGGTCACGGGGCGCAGGCGCTTGATGACCGGCGGTCCGAAACTGAGGTTCGGGACGAACACACCGTCCATCACGTCGAGGTGGACCATATCCACGCCGGCTTGCTCGACGAATTTCAGTTCTTCGCCCATTTTAGCGTAGTCGCAGGTGAGAATCGAGGGAGAAATCTGCATAACGTACACACTCCTTACAGATTAAGAATTTCGGGAATCTCTGAAACAGACGTCACCGTCGGTACGTCGGTTGCCAAATGCAACGAGAACGCATCGACGTACACAACGCGCATACCGGCTTCGGTGGCGCCGGACAAATCGTAGTAGGGATGGTCACCGACGTACACGCAGTCGGCAGGCGAAACGCCGAGACGCGCGGCGGCACGGCGGAAGATTTCGGGGTCGGGTTTGCGAATGCCCTCGTCGCCCGAAACGACCGATAAGTCGAGGAGCGGACGGAGACCGGAAATATCCAGTTTTCTGCCCTGCATCGAGCTGTAGCCGTTGGTGATGAGCCCGACGAGCACACCTTTTTGCCGCAAGGTTTCGAGCGTGGGCGCGGCATCGGGGAACAGCACCGTTTCGCTTGCGAGCACCTGACGGCATTCGGCGGTGAGTTCGTCAATCGTGGGCGGATTTTGCCAACCCCACAGGTCGATGAGTTCCTGGAAATAAACGGGATAGGGAATATATTTCGAGCCGTTCACGTGGGCGTGGCCGTCGCCGTTGCGATGCCACATCTCGAGGGAGCGGCGCTCTTGTTCTTCTTTTGGTAAATCGGGAAAATGGCGCTTTACAAAGCGGTCGGCATAGCGCTTGTACGCCGCCGGACGACTTTGGAGCGTATCGTCAAAATCAAACAGCACCGCTTTCACTTTGCCCGAGGGAGCAAGGTGTTTTTTTGCGGTTTCTTTGTCACGCTCGATTTGGGCTTTCAAATCTTCTTCCGACGAGAACGCGCGTTCCTCTCGCAAAAAGCGGACGAGGGAGACGCGCAGGTCTTTTCCGTACAAATCGCCGGAGTAGTCGAAAATTGTGGTTTCGCAAAGCGGCGCGGCTTGTCCGAACGTGGGACGGCAGCCGATATTGGTCAATGCGGAGTAGACGTTGCCATCAAGTTCCACCGCCGAAAGATACACGCCGCGGCGCGGTATGGCAAAACCGTCGCGCAAAGCGAGGTTGGCGGTGGGGAAGCCGAGCGTTTCGCCGCGGCCGAAGCCGTGTTCCACCGTTCCGGTCAGCGAAAAGGAATGACCGAGCAGACGGTTGGCGGTGACAACGTCGCCGTCGGCAAGAGCGGCACGAATGCGCGTGGAACTGACCGCTTCGCCGTCGCAAAGCACGGTGTCGGCGACCACCACGCGGATGCCTTCTGCCTCACAGAGGGTTTTAAGCAACGCAACGTCGCCCGTACCGCCGCTTCCGAAGCGGAAATTTTCGCCGCAAGAGACGAGACGGGCGTTTAATTGGTCTTTGAGAATCGTTTTAACAAAATCGGCAGGAGACAGAGCGCAAACGGCGGAAAAATCCGCTAAAATCAGTTCTTCCGCGCCGATTTTTTCAATGAAATCGCATCGGTCGGCAAGCGTTTGCAACCGTGCGGCATTTTTGGGGAGTGACCGTTCATCCGAAAAGGTGAATACGGTGGGGGTGAGCCCCTCCACGTCCAAAATTTCGGCGAGCACGGCACGGTGGCCGATGTGCACTCCGTCAAAAAGTCCCAACGCTACCGCGCGAGGATTCGGGGAGAATCGGGCGTCGGTATTCTTTAGTATGTGCAGTTGCAAGTCCGATTTCCCCTTTCCGTTCTCTCCGTCAGGCGGAGGGAAACAGTTTATAGACTTTCAGTTCGCCGTCGCGCGGCTCGCCCAGTCCCAAAAACGCGCCGTTTGGCGCTTTGACGCGCACGGTGGCGGTGACGTCCGTTTGCAGGCGGTCAAGCGAAAGCGCGCCGCCGTTTTGGAAACGAACCGCCTGCGCTTCAGTTACCGTAACGGCAGGGTAGGGCAAAAAGACGGTTTCGGTTGGTTTTAAGTGGGCACGCAGTTCGTCGGCGCTCATCGCTTTGGCGCGTTCGAGCGACACACAGTCGGCAAGTGAGTAGCCGGCCGCCATCGTGCGGCACAGTGAGGTCATGACGGCACCGCAACCGAGTGCTTGTCCTACATCGTGGCAGAGCGTGCGCACGTAGGTGCCTTTGGATACAAAGCAGTCGAGCACGCCCTCGCCGGTTTGCTCGTCGTAGGAGACGAGCGTCAGTTCATAGACGGTCACAGGGCGCGGCTCTCGTTCGATTTCCACGCCTTTGCGCGCCAGTTCATACAGCCGCACGCCGTCTTTTTTAAGCGCCGAGGTCATCGGCGGCACTTGCAAAATCTCGCCGCGAAGCGGTGCAAGTGCGGCTTCCACCAGCGCGGCAGACGGAAACGCCGAAGTTCCCGTTTTGGTGACGTTGCCCCAAGCATCCTGCGTGTCGCTTGTTACGCCGAGGCGAAAGCCGGCGCGATAGCGTTTATCGCCGCAGGGGAGAATGTCCATCGCCTTGGTGGCGTTGCCGCACAGAATGGGGAGTACGCCCGTCGCCATCGGGTCGAGCGTTCCGGCGTGGCCGATTTTCTTTTGGTGCAATACGCCGCGCATAACGGCACAGCAGAGAAACGAGGTCATTTCGGCGGGTTTTTCAAGACAAAACACGCCGTGAAGCGGCTCGCCGCTCATACGGGAGATTCGTCGCCGTCGCCGACTTCAATTTGCGGCACGGCGGTTTTCACCGCATCCAACACACGGGCGAGCACGTCGGAAAGTTCGCCCGTCAGCGTGCAACCTGCCGCCGCGGCGTGACCGCCGCCGCCGAGCAAGGTGCAGATGTCGCAGGCGTGGGCTTTCGAGCCGGTGCGCATACTGATTTTGAAGCGGTTTTCGTCGATTTCGCGGAGTGTTGCGCCCACCCAAACGCCCTCGATTTCACGGGGAATAGAGGCGAGACCCTCCATATCGTTTTCGAGTGCGCCCGAGTTTTTAATCATATCCACCGTCAGCGGCATCACGGCACAGCGGCCGTCCCACTCAAAGTGAATGGCGGCGAGCGCCATCCGCTCCAGTTCCATACGGCGACGGGATTTGATATCGAACATAACACGGTTGATGTAATCCGAGCGGATGCCCACGTCCAGCATATCCGCCGCCATGCGGTGGCACAGCGCGTCGGTATTGCTGTAACGGAAGCAGCCGGTGTCGGTCGCCATACCGGTATACAGCGCTTCCGCAATCGCCGGGGTGAGTTCTACGCCGAGTTCTTTGATAATCTCATAGACGAGCATCGCGGTGGCGGCGTAGTCTTTATACAGCAGGTTTTCGGCGTAATAGGTGTTGGAAGCGTGGTGGTCGATGCACAGTTCAACGAGCATCGCGTACGCTTCGAGTTCTTCGCCGAGCAGGCGCGGATCCGCCACGTCCACCGCGCAGTAGTGAGAGGGAGTGAAATCGTCCCACTTGGCGGCCTCGGTGATATAGGCGTATTTGCCCGGAATGACGTCCGAGCAGACGACACGCACCTTTTTGCCGAGCAGTTGCAACGCTTCGCCGAGCGCATACGCGCTGCCGAGCGTGTCACCGTCGGGATATTGGTGGGTCAAAATCAGCCAATCGTCTGCGGATTTAAGAATCTCGCAGGCACGGGCCAAATCCACGTCTTTACACGCAGGATTGATTTTGTTCACGTTGCATCCTCCTTTTTCAGAGATTGCAGAGTTTCGTTGATGTGCGCGCTGTAGGCGATGGAATCGTCCGGCACAAAGCGCAGTTCCGGCACGTGGCGCAGTTTGAGCGCCGAGCCGAGACTCGACCGCATATAGCCGGCGGCAGATTTTAAGCCTTCTACCGCGTTTTTGGCGGCTTCCATGCCGGAAAGCGCGCTGACGTACACCGTGGCGTAGGACAAGTCGTTCGACACGTCCACGCGCACGATGCTTAACATACTGTCTTGCACACGGGGGTCTTTGACCGTTCGCAAAATGGCGGTCAGCTCCCGTGCGATGTCTTCACTTTGTCGATGGACACGATAGCCTGCCATCGCAATCCCTCCTTTTTGGGAACACGGAACACAGCGATTTAGTCGCGGTATTCCTCAATGATATAGGACTCGTAGATGTCGCCCTCTTTGACGTCGGCAAATTTTTCGAGGCTGACACCGCATTCGTAGCCCTGCATAACTTCTTTTTGGTCGTCCTTGAAGCGTTTGAGGGAGGACATTTTGTCGTCCGCGATGATGATACCGTCACGCACCACGCGAATGAGGTCGTTGCGGCAGATTTTGCCGTCCGTGACGTAGCAACCGGCCACCGCGCCGACACCGGAAATGCGGTACACTTGGCGCACTTCCACGCGGCCATGGAGCACCTCGCGCGTTTTCGGCGCGAGCATACCTTTCATAGCGGTGGTGATTTCCTCGATGCAGTCGTAGATGATGCGGTACATACGCATATCCACTTCGGCGCGCTCGGCGGCTTCCACCGCGAGCGGCTCAGGACGGACGTTGAAGCCGACGATGATGGCGTTGGACGCGTCGGCGAGCATCACGTCGCTCTCGTTGACAGCACCCACCGCACCGTGAATCACGCGCACGCGCACGTCTTCTTCGCCGATTTTTTCGAGCGACTGGGTAACGGCTTCCACCGAACCCTGCACGTCGGCTTTGACGATGACTTTGAGTTCTTTCATCTCGCCCTCTTTCAGTTGGTCGAAGAGGTTTTCGAGGGTAACTTTCTTATAGCGGCTGAACTCTTCCTCTTTGGCAATCTGTTTGCGCTGTTCCACGAGTTCACGCGCCAAATGCTCGTCGGTAACGGCGTTGACGACGTCGCCGGAGGTCGGCACGCTGTCGAGACCCATAATTTCGACCGGGACGGACGGGCCGGCTTCGTTGATTTTGTTGCCGTTTTCGTCCACCATGGCGCGCACACGGCCGACCGCCGCGCCGGCTACCACGATGTCGCCGGAGTGGAGCGTACCGTTTTGCACGAGAATGGTCGCAATCGGGCCGCGGCCTTTATCGAGGCGCGCTTCCACAACCGTACCTTTGGCGGCGCGGTCGGGGTTGGCTTTGAGCTCTGCCATTTCGGCGACGAGCAACACGGTTTCGAGCAGTTTGTCAATGCCCATACCGGTGTGAGCGGATACCGGCACGCAGATCACGTCGCCGCCCCACTCTTCGGGAACGAGTTCATACTCGGTGAGTTGCTGCATTACGCGGTCGGGGTTGGCTTCGGGTTTATCCATTTTGTTGATGGCCACGATGACCGACACGCCGGCGGCTTTCGCGTGGTTGATGGCTTCAACGGTCTGCGGCATAATGCCGTCGTCCGCCGCGACCACCAAGATGGCGATGTCGGTGATTTGCGCGCCGCGCGCACGCATCGAGGTAAACGCCGCGTGGCCCGGAGTGTCGAGGAAGGTGATGGTTTGCCCGTTGCAGTTGGCGCGATAGGCACCGATGTGCTGGGTGATACCGCCGGCCTCGCCGGACGTAACGTTACTCTTACGGATATAGTCGAGAATCGAGGTTTTACCGTGGTCAACGTGACCCATATCCACCACAACCGGGTCGCGAGGCGAGAGGTTGCCCTCGTCGTCGTCGCTGTCGTCGATGATGCGCTCTTCGATGGTCACGACCACTTCTTTTTCCACTTTGGCGTGGAATTCTTCCGCCACGAGGAACGCGGTATCGAAGTCGATTTCCTCGTTGACCGACACCATCATACCGAGCATCATCAATTTTTTGATTACTTCACCGGCGGTGGCTTTCAGACGGTTGGCAAGTTCGCCGACGGTGATGGTATCGCCGACTTTGATGGTCAGATGTTTCTTCTGACGCTCTTGCTCAATACGTTTCATACGCTCGGCCTCGGTCTCGCGACGGGCTTTCTGCGGTTTTTTATACTGTTGCGATTTTTGATTGATTTTTTGCTTTTTCACGGAATCGCCGCCGCGGAACTGGGACGAACTTTGCGCCATACGGTCAAAACGCTCGTCGTATTTGCCGATATCCACCTGCGCCGAACGGGTGTCCACCGTGCGGCGTTCTTTTTGCACCTTCGGCGCGGCCGGAGCTGCCGGTTTGTCGGCTTTTTTCTGGTTGCCGGTGGTCATACCGTTCATCGCCGGAGCGACCGGTTTGTCCTCGGCTTTTTTCTCCGCCGGTTTTTCCGCCTGCGGTTTTTCCGGCTTCGGCTCGTTGGCAGTGGCAAAGTAGGCGTCGAGGTTTTCCGGCGCAAAATCGACGGACAATCCCTCGAATACCAAATCCAGTTCGTCTTCTTCGAGCACGCTGTTGGTCTTTTTGGCGGGCTCTACGTATTTTGCCAACAGGTCGATAATCACCTTGTTAGCAACGCCGAAATCTTTGGCGAGATCGCTGACGCGAATTTTTTGTTGAGTCATTGCTTTTCCTCCTTCATAGTGGGACAGTGAACACGGATGGCGTTCGCAAACCCTTCGTCACACACGGCGACAATGCCGACCGGCGCGTGCGCGCCGAGCGCTTGACCGAGCGCGTCTTTGGTGAGCGCGGTCTCGCAGGGGGCAAAGGGATTGGCTTTTGTCTGGAACGCCCATTCTTTTTTGGTTTTCTCGGAGAGGTCGCAGGCGAAGAACACCGCTTTGGCACGTCGCTTTCCGACAGCGGCAAGGGCGGCGTCGAAGCCCGTGACAACGGCTCCGGCTCGTCTGGCAAGACCGAACAGTCCTGCCGCCTTTTGGTTATCCGTTTTCGAGTCCCTCCTCTAAACGGGCGTAGACCTCGTCGGGAATGGGGCACTCAAAGGCGCGTTCCAGACGTTTGGCTTTACGGGCTTTGGCAAGGCACGCTTTGCTTTTACACAGATAGGCGCCGCGCCCCGCTTTTTTGCCGGTCTCGTCCGTGCTGATATCTCCTTCGGGAGAACGTACCACACGGAGCAGCTCTTTTTTCGATTTTTGTTCGTTACAGCCGATGCATTTACGCAACGGCACGCGTTTTTCTGCCATGGGTTGTTCTCCTTTCGAGATTATTCTTCCGTAGATTCCGCTTCTTCTTCGCCGAAGAAACCGCTTTCGGGACGAATGTCGATTTTCCAGCCGGTCAGTTTCGCGGCAAGACGCGCGTTTTGACCTTTGTTACCGATGGCGAGCGACAGCTGCGCATCCGGCACGGTCACGCGGCAGGTTTTGTTTCCGTCGGCGTCCGGCGTAACGGACACGACTTTCGCCGGAGACAGCGCGGCGGCGATAAAGGTCGCCGGATCTTCGCTGTATTCCACGATGTCGATTTTTTCGCCGCCCAGTTCCTGTGCGATGCTGTCCACACGGGAGTGACGCGGACCGATGCACGCGCCGACCGCATCCACGTTTTCGTCGTTGGAGGAGACCGCCATTTTGGTGCGGCTGCCGGCTTCACGGGAGATGGCTTTGATTTCCACCACGCCGTTAAAGATTTCCGGCACTTCCATTTCGAACAGGCGTTTCACAAGACCCGGATGGGTACGGGAGATGAGCACGCGCGGACCGCGGTCGCCGTCGCGCACGTCGGCGACGTAGATTTTCACGTAAGCGCCTTCGCGGATGATTTCGTCCGGCATTTGCTCGCCTTTGATGAGCACCGCTTCCGAACGGCCGATTTCCACCGTGGCGTTGCCGGTCACCGGATCAACACGGGAGACTTTCGCGGTCACGAGGTCTTGGCTGTGACGCTGGAATTCCTGCAGCTGTTGGCCGCGCTCCGCCTCACGGATGCCTTGACGGATAACGTGTTTCGCGGTGATGGCCGCGATACGGCCGAACTGTTTCGTCTGCAGCGGAATGCGCACCACGGTGTCCAGCTTGGCTTTTTTGCTGATCGCCTGGGCGTCCGCAAGCGTGATTTGGGTTCCCGGGTTTTCCACTTCTTCCACCACGTCTTTGAGCAGCGTGACGGTGAACTGGTTGGTTTCGGGGTCCATAACCACTTCCACGTTGTCTTCCGCACCGAAATCGTGTTTCACGGCAATCACAATCGCCGCACGGATTTTCTCCAGCAGGTAGCCGGACTCGATGCCTTTTTCTTTTTCGAGGAGCGCCAGCGCCTCGAAAAATTCTGCGTTGAATTCGTCTTTCTTTTTCATCAGTTATTCCTCCTCGCCTCAAGGGCGTTCATTAGACTGTTTTACTCGACGTCGTCGTCCCACTCTTCGATGAGGTGGACACTCGATACGTCTTTTTTATCAAAAACGAGAGTCTGCTCGTTTTCATCCGTAATCACGATTTGCCCGTTCTCGCAGGGCTGCAAGATGCCGCCGAATTCGCGTACGCCGTCTCTCGGGGCGAACAGCGTAACGGCGACGGCGTCACCCTCGCACCATGCAAAGTGTTCGGGTCGGGTGAGTTCGCGTTCGACGCCGGGAGAGGAAACCTCGAGCGTATAGGCGCTGGCGATGGGGTCTGCCTCATCGAGCACGGGGTTGAGCGCTCGGGTCAGCGCGACGCAGTCGTTGATATCCACGCCGCCGTCCTTGTCGATGAAATACCGCAAGTACCACGAAGCCCCTTCTTTTACAAAGCGCACGTCCCAGATGACAAGTCCGAGTTCGTCCGCCAGAGGCTGTGCCAGTGCACGGCAGGTTTCGACGGTGTTTCCGCCTTTTTTCGTTGCCAAAACGTCCTCTCCTTTCAAAAAGGTCACTACAACACAAAAGAGGGGGTCGCCCCACTCCTTTACTTAACCTTATCTTTACCGTACCCCACTATACCACATCCGTTTGCATTTTGCAACCCCTTTTGTAAAAAATATTTATAAGGGCTTGAAAATTCTACCGCAGAATGGTATACTAAACGACGGAAAAGTCACAAGGAGGAACGAACTATGTCGAAAGTGATTATCAGCGCAGACAGCACCTGCGATTTGTCGCCGGAACTGGTGGAACGCTATGCCGTTCACGTGATTCCGCTTCACGTCACCCTCGGGGAGAACACCTATTTTGACGGTGTGGATATGACCGCGGAGGATATCTACGCCTATTATGATGCAAACAAAGCCCTTCCCACCACGTCCGCTATCAACATTGACGAGTACGAGCAGTTTTTCAAAGGCTTGCTCGAAGAAGGGGACAGCGTGGTGCATATCTGCACCGGCTCGGCCATTTCGTCTTGTTATCAGAACGCGCGCATTGCCGCCGAAGAGGTGGACAACGTCTTTGTGGTGGATAGTTTGAGTCTTTCCACCGGTATCGGCTTGTTGGTGCTTGCCGCCGCGGAAAAAGCGCAGGCAGGGATGTCCGCTTCGCAGATTGCCGCCGAAGTGGAAGCACTTCGCGCCCACGATCACGCGAGCTTTTTCCTCGACACGCTCGAATATCTCTACAAAGGCGGCCGTTGCTCGGCACTGGCGATGTTCGGCGCGAACGTGCTCAAGTTGCGCCCCTCGATTTTGGTGGATAACCAGACGGGTGCGATGGGCGTCGGCAAAAAATATCGCGGCACTTACGAACGCGTGATGGAAGAGTATATCCGCGACGAACTCGCCGGCAAAGACGTCGTGGCAGATTACGCGTTTGTGACCCATTCCGGTGTGTCGCCCGAACGCGAGGCGATGGCGGTGGAGTTTGCCAAAAAATACGGCAAATTCAAAGAGATTTTCGTTACCCATGCCGGCTCGACCATTTCGTCCCACTGCGGTCCGAACTGCCTCGGTGTGCTGTATTTCACCAAGCCGTAAAAATTGAACGAAAAGTATAAAACCCTCGTCGTTTTTGACGAGGGTTTTTCTTTCGGAAACTCTTGCAAAAAGTGGGGGATTATGGTATACTCAAAACCGTAAATCACAACCGAAAGTGAGTGAAAAACTATGGCAAAAATCCAAATGAAAACGCCCCTCGTGGAAATGGACGGCGACGAGATGACCCGTGTGCTGTGGAGCGGCATCAAAGAGAAACTCATCTGCCCGTTCGTGGACCTCAAAAGCGAGTATTACGACCTCGGTCTTCCGCATCGCGACGAGACGGACGACCAAGTGACCAAAGACGCCGCCGAAGCGATTAAAAAGTACGGCGTCGGCGTGAAATGCGCCACCATTACTCCGAACGCTCAGCGCGTCGAAGAGTATAAACTGAAACAGATGTGGAAAAGCCCGAACGGCACTATCCGCGCAATTTTGGACGGTACGGTGTTCCGCGCGCCCATTCTTGTGAACGGCATTCACCCGACGGTTTCTACGTGGAAAAAGCCGATTACCCTCGCGCGTCACGCCTATGGCGATATCTATAAAAACACCGAAATGCGCGCGCCGGCAGGCAGCCGCGCCGAGCTGTGCGTGACCGATAAAAACGGTAACGAAACGCGCACCCTCATCCACGATTTCGCCGGTGACGGCGTGGTGATGGGTATGCACAACACCGATGCGTCCATCAGCGGCTTTGCCCGTGCGTGCTTCCGCTTTGCGCTTGACTGCAAGCAGGATTTGTGGTTCTCCACCAAGGACACGATTTCCAAGACCTACGACCACCGCTTCAAAGATATTTTCGCCGAGATTTACGAAAACGAGTTCAAAGCCGCGTTCGAAGAGGCCGGCATCACCTATTTCTACACCCTCATCGACGACGCGGTGGCACGCGTTATTCGCTCGGAGGGCGGCTTCATCTGGGCGTGCAAGAACTACGACGGCGACGTGATGAGCGATATGGTCGCGACCGCGTTCGGCTCGCTCGCTATGATGACCAGCGTGCTCGTCTCGCCGGACGGCAACTATGAGTACGAAGCGGCGCACGGTACGGTGACGCGCCACTATTACCGCTATTTGAACGGCGAGCAGACCTCGACGAACCCCGTTGCCACCATTTTCGCGTGGTCGGGCGCTTTGCGCAAACGCGGCGAACTCGACAATTTGCCGGAGCTGCAAACCTTCGCCGACAAACTCGAAAAAGCCACGATTGACACCATCGAGGGCGGCGTAATGACCAAAGACCTCATCGGTCTTTCCACCATCGAGAACAAGCGCGGCGTCAATTCCGAAGAGTTTTTGGATGCGATTGCCGAAAATCTTGCAAAAACCCTGTAATTTCTCTTGAAAAAAAGAAACAAATGGGTTACAATAAAGTGTGGTTGAAAAAATAATTAGGAAAGGAACCTGACCTATGTCTATGCTCAACAAAAAAACCGTAGAAGACCTCAACGTCAAAGGCAAACGCGTTCTCGTTCGCTGTGATTTCAACGTGCCGCTGAAAAACGGCGTTATCACCGACGAAAACCGCATCGTGGCGGCTCTGCCGACCATCGAGTATTTGCTGAAGAACGATGCGAAAGTTATTCTCTGCTCTCACCTCGGCAAGCCGAAGGGCGAGCCGAAACCGGAATTCTCGCTCGCGCCGGTTGCCGCGCGTCTGTCCGAGAAACTCGGTAAAGACGTGGTGTTCGCCGCCGACGACAACGTGGTGGGCGACAACGCCAAAGCCGCGGTTGCTGCGATGAAAGACGGCGACGTGGTTCTCCTGCAAAACACGCGCTATCGCGTGGAGGAGACCAAAAACGGCGAAGAGTTCTCGAAAGAACTCGCCTCTCTCTGCGACCTGTTCGTCAACGATGCGTTCGGTGCGGCTCACCGTGCCCACTGCTCCACCGTCGGCGTGGCTTCCTTTGTGGAAGAGTCTGCCAACGGCTATCTGATGGCGAAAGAGATTAAATTCCTCGGCGCGGCGGTCGAAAATCCGGTCCGTCCGTTCGTCACCATCCTCGGTGGTGCGAAAGTCGCCGACAAACTGAACGTGATTGAAAACCTGCTCAACAAAGCCGACACGCTGATTATCGGCGGCGGTATGGCGTACACCTTCCTCGCGGCGCAGGGCTACGGTATCGGCAAATCGCTGTTTGACGGCGAAAAACTCGACTACTGCAAAGATATGCTCGCCCGTGCGGAGCAAAAAGGCGTGAAAATCCTGCTTCCGGTCGACTGCAAAGTCGCGGCTTCCTTCCCGGATCCGATTGATGCGGCGATCGACGTGGATGTCGTTGCGGCGGACGCGATTCCGGCCGACAAAATGGGTCTTGACATCGGCCCGGCGACCGAGAAACTGTTTGCGGACGAAGTGAAAAACGCGAAAACCGTCGTGTGGAACGGCCCGATGGGCGTGTTCGAAAACCCGGTTTTGGCGCAGGGCACGATTGCGGTGGCGAAAGCCCTCGCGGAAACCGACGGTACGACCAT
This sequence comes from Acutalibacteraceae bacterium, assembly GCA_045640165.1. Taxonomy (GTDB): domain Bacteria; phylum Bacillota; class Clostridia; order Oscillospirales; family Acutalibacteraceae; genus RGIG426. The sequence continues at coordinate 19,697 of JAZUEK010000080.1, read as the reverse complement.
CATCGGCGGCGGCGACTCCGCGGCGGCGGTCAACACCCTCGGCTTCGGCGACAAAATGAGCCACATCTCGACGGGCGGCGGCGCTTCCCTTGAATATCTCGAGGGTAAAGAGCTTCCGGGTATCGCCGCGATGAGCGATAAATAAGTTGGAATTAAATTTTAGGAGGAACTAAAAATGGGTAAATATGTCATTGCCGGTAACTGGAAAATGAACAAAACTCCGGCGGAAGCCACCGCGCTTATCAATGAACTGAAACCGCTCGTGGCGAACGCTTCTTGCGACGTCATCGTCGGCGTGCCGTTTGTCGACCTGCCGGCGGCTCTCGAAGCCACCGCGGGCACCAACATCGGTGTCGCGGCGCAAAACTGCCACTGGAAAGAGTCCGGTGCGTACACCGGCGAAATTTCTGCCGCTATGCTCAAAGCTATGGGCGTCGGCACCGTCATCCTCGGCCACAGCGAGCGCCGTACTTATTTCGGCGATACCAATGAGACGGTTGCGCAGCGCGTGCGCGGCGCTCTCGATGCCGGCCTCAACGTCATTCTGTGCGTGGGCGAGTATCTCGAGCAGCGCGAGCAGGGCGTGACCGGCGAGGTTGTTGCCATGCAGACCAAAATCGCTCTCGGCGGCGTGTCCGAAGAGGAGCTGAAACGCGTCATCATCGCGTACGAGCCGGTGTGGGCCATCGGTACGGGCAAAACCGCGACCGCGGAGCAGGCGAACGAAGTCTGCGCCCTCATCCGTGCGACCGTTGCCGGTCTTTACAACGAGGCGGCGGCGAAGAACCTCACCATCCAATACGGCGGCTCCATGAACGCCGGCAATGCGGCGGACCTGCTCGCTCAGCCGGACGTGGACGGCGGCCTTATCGGCGGCGCGGCGCTCAAAGCCAACGACTTCTCCATCATCGTGGCGGCGGCGAAATAAGAAACCAAAAACAAAACGGGCGCGGACTCCGCGCCCGTTCTTTGTGAAAAGAGAGGAAACCCCAATGAAAAAACCCGTAACTTTGATTATTATGGACGGCTTCGGCATTAACCCGGACGAGAACGGCAACGCCATTCGTGCGGCGAAAACCCCGAATCTATCCCGTTTGTTTGCCCAAAACCCCTGCACGTCTATCGCCGCGTCGGGTCTCGACGTCGGTTTGCCGGACGGTCAGATGGGCAACAGCGAGGTCGGTCACACCAACATCGGCGCCGGTCGCGTGGTGTATCAGATGCTGGTGAAAATCAGCAAATCCATTAAAGACGGCGACTTTTTCGAGAACAAAACCCTGCTCGCCGCGATGGAAAACGCCAAGAAAAACAACTCCGCGCTTCACCTCATCGGTCTTCTGTCCGACGGCGGTGTGCACAGCCACCAAGAGCATCTGTATGGGCTTCTCGAAATGGCGAAACGCAACGGACTCGATAAGGTGTATATCCACGCGCTGATGGACGGCCGCGACGTGCCGCCGACCTCCGGTGTGGAGTATATGCAACAACTCGTGGATAAGCTCGGCGAAATCGGTGTCGGCAAAGTTGCCACCGTGATGGGCCGCTACTACGCGATGGACCGCGACTTTGCGTGGGACCGCGTGGAAAAAGCCTATGCCGCGATGGTGTACGGCGAGGGTGTCGAGGCGGCTTGCCCCGTGCAGGCGCGTAAAGATTCCTACGCCGCCGAAGTGACCGACGAATTCGTTGTGCCGGCAGTTCTCGACAAAGAGGGCACGATTAAGGCGAACGACAGCGTGGTGTTCTTTAACTTCCGTCCCGACCGCGCGCGCCAAATTACCCGTACCTTTGTGGACGAGGCGTTCGATGGTTTCGAGCGTAAAAACGGCTTCTTTCCGCTTCACTACGTCTGCATGACGTCTTATGACGCGACCATGCCGAACGTGACCGTCGCGTTTCCGCCGCAAGAACTCACCAAGACGATGGGCGAGGTGATTAGCGCCGCCGGTATGACCCAGTTGCGCATCGCCGAGACCCAGAAATACGCCCACGTGACGTTCTTCTATAACGGCGGCGAGGAAAAAACCTTCCCCGGCGAGGATCGCATTCTTATCCAGTCGCCGGACGTGCCGACGTTCGATTTGCAGCCCGAAATGAGCGCGTATCCCGTGTGTGATGCGGTGTGCGAGCAGATTTTGGCCGGTAAGTACGATATGATTATCCTCAATTTCGCCAACTGCGATATGGTCGGTCATACCGGCGTGTTCGATGCCGCGGTTGCCGCGGTGCAAGCGGTGGACGAGTGCGTCGGCAAGGTCGTGGATGCCACCCTCAAAATGGGCGGTGTGGCGATGATTACCGCCGACCACGGCAACGCCGATAAAATGGTCGAGCCGGACGGCTCGCCGTTCACGGCGCACACCACCAACCCCGTGCCGTTCTGCGTGGTCGGTAAAGAATGCACCCTGCGCGAAGGCGGCCGCCTCGCGGACATTTCGCCGACGATGCTCGACGTGTTCGGGCTCGAAAAACCTGCCGAAATGGACGGCGAATCCCTCATTGTGAAATAAGATTTTGCAAAAGAAAACCCCCGACCGACGGTCGGGGGTTATTTTTGTTATGTTGTTTTAGTTTCTCTCGCTTTTGCCGATGAAGTACGTGCCGAAGAAGACGACTGCCGCGACGAGGACAATCATCGGGCCGGTCGCCGCCGCGTGGAAATAGGAGAGGAACAACCCGACAACGCCCGAGAACAGTCCGAACAGCAGGGCGTAGCCGTGATAGCCGCGCATATTGCGCGCAACGTTGCGCGCCGCCGCCGCAGGAAGAATGAGCATCGCGTTGATGAGCAGCAGTCCCACAATGCGGATGGAGAGCATCACGGTTACGGCGGTGACGACCACAAAGAGGTTGTCGTAAAACCGCACGGCAATGCCTTTACTGCGTGCGAGGGTGGGGGAAATCGCCACCGCGTGGAAGCCGTTGAAGCAGAGAAGCCACACGGCGACCATGGCGACGAGCGCGCCGCCGAGCATCCACAGGTCGGTCGCGGTGACGTTCAAGATATCGCCGATTAAAATCGTTTGGTATTTGGCGAAACTGCCGCGCGAGAGCAGCACAAGACCGAGTGCCACGCCGCAGGACGAAAACACGCCGATAATCGTGTCGGTCGAGGCGGCACGGGAATGGCGCACCGCGTTAAGTCCGAGCGCGAACAGCACGGCGAAGACGAGCATCGCCGGCGTGACGTCGGTCAACCCGAGCAATACGCCGATACCCATACCGGTGAGCGCCGAGTGGCCGAGCGCATCCGAGAAAAACGCCATACCGCGGTTGACCACCATTGTCCCGAGCAGGGAAAAGAGCGGCATAATGAGCAGCACCGCGAAAAGCGCGGTTTTTAAGAACCCATAGTCGAAAAAGGAAGCGAAAACGTCCATCTTACGCGCCTCCTTTCGGGAACGCGGCTAAAAACGCTTCGGAGGCGTAGACCTCGTCCGGCGTTCCCACCGCTTCCACCGTTTTGTCAAGTAGCACCACTCGTCCGGCGGCACGTTTGACGAAATCCAAATCGTGCGAGACGAGTAACATCACCATATCGTCGGTGCGGCGCAGTTCTTCGACCATGCCGTAAAAGCGGTCGAGGCCTGCCGCGTCCACGCCGGACACCGGCTCGTCCAAAATGAGCAGGTCAGGTGCCGGAACGGTGGCGATGGCGAGGAGCACCCGTTGCAGTTCGCCGCCGGAAAGCACGCCGGCACGTTTTTCGAGGAGGTCCCCTGCGCCGAAGCGGTCAAAGTGGGCGCGAAGCGCCTCTACTTGCGCTTTTTTGGGCGGCAAAAACGCCGGTCGGCGCGAGGTGAACGCGAGCGCCATATCGTACACCGTGGCAGGCGACGTTTTGTCGATGTCGAGGTGTTGCGGCACGTAGCCGATTTTCGGCTTGTGCGGCGTGGGTGTGCCGTTGTGGCCGGAAAAACTGACCGTGCCCTCGTGTTTCACTTCGCCCAAAATGGCTTTGAGCAAGGTGGATTTGCCGGCGCCGTTGCGCCCGATAATCGCGGTCAGTTCGCCGCAATGGGCGTGCAGGCACACGTCGTGCAAAATCTCGTCCTGCCCGTCTTTGACGGAGATATGTTCGATTTTAAGGCAATGTAATCCGCATCCGTGACTCAAAACGTCACCCCCGTAAGTACAGTTTTGTTATGTTCCATCGCCGAAAGCCACGCGTTCGCCTCGTCGTCGCCGGTGGTGGCGCAGTCGAGTGTCAGCGACACGCACCGTTTGGCGTTTTTGGCAAGGGAATCGTAGGATAAATCGGCGTATTGACTGTCGTAAAGGAAAATTACGTCGCCGGCTTCGCGAATTTCCTCGGCGGCTTCCACAAGTTCGTCGGTGGGAACGCCGCTGTCCTCGCCAACCGAGAGCGAGGCGACGACGGTGAGCCCCAATTCGTCCGCAAGATAAGCGAGCGAGTCGTGGAACAGCACCACGTTCTTGGTCGGGAGTGTGTCGGCGGCGGATTTTAAGGCGTCAGCCGTCGCAAAAATCTTTTCGGTATACGTCGCGGCGTTTTTTCGATAGGTGACGGCGTTGTCGGGATCGACAAGGCAAAGTCCTTCACAGAGAGTATGTACTTGCTCGGCGTAGCGGCCGGGGCCGGTCCACACGTGAGAGTTCACGTTGAACGTGTCGGACGTGGCTTCACGGAATTCTTCTTCGGTGAGTTCGTGTTCGTCCTCGTCTCCGTGGTGATGATGCTCGTGGTTGCTCGAAAGCAGTTCTACGCTGCCCTCAGAGCAGTCGATACACGGAAGATTCGGGCGCGCAGCGAGGGCGTCCTGCAAGAACAGCTCCGCCTCCGCACCGTTCAAAATCACCGCGTCGGCGGAGTCGAGCGCGATGGCGTTTTCGGGTGTCAGCTGATAATCGTGGACACAGCCGGTCTGCGTTCCGGTTAAGTTCGTAAGGGTAACTCCCTTTACGTCACCAACCACGTTTTTGGCGGCGATATAGACGGGGTAAAACGAGCAAACGAAGGTTTTATCGTCCGTTTTGGTGGCGGTGGGGTTCGCCCACAACGCCGATACCGCCGTCAGAACGGCGAGCACGCCCAAAAAGGCGATGGTTTTGAGAAAGGTGGATTTCAAGGCAAAGTCTCCTTTACTTTAAGACGAGTTTTCCGTCGTGTAATCGTAACGTGCGCGGAAGCGCGGCGGCAATCGCGTTGTCGTGGGTGACTAAAATCACCGTATTACCGAGAGCGTTCCATCGGGTAAGCAGTTTCATCACGTCTTCGCCCGAACGAGAGTCTAAGTTGCCGGTCGGTTCGTCCGCGAGCAGTAGTTTCGGTCGAGTGACGAGGGCGCGCGCCACGGCGACGCGCTGTTGCTGACCGCCGGACAGTTCAAACGGGCGGTGCGCGGCGCGGTGTTCTAATCCGACGGCGCACAGCATCCGATAGGCACGACGCCGACGGGTGGCAGAGGGTACGCCGCAAAAGGTGAGCGGCAATTCCACGTTTTCGAGCGCCGTCAGCGTGGGCAGCAGGCGGAAATCCTGAAATACAAAACCGATTTTCGTGGCGCGAAGCGCCGCGCGCTCGTTGGGAGAAAGTGCGGCTACGTCCCGTCCGCAAAAGAGATACCGTCCGCTTGTGGGGGAAGCAAGACAGCCGAGCAACTGCGTTAAAGTGGATTTTCCCGAGCCGGAGCGGCCGAGAATGCCCACCAATTCACCGGCATTCACCGAAAACGACACGTCCGCGAGAGCGGATACGCCGCCGTTTTTTTGCGGATACGTTTTTTCGATATGCTCCATTTGGATGAGACGACTCATTACAATCACCTTTCACTATACACCATTTTCGTTAGTTTGTCCATCTTTTTTGAAAACACAAAAAATTCTTACAAAAAGGTGGTTTACAAACCGGGAAAAATTCGGTATAATACAAAGATGTACAGAGGTTTCAAAAACGAAAGGAGAAACTTTTTATGAAAACGATGAAACGTGTGCTCGGCGTAACGTTGGCGCTGGTTCTGGCGGTGTTTGCCGTCGGTTGTTCCACCCCTGCGGTGGCGATGACGGTGGGCAACAGCGAATATTCCACCGCCGAGTATCTGGCGTATCTCTATCAAAACGCCAGCCAGATTTATCAGTATTATTCTTATTTTGGCGACGTCTCCACCATGTGGGACCAGACGATGCCCTACGAGAATCCCTACGATTTAAGCGATGACGACGAGACCTCCGAGGTTTCCGAGCCCGAAACGACGACGACCGCCACCGGCTCTGCTGTGACGCTGAAAGAGGATGGCCTTCCGATTGCCGATTATATCAAAGAGGCGACCAAAGACCAGATTATTTATCTCTCTGCGCTGAAAGCGTTGATGGACGACAACAAACTCTCCATCAGCGAGGAAGACCTTGCCGCGGCGGACAGCGCGCTCGCTTCCTACAGCGAGGCGGATCTTGTGGAGAAAGGCTTCTCGCTTGAAAGTTTCCGCAAAGCGTATATCAATGCGACCTACCTCGAAGACACCGTGTTTATGGGCCTGTTCGGTGTGGACGGCAAACAGCCGACCAAGCAGGCGGACGTCGATAAATATTTCGACGACAACTATCTTGCGTACGAAATCATCCAAGTCGCGCTCGTCGATACCGATGGCAACGCGCTTTCGGATGACGAAATCGCCGCGAAAAAAGCCGACCTCGAGGGCTATCGCAACGTGTTCTATGCGACCGGCGACTTCGATGAGGCGATTGCCGCGTATGATGCCGCCACCGCCGCCGACAGCGAAGACGGCGAAAAGAAAGAGTACGACACCGATTACGCCGGTGAGCCGAAAGAGAACGTGACCTCCAACAATTCCCAGAACGTCCAGACGGTGGATGCCGGCGCGGACAACGTTGACCAAGACCTCGTGAAACTCATCCGCTCGGTGGACGAGGGCGAGGTGGCTATCGCCGAGTATAACCAAAACGGCGGCAGCAAAATGGCGGCGCTCGTGTATCGTATTGATCCGGACGGCAAAGGCCGCGACACCTATCGTGCCGACAGCGCCGAGGCGATTGTGAAATCTCTCCGTCAGGACGATTTCGACAAAGCGGTGAAAGCCAAAGAAGACGCGCAGGCGGATTCCGTGAAAATCAACAGCCGCGCGGTGAAAATGTGCGACCCGAAAAGCTTTTTTGAATAAGTAGCAAACGAAAAAGCCGTTGCAACCGAATGGTTGCAACGGCTTTCTTTTTTTGCATTTTACGAGAACAGCGTTTCGGCGATACGGACGGTGTCCATCGCGTCTTTGCCGTAGAAATCGGCGCCGATTTGTGCGGCGTAATCCGGAGTGAGCACGGCGCCGCCCACCACGACTTTTACGTTCGGGGCGCTCTCGCGCAGGGCACGGATGGTTTCTTCCATCGCCGGAACGGTGGTAGTCATCAGCGCCGAAAGCCCGACCAGTCCGGCATTTTGTTCGAGCGCCGCGGAGACAATCGCTTCGGGCGCAACGTCACGGCCGAGGTCCACAACCGTAAAGCCGTAGTTTTCGAGCAAGAGTTTTACGATGTTTTTGCCGATGTCGTGAATGTCCCCCTTAACGGTAGCAAGCACGATTTTGCCCGGCCGCGCGACGGTGTCGCTGTCGCTCATGGCGGCTTTGATTTCTTCAAAGCCGGCGGCGGCGCATTCGGCGGCTCTGAGCAGTTGCGGCAAAAACACCACGCCTTGTTCATAGCCTTGACCCACACGGTCGAGCGCCGGGATAATTTCGGTTTCCACCACGGCGAGGGGCGCCACGGTGGCGAGCAGTTCTTTTGTTTTGGCAACCGCCGCGTCTTTCATCCCTTTGCAAATCGCGTCGGCGAGCGTTTCGTCTCCGACGGAGAGCGCCGGTGTCGGCGCATCCTCGAGCGAGGCGGCATAGGTGATGTACGCTTCGCAGTTCTCGTCTTCCGCGAGCAACACCGCGCGCGCATAGGCGTTCGGCTCGATGTGGGGGGCGGCAGGGTTGAGAATGGCCGCGGAGAGGCCGTTTTCTTTGGCAAGCGCCAAGAATTCGCCGTTGAGCAGTTCGCGGTGGGGCAACCCGAACGACACGTTGGACACGCCGAGCGACGTTTTGCACCCGAGTTCTTCCGTGATGCGGCGCACCGCTTCCAGCGTGACGAGCGCGGCGTTTTTATCCGCGCTGACCGTCATGGTCAGCGGATCGAAAATCAGTTGTGACTTATCAATGCCATAGGTCGCGGCGGTTTCGAGAATGCGTTTTGCAATCGCCACACGTCCGTCGGCGGTATCGGGGATGCCGTTTTCGTCGAGTGTCAGCGCGACGACCACGCCACCGTATTTTTTGGAGAGGGGGAAGACGCTTTTCATCGATTCTTCCTTGCCGTTGACCGAGTTAATCATCGGTTTGCCGATGTAACGCCGCAAGGCGCGCTCCATCGCAACGGGGTCAGAGGTGTCAATCTGTAAAGGCAAATCGCTTACCGCTTGCACTTCTGCTACCACGTCGGGCAGAAGGGTCGGCTCGTCGATTTCGGGGGTGCCGACGTTGACGTCTAAGACGTGTGCGCCCTGCTCCTGCTGGGCCGCGGCAACGCCTAAGATATAGGTCATATCGCGCTCTGCGAGGGCTTGACGGAAGCGCTTTTTACCGGTGGGGTTTAAGCGCTCACCGATGACGGTGAAGTTGTCAAGGTCAACCGCTTTACATCCGGAACAGACGGTGGCGGTGTGTTTTTTAGTTGTGGGGACGGGTTTTTGCCCGTTGCAGGCGGCAATCAGCGCCGCAAGATGCTCCGGCGTCGTGCCGCAGCAGCCACCGGCCACGCGCACGCCCTTTTGGATGAGCGCCGCAACGTCGCTTGCAAACTCGTCGGGGGTAACGTCAAAGACGGTTTTGCCGTTTTCGACGCGCGGCAGTCCGGCGTTCGGCTTTAACAGCACCGGTATGGAGGCGCGAGCGAGATATTGCTCCACAATCGGGGCGAGCGCTTTCGGCCCGAACGAGCAGTTGACGCCGATGGCGTCCGCGCCGAGACCCTCGAGCATCGCAACCATCACGGCAGGGTCGGCACCGCTCATCAGGCGACCGTCCTCGCTGTAGGCGTTGCTGACGAACACCGGCAAATCGCAGTTTTCTTTGGCGGCGAGCAGCGCCGCTTTGGTTTCGTAGGCATCGTTCATCGTTTCGATGAATACGAGGTCGGCGCCGTCTTTGCCGGCGTTGACCGTTTTGGCAAACGCGGCAACGGCCTCCTCGAAATCGAGTTCGCCATAGGGTTTAAGGAGTTTTCCGAGCGGTCCTATGTCGAGTGCGATAAACTTTTTCTGGGAGCCGTCGCTTTGGTCGCGCGCGGCGGCCACGCAAGCGAGGGCGTTTTTCGTCATCTTCTCGATATCATCGTCGGCATATTTGAGTCCGTTAACGCCGAACGTGTTGGTGGACACCACGTTGCAACCGGCATCGTAATAGCGTTTGTGGATAGCGGTCACGACGTCGGGGCGGTCAAGCCCGAATTGTTCGGACGACACGCCTGCCGGCATTCCGGCGGCTTGGAGCAACGTGCCGGTGCCGCCGTCCATAAACAGCAGGTTGTCGGAAAGGTATTCGATTACGGTCATGGAAATCCCTTCTTTTTACGGGGAATTTTTAAGGCCCACCAACGCCGTAACGGATTTGGTGGGGGTCATCAAAAGCGTGTCGGTTAACGTCACGCCGATTTTGCGAGGACAGTCGAGTGCGGCGAATACGGCGGTTTGCAAAGAGAGCGGCAGATCGCCGTAACCGGGACTGAAGCGTGGTTTCGTCGCGTTTGTTTCGGCTAAAAAGGCGCAAAACGCATCGCACAGCGCTTCCACCCGTTCTGCACCGATGGCGTTCGCATACAGCGCTTTTTCGGGGGACAGACGGCGGTATTTTTCCGCAAGGCGATCGGGCGCGAGCCCCACCGTTGCGGCGAACAGCACCACGCGGTCGCAACCGTCGAGATTTTTCGCCAAATTCGCGGACTGCACGGTCGCAAAGCCTACATCGAGCGTATCGCCGCTTTGCGTAATCGGATATTCCGCGTAGCAGACCTTGTAGGAAAGCGAGGGCGCGAGTTCGTCAAAGACAGCTTTAAGCGCATCCGGCACGGCGGCGGTTTTGGGAAGTCCGGCATACCGCACGGCTTCGGCAAAATCGGGGGCCGGAGCGTCGAAAAGCTTGGTTAAAACGGTCGCCATGGACTCACCCCAAAATGGCGGACAGATTGTCCATAATTTTCTCCGCCACGTCCGGCTTGTTCATCGTGTAGACGTGGACGTTTTTGATACCGTTGGCATAGAGGTCGATGATTTGGTCAGTGGCGTAAACGATGCCGGCTTGTTTCATGGCTTCCGGGCTGTCGCCAAAGCGGTCCACAAGCGATTTGAAACGGGTGGGCACGAACGAGCCGGAGAGTTTCACCGCACGCTCAACCTGGTTTGCGTTGGTAATCGGCATAATGCCGGGGATGACCGGCACGGTAATGCCGGCCTCGCGGATTTTATAGAGGAAATTGTACAGCAGGTTGTTGTCGAAGAACATTTGGGTGGTGAGGAATTCGCAACCGGCGTCCACTTTTTCTTTCAGGTGTTTGATGTCCTCTTTTTGGTCGGAACTTTCGGGGTGCACTTCGGGATAGCACGCGCCGCCGATACAGAAATCCGCGCCGCTTTCTTTCAGTTCGCGCACGAGGTCCACTGCGTAACGATAGTCCCAATGCGAGCGGTCTTTACCCTCCAACTCGGGGGTGAGGTCGCCGCGCAGCGCCATCACGTTTTCGATGCCGGCTTGTTTCATCGCCTCGATGCGTTCTTTGACCATCTCTTTGCTGGACGACACGCAGGTGAGGTGGGCGAGCGTCGGCACACCGTAGTTTTTAAGGATGTTTTCGGCAATATCCAGCGTGTATTTGCTGGTGCCGCCGCCGGCGCCGTAGGTCACGCTGACAAAACTCGGGTGCAGTCCGGCAATGGCTTCGGTGGCGATTTTTACCGTATTAAACGCCGCATCGGTCTTCGGCGGAAACACCTCGAACGACAGCGACAGTTTGTCTTGGCTCAAAATTTCGGATAATTTCATATCAACACGCCCTTTTTGGGTAATATTTAATCTATTATAAACGATAAATTCTGCAAATGCAACGGTTTTATAAAAGAAAAATCCCTGCGTAGGCAGGGATTTTCTTACTTGTTGCCGATTTAGTTCCACTGGAACGTCACAATGCCGTACAGCCACAACAGCAGAACGCCGACCGGGACGACGAAGGTGAAAATCGGTTTCATCCATTTTTTCACTTTTAATCCTTCGCCGGCGTTGGCTTCCGCCATAAAGTTGTCGAAACCCCAACCGTAGCGCTTGTTACAGCAAAACGCCACAAAGACGAGCGAGCCGAGCGGAAGCAGGTTAAAGGACACGATGAAGTCCCAAAAATCGAGCCACGCGCTGTCCGGCCCGAACGGGTGGAATGGCCACACGCTATAGCCGAGGGCGGTGGTCAGCGCAATGAGGAACATCGCCGTACCGCAGACAAGCGCGCCTTTTTTGCGGCTCCAACCGGTAAGTTCGCGCGTGCAGGCGAGGATGTTTTCATACACCGCGAGCGCGGTAGACAGCGCCGCGAACGTCATAAACAGGAAGAACAACGTGCCCCATAACCGTCCGCCTTTCATATTCATAAAGACGGTTGCCATGGTGTCGAACAACAGCGACGGGCCGGAGTTGACTTCCACACCGTAGGTGAAGCAGGAGGGGAAGATGATAAACCCTGCCGTAATCGCCACAAAGGTGTCGAGCGCGATGATGTTGACCGATTCGCCGAGGAGCGAGCGGTCTTTGCCGATATAACTGCCGAAAATCGCCATCGCACCGATGCCTAGGCTCAGCGTAAAGAACGCCTGGTTCATAGCGGCAACAACGGTGTCGCCGTTGATTTTCTTAAAGTCGGGGAGAAGATAGAATTTCAGTCCCTCTGCCGCGCCGGGGAGAAGCACGCTGCGCACGGCGAGTACGAGCATCAGGCCGAGCAGCATAAGCATCATCACTTTGGTGATGCGTTCGAGGCCGCCTTGGATGTTAAAGCACAACACACCGAAGCAAAGAATCACGGTGACCGCCAAAAACGCCACGTTGACAACGGGATTTTGAATCATCGTGACAAAGCCGATGTCGTCGGTCATCCCGAGCGCGAATTTTAAGAAATAGTAGAGCATCCAGCCGGTGACCACGCTGTAAAACGCCATAAGGCAGACGTTGCCGAGCAGCGCAAAGCCGCCGTGGATATGCCATTTAGAACCGGGCTTTTCGAGCTTTTGGTACATTTTTACGGGACTCGCCTGCGCCGCACGACCCATCGAGAATTCTGCGACCATAACGGGAAGCCCCAAAATCAGCAGGAAGAGGATGTATAAAAGCACAAATCCGCCACCGCCGTTTTGTCCCACCATCCACGGAAATTTCCACACGTTGCCGCATCCGATGGCACAGCCGGCGCTGAGCAAAATAAAGCCCAGGCGACTGCTTAATTTTTCGCGGTTATCCATAGTTTTTCATCCTTTGTTTTGAAATTCTATGACTATACCATACCACACCCGAACAAAAAATGCAAGCGCGCTTATCCGCCGAGTGCCACGTCCAGGAGCATCATCAGCGCGAATCCACCGACAATGCCGGCGGTCGCGAAATACGGGTGGGCGTCTTTGTTTTGTTGACATTCGGGGATGAGTTCGTGCACCGCGACTAAAATCATCGCGCCTGCCGCAAACGCGAGTGCATAGGGGAGAAGGGCGGTTACTTTTGTAACGAGAAGCGCGCCGATAACGCCGGCGACCGGCTCGACCATTCCCGATGCCTGCCCGACGGCAAAACTCTTCCACCGTCCGCATCCCTCGCGGTAAAGCGGAAGCGACACCGCCGCGCCCTCGGGAAAGTTTTGCAGTGCGATACCGAGTGCCAACGTGACCGCACCGGCCACCGCTTCGGGGTTGGAACCTTTGGCAAGCGCGCCGAATGCCACGCCCACCGCCGCGCCCTCGGGGATGTTGTGGAGTGTGATGGACAGCACGAGCAGCACCATGCGCGAAACGCGGTCACCGCCGCCCTTGTCCGCTTTTTTGCGGCAGGCGCGCACCGCTTTGTCGCTTGCCCACAAAAAGACGGCGCCGCACAAAAAGCCTACGGTGGCGACGAGCCACGCCGGGGTGACGAGCGTCTCTTTTGCTTTGTCGATGGCCGGGTCTAACAGCGACCAAAACGAGGCGGCAATCATCACGCCTGCCGCGAAACCGAGTGTCAGGTTGAGCCATTTTTCGTCGGTTTTCCGAAAAAACAACACCACGCCTGCCCCGAGGGCGGTGACGCCCCACGTGACGAGCGTGGCGCAAAGCGCCCACAAAACCGGATTGTCCACACGTATCACCTCAACCCACTATATGTCCGATTTTCCGAGCCTGCTACTTGCAAATCGCGCACGGGTGCGATATAATGGACGGGTATGTGAACAAAGGAGGTGCCGCGTGTGTTTTATAAGATTGTCAACGGAGCCGTGTCGCGCGGCGCCGAAACCATTTTGGAACGCGTGGATTTTGAAATCCGCGACCGTGAAAAAATCGCCGTCGTCGGCCGCAACGGTTGCGGCAAAACGACGCTGTTGCGCGCGATTTTGGGCGAATTCGAAATGGAACAGGGAACGGGGGAAGAACCGTTCTCCGTCACTCATGCAGGCGAGCCGACCGTCGGCTATATGCGTCAAACGGATTTCGAAGACGAGAGCGTGACGCTTTTAGACGAGGTGAAATCCGTGTTTGCGCCGTTGCTCAAAATCGAAGCACGGCTCAAAGAATTGGAAACCCAAATGACCGAATCGCCGACGGAAGCAATGCTTGCGGAATACAGCGAGTTGCACGAGGAATACGAGCGGCGCGACGGCTATACCTACAAAAAAGAATACGAGACGATGCTCAAAAAGTTCGGCTTTACCGAGGACGATAAAGGCAAACGGTTGTCGGAGTTTTCCGGCGGTCAGCGCACACGTATCGCGTTTTGCAAACTGCTTTTAAGCAAGCCGGATATTCTGCTCCTCGACGAGCCGACCAACCACTTGGATATCGAGACCATCCGTTGGCTCGAAGACTATTTACAGCACTACCGCTCGGCGGTGGTGGTCGTGTCCCACGACCGGATGTTCCTCGACAAAATTGTGGGCGTGGTGTACGAAATCGAATACGGCGAGACGAAACGCTATACCGGCAACTACGCCACGTTCGAAAAGCAAAAACGCGAGAATTACCAAAAACAATGCCGCGACTACGCCGCCCAACAAGCGGAAATCGCGCGATTGACGCGGCTTGTGGAGCGCTTTCGCTATAAACCGACCAAGGCGGCGATGGCGCAGTCAAAATTAAAACAAATCGAGCGGATGGTCAAAATCGACGCGCCCGACCGCTACGATTTGCGCACGTTCCACGCGGAGTTTCAGCCGGAGGAGGACAGTGTGAAAAAGGTGCTTTCGGTCACCGACCTCAAAATCGGCTATGACGCGCCGCTCGCCACCCTCAACTTCGAGGTGATGCGCGGCGAAAAGGTGGGCGTTATCGGCAAAAACGGTATCGGAAAATCCACGCTTCTCAAAACGCTCGTGAATGATATTGAGCCGCTTTCCGGTCGCTACGAATTCGGCGTGCGCGCGAAAATCGGCTATTTTGACCAGCAACAAGCCCTGCGCGGCGGCACCCAAACGGTGCTCGATGATTTTTGCGCGGAGTTTCCGCAGATGTTACAGTCGCAAGCGCGCACCGCGCTCGGCGCGTTCCAGTTTTGCGGTGACGACGTGTTTAAGCCGCTGGATGCGCTGTCGGGCGGCGAACGGGTGCGGCTCGCGCTTTGCAAGATTTTGCGCCGTCGCCCGAACGTGCTGATTTTGGACGAGCCGACCAACCACATGGATATCGTCGGCAAAGAAACGCTCGAAAATATGCTGTCGGAATACGAGGGAACGATTGTGTTCGTCTCGCACGACCGCTATTTTGTGAAAAAATGTGCCGATCGCCTGATTGTGTTTGACGACGGCGTGACGGTGTATCCGTTCGGCTACGACGAATACGAGCAGACGTTGCGCGAGCAGGAAGAAACGACTTCGGACAAGCCGGTCGCCGCCAAATCCGATAAAGGTGGCAAAAAAGGCTTTACCACGCCGCTTAAGGAATTGTCTCGCCTGCAAAAACGGGTGGAAAAACTCGAAAAAGACATTGCCGCCGCCGAGGCGGAACTTGCGCGACTTGAAGAGGAAGCGGCAAGCCCGGACGTGTTGTCCGATTACGTGCGGCTGTCGGAATTGTCCGAAACGCAGGCGGCTTTGCGCGCACAAATTGACGAGATGACCGACGAGTGGGCGACCGCTTCGGAACAATTAGCCGACCTTACTTAAAAAATTGTCGGAAATCGTTGACAAACTCTGTAAAAATAGGGTAAAATAAACTGTTGATATTTTTTGAAGAAACGAAGGACTTTGATTATGGCAACTTGGAACGACGTGGCGGCGGTTTTGTTTCCCGATGTGACCCGTACGCCCGAAGATTACGAAACCATGTATCCGCCCCGTAATTTGGCGGAGGGCGCGCGCGTGACCCGTGTGGCGCCGTCGCCGACGGGGTATTTGCATCTCGGCGTGTTCTATTCCGCGCTCATCGACCGCTTGACGGCGGACGCTTCCAAAGGACTGTTCTATTTCCGCTTGGAAGACACCGACAAAAAGCGCGAGGTGGAGGGCGGCGCCGATGATATTTTAGCCTCGCTCAACCGCTTTGGTTTGCCGATTGACGAGGGTTTCGTTGCGCCCGGAAAAGTGACCGGCGACTACGGCTCTTACGTCCAGTCGGAGCGTGTCGAGATTTACCACACCTATGTGAAATGGCTGGTCGAAAACGAGCGCGCGTACCCCTGCTTCTGTAAGCCGGAGGAGACCGCCAAAACGCGCGAAACGCAGGAAGCGCAGAAACTGCGCACCGGCTACTACGGCGCGTTTGCGCCCTGCCGCAACCTGACCGCCGACGAGGCGCTCGCGAAACTGCAAGCCGGCGAACCGTACGTGGTGCGCCTGCGCTCGGATGGCGACGAAGAGCGCCGCGTCAAGTTTGACGATATGATTAAAGGTCACATCGAGATGCCGGAAAACGACGAGGATTTCGTGCTCTTAAAATCCGACGGCGTGCCGACCTACCACTTCGCCCACGCGGTGGACGATCACCTGATGCGCACCACCCACGTCATTCGCGGTGACGAGTGGCTGTCGAGTGTGCCGAAACATCTGCAACTGTTCCGCCTGCTCAACTTCAAAGCCCCGAAATATGCCCACATCAGCCCCATTATGGTGGAGGAAGACGGCCACAAGCGCAAACTGTCGAAGCGCAAAGACCCCCAAGCGGCAATGCACTTTTACGCCGAACAGGGGTATCCGGCGGCGAGCGTGCTCGAATACCTGATGACGATTGCGAGCAGCGAGTTCGAACAATGGCGCAAAGCCAATCCGACCGCCGACCGCCGCACGTTCCCGTTCAACATCAAGAAAATGAGCGTGTCCGGTGCGCTGTTCGACCTTAACAAGATGAACGACGTGTCGAAAAACGTGATTGCGGTGATGTCCGCCGACGACGTGACCGCCGCGGTGCTCGCGTGGGCGGAAGAATACGACAAAGATTTCTTCGCGCTGCTCGACCGCGACCGCGCTCTTACGAAAAACATCTTCGCCATCGACCGCGACAAACCGAAGCCGCGTAAAGATATGGCGAAATGGAGCGACGCACCGGAATACACCGCGTTCTTCTTCGACGAAACCTACGTCCCGACCACCGAACTGCCCGAATCGGTCAGCCCGGCGGATGCCAAAGCGATTCTCGCCGCGTACGCCGCCGACTATAAAGAAGTCAGCGACCAAGGCGAGTGGTTCGAGCGCGTCAAAGCGATTTGCCCGGCGCTCGGTTTTTGCCCGGACGTGAAAGAATTTAAACAAAACCCCGATGCCTATAAAGGCCACGTGGGCGACGTCAGCACGGTGCTCCGCCTTGCGGTCACCGGCCGCCGCAACACGCCCGACCTTTGCCGCATTATGGAACTTTTGGGAACCGACCGCGTGCTTGCCCGTCTTGCGGACACGGCGAACGCGCTTTAAGGAGGGACAAACATGGCAGAAGAACTCACCGCCAAAGGCGGCAACTTTATCCGCGACATTATTGACGAGGAATTGCAAGAGGGCGGCCGTTGCTACGGCAAAAAAGTCCACACCCGTTTTCCGCCGGAGCCGAACGGCTACCTGCACATCGGCCACGTGAAAGCGCTGTGCATCGACTTCGGTATGGCGGAAACCTACGGCGGCATCTGCAACCTGCGGATGGACGACACCAACCCTGCAAAAGAGGACGAGGAGTACGTCGAGGCAATTAAAGAGGACATCCATTGGCTCGGCTTCGATTGGGACGACCGCTTCTATTTCGCCTCCGATTATTTCGAAAAAATGTATGAATTCGCCGTGGGCCTTATCAAAAAAGGCCTCGCCTACGTCTGCGAGCTGTCGCCGGACGAGGTGCGCGACAACCGCGGCGACCTCACTCACCCGGCGACCAGCCCGTATCGCGATCGCCCGATTGAGGAGAGCCTCGATTTGTTCGCGCGGATGCGCGCCGGCGAGTTCGAGGACGGCAAAATGACCCTCCGCGCGCGCATTGACCTTGCGAGCGGCAACTTCAATATGCGCGACCCGGTTATCTATCGTATTCACCATGCGGAACATCACCGCCAGGGCAACAAATGGTGCATCTACCCGATGTACGACTTCGCCCACCCGATTGAGGATATGCTCGAAGACATTACCCACTCGCTCTGCTCGCTCGAATTCGAGGATCACCGTCCGTTGTATAACTGGGTGCGCGAAAATATCGACTATGACACGAATCCGCGTCAGATTGAATTTGCGCGTCTCGGTATCAACCACACCGTTTTGTCCAAACGTAAACTCCGCCAGCTTGTGGAAGAGGGTTACGTTGCCGGTTGGGACGATCCGCGCATGCCGACTTTGTCGGGCCTTCGCCGCCGCGGCTATACGCCGGCGTCGGTCAAGAATTTCATCGAGCGTATCGGTGTTGCCAAAGTGCCGAACACGGTGGAAATCGCGCTTCTCGAACATTGCCTGCGCGAAGACTTAAACGAAAACGCCACCCGTGCGCTTGCGGTGCTTCACCCCGTCAAACTCACTGTCACCAACTATCCCGAGGGCGAGGGCGAGGTGTTCGAGGTCGAAAACAACCCGACCAAAGAAAACAGCGGTACGCACAAAGTCAGCTTCTCGAAACATCTCTTTATCGAGCAGGATGACTTTATGGAAGAGCCGGTCAAAGGCTATTTCCGCTTCTTCCCGGGCAACGAGGTGCGGCTTAAATCTGCCTACGTCGTCAAATGCACCGGCTGTGTCAAGGACGAAGCCGGAAACGTCGTCGAGGTTTTGTGCGAATATGACCCCGAAACGAGAGGCGGCAACACGCCCGACGGCCGCAAGGTCAAAGGCACCGTCCACTGGGTGGACGCGGCGACCGCCGTCGATGCCGAAGTGCGGCTGTATAGCCTGCTCTTCAGCGATCCCGATCCGGATGCGTCCGGCAAAGATTTTATCGCGTGCTTAAATCCCGATTCCCTCGAAACCCTCAAAGGGTGCAAGCTGGAAGCGGCGCTCGCCGGCGCGAAAGCAGGGGACGGCTACCAGTTTATGCGGCTCGGCTATTTCTGCGCCGACAAAGACAGCACGCCGGACAACCTCATCTTTAACCGTTCGGTTTCGCTCAAAGACAGCTTCAAGAAATAAGGAATATCTATTATATAGAAGAGCATCGCGTGAGCGATGCTCTTTTTTGTTTGTGTGGGATGTTTTTGAAAGGACCGTCGAGGACGCCGGTCCCTACAACGAGGAACCATCTCCCGTCGGGCGTGTAGGGGACGGCGACCTCGGCGTCCCTTTCTGGGGTTTTGATGGGATGTGTGGCGTGTATGTAGGGGCGATTCACGAATCGCCCCACCGAATACGTCACACCGACTGCAATGGGGTCATTCGTGAATGACCCCTACAAAATCACCTTGGGTAATATCTACAAACAAAAACACCCTTACCGATTTTCGGTAAGGGTGTTATTCGGTTGCAGGGGAAAAACGGGGCGAAAACTCGACACCGTTGACAATGTAGTCAATCGACACGTCGAAATAGTCGGACATATTCCGCAACATCTGCACGTCCGGACTGCGCTTGCCGTTTTCGTAGTAGGAGAGGGCTTCGCGACTGATGTTCAGTTCTAACGCGACTTTTTGCTGGCTGAAGCCTTTCTTTTTGCGGATTTCTCGCAGGCCGAGCAAGCCGACGGGCGAGTCGCTCATAAAAATTTCTCCTTTCGCAAAAATTTTTTGCGATTTTTTGAAAATTCCTCTTGACATTATTGTAACACTATGTTACACTCTGTTTGTAACAAATTGTTACATTTTTCCGAAAATCGAAAAAGATTTGCGGAAATTTTGACTAAATTGTCCAATTCGGTCGGATCAACTCTCCGCCCGTTGGAATAAAAACATTTTTGAAAAGGAGAAATGTCTTATGAAAAAAATGAACAAAAAGGGCTTTACCTTGATGGAAATGCTCATCGTTATCGCGATCATCGCCATCTTGATCGCCATCGCGATCCCGACCTTCACCGCCGC
>JAZUEK010000079.1:0-3931 GCA_045640165.1 Acutalibacteraceae bacterium | reverse complement strand
TATGGCCCGGTAGTTCAGCTGGTTAGAACGCTAGCCTGTCACGCTAGAGGTCGACGGTTCGATCCCGTTCCGGGTCGCCATATTTGCCTCTGTAGCTCAGTTGGTAGAGCAGGGGACTGAAAATCCCCGTGTCATTGGTTCGATTCCGATCGGAGGCACCACGGAATGCGAAAGCATTCCGCATCTGCGGCTTTAGCTCATCTGGTAGAGCGCCACCTTGCCAAGGTGGAGGTAGCGAGTTCGAGCCTCGTAAGCCGCTCCACAAGACAAAAGACGTCAAAGCAATTTGGCGTCTTTTGCCAAATATGGTGCCATAGCCAAGTGGTAAGGCATGGGTCTGCAAAACCCTGATTCCCCAGTTCAAATCTGGGTGGCACCTCCAAAAAAAGAGTATTGCGAAAGCAATGCTCTTTTTTTAATGACGTTTGTCGTTTTCAAAAAATTGTCGAAATAGGGGTTGTGTTTTTCAAGGATGTGTGATATACTATATCCACAATATATAGAAAGGTCGTTATAAACGATGGATATGAAAAATGTTACCGTGTTCGATCATCCGCTGATTCAGCATAAAGTCTCCATTCTCCGCAGTGTGGAGACCAGCAGCAACCAGTTCCGCACGCTCGTGGAAGAAATCACCATGCTGATGTGCTTCGAGGCGCTGCGTGACCTGCCGCTCGAAGAAGTCGAGGTCGAAACCCCGATTTGCAAAACCAAAACCAATATGCTCGCCGGTGTGAAACTGGCGGTTGTGCCGATTCTCCGTGCCGGTCTCGGTATGGTCAACGGCTTCTTGACTCTCGTGCCGTCCGCGCGCGTCGGTCACATCGGTATGTACCGCGACCCCAAAACCCACGAGCCGCACGAGTACTATTGCAAACTCCCGAACAACATCGAAAACCGTCTCGTCATCGTGACCGACCCGATGCTCGCCACCGGCGGCTCGGCGATTGACGCGATTTCCCTCATCAAAGAGCGCGGCGGCAAAAACATCAAATTTATGTGCCTGATTGCCGCTCCCGAAGGCGTGGAAGCGCTCACCAAAGCCCATCCGGACGTGGAAATCTACTGCGCCCACGTGGACGAGAAACTCAACGAGAACTGCTACATCGTTCCGGGTCTCGGCGATGCCGGCGACCGCATTTTCGGCACGAAATAAGCAATTTAAGGCAAAAACGCGGAGGATTCGTTCCTCCGCGTTTTTTCGGTTGACAGAAACCCCTCTATAAGGTATGATAATAAGAGCGCAATCGGCGCGATGGAGGTTTTTATGAAACGACATTTTGGAAAATCGTTCGTGGGTTTGCTTCTCACGATGTGCATACTTCTCGCTTTGCCGTTTTCCGCTTTGGCGGATGAGGAAAGCGAGGTCGAGACCATCGAAGGGTATGAGAACATCAATGGTGTAACCTTTACGTATGCCGCCGCAGAGGGGGTTGCCGCCATTACCGGCACGATGTCCGAAATCGGCGAAACGCTGACCGTTCCGTCGTCCATCGCCGGCTACAAAGTGGTGGGCATCGGCGAAACGGCATTTGCCCAAGGGGAGTTTACCTCGGTGGTGCTTCCGAACACGTTGACGACGCTTGGCGACAAGGCGTTTTATATGTGTCGCAATTTGGAGAAAATCACGCTTCCCGAAACGGTGACCGTAATCGGCGATTATGCGTTTTATTATTGCGACAAACTCAAATCGCTCAAAATTCCCGACGGCGTGACCGAGATTTCCGAATATATGCTGTATGCCTGTCTCGGCCTTGAGTCGCTGACGTTGCCGAAAGATCTTTACGAAATCTGTGACTATGGGCTGTACGCCTGCGAAAGCCTTAAGACGATTGATATTCCCGACAGCGTGGTGGGTATCGCCAACTACGCGATGTACGATTGCATCGGTTTGACCGAACTGGAACTGCCGAGCAGTTTGCGAGCTCTCGGCGCGTATTCGCTGTATAAATGCACGAATTTGAAAACCGTCAAGATTCCCTCGAACGTGACGAGCGTGGGCGACGGCTCGTTCCTCGACTGCACCGGAATTGAAAAATTCACCGTGGCGGCCGGCAACGAGACCTACTGCGCCAAAGACGGAATTTTGTATTCCAAAGATATGACCGAACTCGTCTGTTTTCCGCGTGGGCGGAAAGATACGTCTTTCTCGGTTCCCGTCGGCGTGACCAAAATCGCCGGCGAGGCGTTGTCTCGCACGAAGATTAAGACGCTGAAACTGCCGTCTACGCTTCGCGAAATCGGCGATTATGCGTTTGCGGAAATGCCGCTCGAGTCGATTGACTTGCCGGCAAAACTCACAACGATTGGCGGCGACGTGTTCTGCAAATGCGCGTCGCTCAAAGAGATAAAACTCCCCGACAGCGTAACCGAAATCGGGAACGAGGCGTTTAACGAATGTTCTGCGCTCGAAAAAGTGACGTTGCCTGCTTCGCTGACGACGCTTGGTAATTTTGCGTTTTCCGGTTGTGTGCGGCTTGCGGAAATCACTTTGCCTGCCCTGCTCGAAAACTTGGGCGATGCGGCATTTATGGGATGCACGTCGCTCAAAACAATTGCGGTCAACAAGAAAAACGGTTGGTTTACCGTGGAAAACGGCGTGCTCTACAATAAGAACAAAACCACGCTTGTGTGCTATCCGTCCGGTCTCGCCGGAACGACGTTTGTCGTGCCGGATGCGGTGGCGGTGATTGCGCCGTATGCGTTCGCCGTCAACCACACGCTGACGGCGGTAACGCTGTCGGATAGCTTGACCGAACTCGGTGATCGCGCGTTCGAGTACGTGACCGAGATCAAAACAATCACGTTGCCGAAAAGCGTGGCAACGCTCGGCGCCGGTGTGTTTGCGTTTTGCTCGTCGCTCGAGAAAATCGACGTAGCGGATGGCAACACCGCTTTCAAATGGGAAAACGACACGTTGTTATCTTCCAGCGGCTACAAACTCTATTTCTATTCGCCTGCCAACAAAGCAGAGGAGGTTATCGTGCCGCTGTCGGTGGCGCAGTTGATGGATTGCGCGTTTGCCGGTAACCCGTATCTCAAACGCGTGACGCTGCTTAATGCATCGTCTAGTATCAACGGCGACGTGTTCGACGGTTGCCGCGACGATTTCGTGCTTTCCAGCTACAACCAATCGACGGCGCACTCCTATGCCTTTACGAACGGGCTCAACTTTGCTTTGACCGACGAGCCGCTCCCGACCACGACTGCAACCGAACCGACGGCGACCGTCACCACCGCGCCGCAATCGAAAGATACAAAACAGCCGACGACGGGCGGCGACCTGCTTCGCAAGCCGCTTTTGTGGATTGGCGTGGGCGCGGGACTGCTGGTGCTTATCGCCGTGCTCGTGTTGGTGCTTGTGAAAAAGAAAAAATAATTGCCTCAAAAAGAACCTCTCGCTGGGAGAGACTACGTAACGAAGTAGTCTCTCCCTTTGGTTTTTGTAATCAGCCGGAATGATGGAATCGATAGAAAACTCAAAATTATTTAACAGCAAAAACGGATAACAGAAAACCGCCAAGCGAAATGCTCGGCGGTTTTTCTTATTTATTGGATTTCGTCTGTGCGGTAGATGAAGCGGACTTGGCCGTCCATATCGTTGCCGATACCGGCAAAGTTGCGGTACTTTTTGGACACGTCCACCGTCGCTTTCAAGCGAGCAACAATGCCATTCAGATCACCGTCTACCAAATCGACGATTTTTTGAATACCCTCTTCGTTGAACTTCTGAAGGCCTTCATCCAACTGCATCGCACCGTCTTTCAGTTGAGTTACGCCATCTACAAGAGCCGGTGCGCCGTTTTTGAGCTGCAAAATGCCGTCATAGAGCGTGGCGGCGCCGTCTTTCAGTTGCGCCGTGCCGTCTTTCAAATCCGATGCGCCGGATGCGAGTTTGTCGGCGCCATCAGCGGCCGAGGCAACGCCGCCG
>JAZUEK010000078.1:0-29613 GCA_045640165.1 Acutalibacteraceae bacterium | reverse complement strand
CAAATCCCGTAACTACGGCGGCGGCGGTAACTACTATGCCATTTCCAACGTGACGCTCGGCGACGGTATCTTTACGTTCTACGTTCGTTCCTACGATATGCAGACGGACACCTATAGCCCGTGGAGCGCACCGCTCGAGATTTATAACGGTCACGCGCTGGAATTCACGCCTCCCGGAATCAAAGCCTATGCTTCCGAGACCGGCGTGAGTATGTATTGGTCCGACTCGTCCGAGGAAGGTCACTATAACGTCACCTACGACCTCGAAGAGGATGGCGTGATCGTTCTCGAAAACGTGACCACCAAAGAATATGAAAAAGACGGTATGGAACCCGGCTCGACTCACGTCTACCGCGTCCGCACCCACTACGTGGACTATAACTACACCACCGACTGGTCGTCGCGCACCTTTGTGGAAATCGGTGCCGGCGGTGGCGGTGGCGGTGGCGGCGGTGGCGGTGGCGCCAACAACTCCGGCACCATCCTCAACGGCGGCTTCGATACGGATACCACCTACTGGAGCCTTGCCGGTGCCGAGCGCACCGCCGACGGCAAAGTGGTGCTGACCCCGACGAACACCGATACCGCGACCCTGACCCAAGTGGTCGGCGGCTGCAAACCGAACACCACCTACACCGTGTCCGGCGACTTTGTCCGCTCCGGCGTGTCCGCGTATATGTATATCCGCGGCGCAACCGGCTCGGAAATCGAGGTGGATTTGTCGAAAAAACAACAATATACCTTCACCACCGGCGATACGGTGGGCGAAATCACCTTTATCGTTTCTGTGTATAAACAGCAAAACGGTACGCTGACCTGCGACAACATCTATCTGTCCGAGGGCAGCACCCCGACTGCGCCGACGGCGACCCAGTCGTCCGCGTCCCAGTCGCAACCGTCGCAGTCCGGCTCGTCCGTGACGAAGACCACTTCGACGACGAAGACGACCTCGACGACCAAGACCACGACTACCACCAAGACGACTACGACCACCCAAACGACCACCACGACGCAGACTCGTCCGCAGGGCGATAAATATCTGCTGACGGTGGACTTTACCGAGGAGTCGCCGAAATGGGACACTCACAAGTATAAAGCCAGCGATACCAATGTTTTTGAGTATGCGAAAGGCGCCACGGCAAATGTGACGTTTGAACTGGTTGACGTGTGGCAAGGTAGCGGCTACTCCTTTGAAAAAGCCGCTGCGTGCTTCAATCTTACCGCGAACGGCGTGGCGATTACGCCCAAGACCGCCGGCCCGAAAGACGGCAGCAACACGCTTGTGGCGACGTTTGAGATTCCGATGAACAGCGACGTTGTGCTCGGTGGTAGCGTTATACACCCCGACTTTAAGCAAACGAACCTGATCATCGACGGCTATACCGGTGGCGACGTAACGACCGCGCCCACCACGCCTACCGAGGCGACGAAATATACCGTGACCGTAGAAAACGGCCAGGCAGGCGTTGCCGAGGCGGCGAAAGGCGAGGCAGTTTCGCTGATTGCCAACAATCCGCAGACCGGCTACGATTTCGCCGGTTGGACGGTGAAAATCAACGGCGTTCCGATGACGGATAACCCGGCGCAGATGTTCGGCGACATCAACGCGCTGACCACCTCGTTTACGATGCCGGAGGGAGACGTTACCCTCACCGCGACCTATCGCCAGCATGAGTATGCCGTGGGCCTTGCCCTTGGTGTGGCGAAAGTGAACGGCGTGGAAGTGACCAAAGCGCACTACGGCGACACCGTGACGATTGTGGCGGACACGCCGGCGGACGGTATGCGTTTCACCGGTTGGAACGTGAAATCCGGCGACGGTATCGTGCTTGCGGATGCGTCCAAAGCCACCACCACCTTTACGATGGTGGCGCAGGACATCGCGATCGAAGCGACCTACGACTTCGCGCGGTTTAACGTCATCGTCAACAACGGTGCGTGCAACAAGAACACCGCGATTACGGGCGACTTCGTCACGCTGGACGGCACGCCCAAGACCGGCTACGAATTCGTCAGCTGGACGGTCAACTCGAACAACGTGACGCTGTCGAGCCTGACCGCGATCAACGCGACCTTCACGATGCCGTCGGCAGACGTGGAGATTACCGCCAACTTCAAACAAATCGACTACACGCTGACGCTTACGAATGCGAAGGCGACCAAGACCACCGGCCTCCACTTTGAGGACGTGGTGACCATTACCGCCGACGCTCCGGCGGACGGCTTCGTGTTCGACAAATGGATTGTGTCGGCAGGCGGCGCGGAAATCGTTCACGAAAACGATGCGACGACTTCCTTCATTATGCCGCCGGCGAACGTGACCATTGCCGCGACCTACAAACTCGCGCCGTATGCCATTACGGTGTCCGGTGGTAAAGCCACCAACAGCTTGGGCGAGGTCATCGACGAAGCCAAAGCCGGCGATATCGTGACGGTTACCGCCACGGTGCCGGAAGGCAAAGAGTTTGTCAAGTGGGTCGGCGTGAGCACCTTTGCAAACGACACCGCTTCGACCACCACCTTTACGATGCCGGCGAGCGCGGTGGTCATCTCCGCCTCGTTCAAATCGCTGATCGTTGACCCGGATGCGCCGGCAACTCCGAAAATGGGTACGCCGGTCATCGACGGTTCGACCGTTGTCGTCAACTGGACGGCGGTCGAGGGTGCCGAGGGCTATCGCATCTACCGCAAAGCCTCCGGCGGCGAGTGGACGACGCTGAAGACTGTGACCGGTGGCACGACCGCTTCCATCACCGACACCGGCCTTGAAAAGGGCAACTACAACTATACGGTGCAGGCGTACGTCACCGGTTCCACCGGCAAAATCTGGAGCGACTGCGAAGAGCCGGGCGCGCTTGCGACGGTTGTCTTCGGCGCACCGCAGCTTAAAGGTGCGACCGCTTCCGCGACCGGCATTACGGTTGAGTGGAACAAGGTGACCGACGCGGACGGTTATCGCCTCTATCGCAAAGACGGCGACAACTGGATTACCGTTAAGACCTTTGACAGCGCGGATACCACCTCGTACTTGGCGAAAGGCCTCGTTTCCGGCGAAACCTACACCTACACGGTGCAGGCGTACAAAGACAGCGACCTGACCGGTACGCGGATGTGGAGCTCCTATAACCAGACCGGCGTGTGGGCAACCGCCACCTTCGGCGAACCGGAGAGCGAAACCACCGTCACCGGCATGAGCATCACCATTACGTGGGAGCCGGTGAGCGGAGCCGAGGGTTACCGCATCTATCGCAAGACTGCCGATAGTTCGTGGCGTACCATCGCCACGGCCGCCGCTCCTGCGACCCAGTATACGGACGAAAAACCGTTGCCCAACGTGGTATATCTCTACACTGTGCAGGCGTACACCACCGAAAACGGCACAAAGGTGTACAGTTCCTTCGACCTGACCGGCACCACCGCGAGCGTGCAACTGAAAGCGCCGGTGCTGACCGCCGCCGAGGTAATCGGCGAGGGTGTGGTCGTCTCGTGGGAGCAGACCACCGGTGCCACCGGCTACCGTCTCTATAAGTGGAACGGGTCGGCGTGGAAGACGGTCAAGACGTTGACCGGCCAGACGGTCACGAGCTACACCGACCGCAGTGCGACCGCCAAAGCCGGCGCAAAATACACCGTGCAGGCGTTCCGCACCGTGGACGGCATGACCGCCTGGAGCGACAACGACAAAACCGGCGTGACCGCGCAGGCGTAATCGCAAAAAATGATAAAAATCCCGTCCGATACGTCGGACGGGATTTTTTCTTGCCAAACGGCGGCACATTTGGTATAATAGGAAAAAATAGGAGGAAACGATTATGAAAAAACGAATTGTCGGCGCCGTAAGCGCCGTTCTTCTCTGTGCTGTGCTGCTTTGCGGTTGCGGCAAAGAGGCCTCGCCGTCATCCGGCAAAAACGATCCGAATCACCTGCTTGCATCGGCGATGGTGTTGACGGATGCGACCGTCAAAGCCGGAGAAGAGGTAACGCTCGATTTGTCTATCACGGAATCGTCGGATTTGTGGGGCTTTTCCTGGGAAATCAACTACGATGCCGCGGTGATGACGCCGGTGGACGCTGTGATGAGCGACGCCTACAACACCAATTTCGAGATGTCCATCAACAAAAACGGTAATCCAATGGTGTTGCAGGGTGCCGGCCGCGAAATCCAAAACTATTCGGTGGTGGGTGACGTCGCCAAAATCACTTTCCGCGTGGCGCAGAATGCCGCACCGGGTGAGTATCACGTCAACATCGGTTGCAAAGAGGGCAACAACATCGACGTGGATGCGAACGACATTCCGTTTGTCCCGGTTTCCGCAATCGTGACGGTCGAATAATTCGAAAAAGAACAAAGAAAGAGCCTTGGCGCTTGCCAAGGCTCTTTTCGTTTTTCAGTTATTCCGCAGGTGCTTCGGAGACCTCGACCGGTGCTTCGGACACCTCAACCGGCGCTTCGGATACCTCAACCGGAGCTTCGGAGACCTCAACCGGCGCTTCCGATGTCTCGGCAGGAGTCGAGACGACCGGCGGCGCGGTGGTAGCCGCGGTGTTCGGTTTGGTGGTCTTTTTGGCGCTGCCGCCACCGCAAGCGGTGCAGGTGGCAGGAATGTTCGACAGACGGTACACGCCGGTGGCGCAGTCGGAACACGAGGACGATGCCAAAAGGCCCGTTTTGCGGCAGAAGGTGAGTTCTTTCGTTTCGCCGAAATGTTCAAACGAGCCGCCGGGGAATTCACGGTTTAAGAGGTGCATACCCTCGTTCCACAGCGTTTTAACGGCTTGTGCTTGGGTGTAGGTCATTTCGTTGTTATAGCGATAACCGAACCAGCAGCCGGCCACGAATTCTGTGGTACCGCCCACGGAGAGCACGTCGTTGTTGGCGTCGGTCGTACCGGTTTTGGCGAACACTTCGGTGCTCGACGGCCAACTGCCGCTGACTTTATAGAGCGTACCGAGCGAGCCGCGCACGACTTGTTGCAAGAGGCGGTTCATAACGTAGGAAGAATCCTCGGAGAGGGCTTGGACGCCGAGCGGCGCCGTTTGCAACAGCACTTCGCCTTGGGCGTTTTCCACTTTGTCGTAGCAGTAGAAGCCGTTGTAGACACCGCCGTTACCGAAAATTTGG
The DNA here is from genome assembly GCA_045640165.1 of Acutalibacteraceae bacterium. Lineage (GTDB taxonomy): Bacteria > Bacillota > Clostridia > Oscillospirales > Acutalibacteraceae > RGIG426. The sequence goes on along the minus strand of JAZUEK010000078.1, from coordinate 24,491 downwards.
TAAGCGGAGGTCAGTTCGCTCAAATACGCGCCGTAGGTGGCACCGCCGAGACCGAGTGCGGAGAAGTTAATATCGTCCTCCACGTAGGTGGAGATACCGAGCACGTTGGTTAAGAAGTCGTAACTGTTGTCGAGACCGACCTGATTGAGCACCTGCGTTGCCACGGTGTTGAGCGACTGCTGTAAACCGAGGTAGAGCAGGGTATAGCCGTTGTCGAATGCGTAGGAATAGCCGTAGTTTGGCGGCCACGGTTTGCCGCCGACGGTCAGGCAGGGGGCATCCGCCACGCGGCTCGAATAGTTAAAGAGGTTATACTCGATACCGAGGTCATACAGCGCAATCGGTTTAATGGACGAACCGGGTTGACGTTTAGACATCGTGGAGATGTTGGTCACGCGGTCGCCGGTCTTAACGCCGCGGTCGCCCACGGTGGTGATGACCTTGCCGTTGTAATCGGTGGCAAAGAACGCGACGCGCGGATCTTCCTCGTCACCCGGAATAGAGTCGGGGTAAATGGATTCGTCGGCATACAGCCGCTCCATCGAGGCTTGGAGCGCGACGTCTTCCCACGAATAGATGCGCAGGCCGCCGTAGTAAATCATATTCTCCGCCTGCGCGTAGGAGTAGCCGTATTGATTCATCAAATCGGCGATAACGCTCTCGATGACCATATCGGTGTAGTAGTCCTGTACGCTGACGTAAGAGACGTTGCTGGACAAAATCAGTTCTTCGCCCATCGCCTGAGTATATTCGTCTTCGGTGATAAAGCCGAGGTCCTTCATTTTCCACAGCACGGTCTGCTGACGGTCGCGGACGTTTTCGGGATGGCGATAGGGGTCGTAGTAGGACGGGTTTTGGGTGATACTGGCGAGCACCGCGCACTGGGCAAGCGACAAGTCTTCCACGTCACAGCCGAAATAGTAGTTCGCGCCGAAGCCCACGCCGGTAATATTGTCGGACAGCGGCAGGATGTTCAGGTACGACTCGAGAATTTCGTCTTTGGAATACTGTTTTTCCAGTTCGAGGGCTTTCATAATTTCGGTGACCTTACGCATAACGGTATGGTCGTTATCACCGGTCAGCTGTTTAACAAGCTGTTGGGTCAGCGTCGAGCCGCCGTACTCCACCGACGAGAATTTGAACACCATATTGACCACGGCGGAGGCGGTACGTTTCCAGTCCACGCCGTCGTGTTGGCGGAAACGCTCGTCCTCAATGGCGATCACGGCGTTTTGCATATTGACGGGAATATCGTCGAGGTCCGCCCAAATATGGTTGGAGCCTTCGAGGTGCATAAACTCTTTCCATTTCTCGTCTTCCTCGTCGTAGGTGAGCATCACGCTCGTTCCCACATTGCCGGAGGTCGTCAGTTCGGGGACGTCCGCGCCGGAGTCCACCGCGTTCGAGATATAGTAAGCCATAATGCCGGCCACCAAGCATCCGGTCACGAAAAAGACCAGAAACACGGTAAACAGGCATTTCATTGCGATGCTGAACACTTTCCACGTGCGTTTTGCCGCAGGACGGTTATACCACGCGACGGTGGAGCGTTTTTGGTTGCGAGTGTCTTTCGCCACGGGGACCACTCCCTTCACAGAATCAAAAAGTTACACATACAGATATAGTATAAACAACTTTTTACAAAATGTCAAATCCTTTTGCGTATGAAACGGCGGCGGATTGGGAAAAATACCCGTAAAACGAACAAAGGGAGCGAAGACGATGACAAAATGGTGGCTTTGTGGTGTGGCGATGGCGGTGATGGTCGCTTCGGTGTCGGTAATCGGCGGACTTTCGGCGCGCGCCCCCTCGGCGACAACTCAAGACGTGTCTGTGCCGTCGGTTGCCGAGGTGCGCGCGCCCGTCACCGAGGCGTGTTACGGCACGCTCGGCGTGTGGAACGGGAAACTGGCGTTGTTTTGCGGCGAAGAGACGCCGTCTGCTGTGTACGACGTGTGGGCGAGTTCTCTGCCGCCGGAAGAACAGAAAAAGTTGGCGACGGGAATTCCCGTCGCCAATCGTGCGGCGTTTTTGGCCTTGTTGCAGGAGTACACGGGATGAGCCACAATTAAAAATAGGGGCGGTTAGGCACGGCGCTTTCCGTCCGGAATCCGCACAACCCATTCGATATAGCCGTCGCCCTCGCGTTTTTCGGCATCTACCGCAACGCCCGAGCGGCGCATCGTGTCTACCGCGCGGTCAACGGTGTTGAAAAACAAGCGCACGTCTTTGACGAGCGGCATCACCTTTCGGCGCGGTGCTTTTTCCGTTGCTTTGAACTGGGCCACTTCCCGTTCGGTGCGCGCCACCGTCCAGTTTTCCGCCGTCATGCGCACCAGCAGAGCGGCGCGTGCGGTATCCTCTAACCCGAGCAGGGCGCGCGCGTGGCGTTCGCTGGCGCCGGCGGCGAGAAGCTTGTCCCGTTCGGCAGGCGTAAAGGCAAGCAGGCGCAGTTTGTTGGCGATGGTGGGTTGGGTAAAGCCGAGGCGCGTTGCCGCTTGCTCCTGGGTCAGATGATAATCGTCGATTAAGCGGCGAATGCCCTCCGCCTGCTCGAAATAATGCAAATCCTCGCGCTGTAGGTTTTCGACCAGCGCGAGCACTGCGGACTGCTCGTCCGTTTGTTTGACGACGATGCACGGAACGGTCTTGAGCCCTGCCAATTTGCACGCGCGCAGTCGCCGTTCGCCGGCAACCAGCGTCGGCACGCCGCTTTGCATCGTAACGGTCAACGGTTGAAGAAGCCCGTTTTCGCCGATGCTTTGGGCGAGGGTCAGCAGTTTGTCATAGGCGAAGTAGCGTCGCGGTTGCGCCGGGTTCGGGCGAATGGCATCCACCGGAAATTTGACGACCGCACCGGCTCGTTTTTGAACTTTACTATCCCACATAAAAAACCGTCCTTTTTCTTTTTATGCTATCACGCACAAAGAAAAAAGACGGTCAAATTTTGGTGTCGAAAGCACGCGTTACAGCGCGCTTTTTTTGATTTTAGCGGCAGGACGGGGATATGCGCTCGGTGTTTTGGCGATTTTGTCAATGAAAATCAGCGTTCGGTCGAACGGCTCCCCTGCGGTATCCAGCGTCAGCGTTTTGACCTGCGCCGTTTTGCCGCCGAGTTTTTTCACCGCGGATTTTGCGGCGGAAAGTTCTTCGTCGCCCGACGGGCCTTTCATCCCGAGAAACTGTCCGCCCACTTTGACGAACGGCAGGCAGTATTCACACAATACCGGCAAGTTTGCCACCGCGCGCGCGGTGGCAACGTCGAACTGTTCGCGAAGCGCCGGGTCGTGGCCGCCGTCCTCGGCACGCGCGTGGACGAGGGTGACGGGAATGCCGAGTTCTTTGCACAGTTCGTCCAAAAACGTCAGCCGCTTTTGCAGGCTGTCCAACAGCGTCAGTTTCAGCTCGGGACGCACAAGCGCGAGCGGCACGCCGGGAAAACCGGCGCCGGTGCCGACGTCAATGAGCGAAAACGGCGTTTTGGGCAGAGTCGGTGCGGCGGAAAGGCTGTCCGCAAAATGTTTCCACACGATGTCGCGCGGAGCGGTGAGGGCGGTCAGGTTGATTTTTTCGTTCCATTCGACAAGCCGCGCGGCGTACGTGTCGAATTTTTCCGCCGTTTCGGGGGAGAGCGCGACACCGACCGTTTCGGCGGCGGAGATCAAAAGAGTTTTGTCAACCATTCGACGTGGCCCTCCTTATAGAGCAAAAAGCCCCAAATCATCGCGTGGGCGAGATATTCTATCGTCAGCCCCCACATAATGTTTTTGTGCTGCGTTTTGTGGCGGATGAGTTGCATAGTGATATACATGAGCAGCGCGCCACCCACCGCGCCGAGCCGGAGCAGGGTTTTTTCGCGGATGCGGTGACGGGGGTTGTGTTTCGCCGCCCATTTATCGTAAATGGAGACCGCCGAGCCGATAATGCCGACAAGGGCGAGCCACCCTAAAAAATACCACGTAAGCATTTACGATTCCCCTCTCGCCTGCAAGAACAGGATGAGCACCGCCACGTCCGCCGGGCTGACGCCGCTGATACGGGAGGCTTGCCCGATGCTGCGCGGACGGATTTTGCCGAGTTTTTCGCGCGCTTCTTTGCGCAGTCCCGTAATGCCGTCGTAGTCGATGTCGTCGGGAAGCAGGCGGTTTTCCAGCCGCCGCATTTCGCGGATATCGGCTTCTTGCCGCTTTAAGTATCCCTCGTATTTGAGTTGCACCTCAAGCTGCTCGATAACGAGCGGATCGAGGGTCGGACGGTCGGGGTCAACCGCCGCCAGCTTCGCGTAATCGAGTTGCGGCCGCTTGATAAGTTCCGACAGCCGCACGCCGGTTTGCGGCGGTGTGGTGCCGTTTTCTTCGCACAGAGCGGACAGCGCTTCCGACGGGGGAAGCACCGTGTCGTGCAGGCGGTCGAGTTCCGCGATTTTGGCGATTTTGCGCGCGATATAGTGTGCCCACCGCTCGTCCGTCACGAGGCCTACGCGCCGCCCGATGGGGGTTAGGCGCTCGTCGGCGTTGTCCTGACGAAGCACAAGGCGATATTCCGAGCGCGAGGTCATCATACGGTACGGGTCGGAGCAGCCTTTGGTCACAAGGTCATCGACCAGCGTGCCGATATAGCCGTCCGCACGGTCTAAAATCATCGGCTCTTCGCCTTTGATTTTGAGCGCGGCGTTGATGCCGGCGACAAGCCCTTGCGCCGCCGCCTCTTCATAGCCGGAACTGCCGTTAAACTGGCCCGCGCCGTAAAGGCCGGGAAGCGCTTTGAATTCGAGCGTTGCCGCCAGTTGCAACGGGTCACAGCAATCGTATTCAATCGCGTAAGCCGGGCGCATCACGTGGACGTGTTCGAGGCCTTTGATGGATTTTAAGATGTCAAACTGCACGTCCACCGGAAGTGAGGACGACAGCCCCTGCAGGTACATTTCGTCGGTTTTATAGCCGCACGGCTCGATAAACACCTGATGCGCTTCTTTGTCGGCGAAGCGGACGATTTTGTCCTCGATGCTCGGGCAGTAGCGCGGACCGACACCGTCAATTTTGCCGGCATACAGCGGCGAGCGGTGGAGATTTTCGAGGATAATGCGTTTCGTCTCGCTGTTGGTCCACGTAATGTGGCAGGGGAGCTTGTTTTCGAGTTCTTTTTCGGTTTCAAACGAGAACGGCACCACCGGCTCGTCGCCCGGTTGCACCTCTAATTCGGAAAAGTCAATGGACGAGCGCAAAACGCGCGCCGGCGTACCCGTTTTGAAGCGGCGAAGTTGCATACCGAGTTTGAGCAAATCGGCAGTGAGGTCGGTGGCGGCAAACATACCGTCCGGGCCGCCGTCGTAAGACACGTCGCCGACGAAGATTTTGCCGCGCAAGAACGTGCCGGTTGCCAAAATAACGGCTTTGGCGGTGTATTCCGCCTCAAGCCGCGTCGAAAACCGCCACTCGCCGGTTTCCTCCTGCGTAAGCGAGACGATTTCGCCTTGCAGCACGTGGAGATTTTCCGTTTGTTCCAGCGTTTTTTTCATGCGCGCCGAATAGTCGCGGCGGTCAATCTGTGCGCGTAACGAGTGGACGGCAGGGCCTTTGCCGCGGTTGAGCATACGGGACTGTAACAGCGTATCGTCCGCCGCTTTAGCCATTTCGCCGCCGAGCGCGTCGATTTCGCGCACGAGATGTCCTTTTGCCGTGCCGCCGATAGAGGGGTTGCAGGGCATATTCGCCACCCAGTCGAGGTTAATGGTAAACAGCGCAGTTTTGCACCCGAGGCGCGCCGCCGCCAGCGCCGCTTCGACACCGGCGTGACCGGCACCGACGACCGCTACGTCATAGCTGTCCGCAAAAAACTTCATACCGTCCACCTCCTTAAAATTTTTCTCTCAACGGATAGTATACCGCGTTTTGCCTTGTCCTGCAAGCATTTTTTGCGATTTCGCGCAATACAATCCACAAAGAGGAGTGGTGTAAATGAAAAATCGAAAAAATCGGGTGTGGAGAACGCTTGCGCTGTTGGCGGTGACCTTGTTTGTGTTGCTTGTGGCGTCGCGCTGTCACGATGCTCGGGTGGCGGCGGCAATGCCGAAGCCGGCCGTTACCGTGTTGATGTATCATCATATTTTGCCGCAGGCACAAGCCGGTCGGTTTGCCGGCAACTCTATTGTGACCTATGCGGAAGCGTTTGAAAAACAACTGGATTTTCTTTGCGATAACGGGTATACAACCGTGACCCCGGCGCAGGTCGAGGCGTTTTACGTGGACGGCACGCCGCTTCCCGAAAAAGCGGTGCTGATTACGTTTGACGACGGGTATTTGAGCAACGCCACGGTTGCCTATCCGCTTCTTAAAAAGCGTGGGATGAAAGCAACCGTGTTTCTCGTAACGGGGCATCTCGGCGACGTGGGACAGACCTTTTCGCCGCGCCTTGTGCAGATGACCGACCGCGAAACGATAAAAAACACCGCCGACGTGTTCACCTACGCCTGCCACACAAACGATTTACATACGCTATGCGGCGGCGCGTCCGCGCTGTGTACGGCAAGCGACGAGGCGCGAGCGGCGGATTTGAAGCAATGTCGCGCGGCAATCGCAAAAATCCCGAACGCGTGCACAACGGCGTTCGCCTATCCCTACGGCGCCTACAACGACGCGGTAAAGGCGAGCGTGAAGGCATCGGGAATCCACATCGCGTTTCGTGCATCCGAAGGGGTGGCCACCGCCGACTCCGACCCGTTGGCGCTTCCGCGCTATCCGGTGGACACAAGCGTGAGTTTTTCGCGGTTTTGTCACTATTTCGGGGAAAACGGTTGAAAATCGGAAACGGGTGTGGTATACTTTTTTCGTTTTGAAAAAAGGACGTGACCACATTGCTGATTTATGATGCACATACCCACATTTTCCCCGATAAAATCGCCGAAAAAGCCACCGCATCCATCGGTGCGTTTTATGAGAGCGAGATGTATTCTCCGGCCGCCACCAACCGCCTTTTGGAAGCGGAAAAAGCGGCCGGTATTTCCCGTTGCCTCGTTTGCTCGTCGGCGGTAACCGCGAGCCAGGTGGAGAGCATCAACACCTTTATTGCCGGCGAATGTGCCGCCCATCCGGAGTTTTTGGGCTTCGCCGCGATGCACCCCGACTATGACAACGTCGCCGAGGAACTCGACCGCGCGGTGGCGCTCGGTTTGCGCGGCGTCAAATTCCACCCCGATTTCCAAAAATTCGACATCGACGCCCCGAAGGCCATTCCGATGTACCGCGAAATTGCGAAGCGAGGGCTTCCGGTGCTCTTTCACACCGGCGACCACCGCTATGACTATTCCGCGCCGACCAAGGTGCAAAACGTGATGCGGCAGGTGCCCGACCTTGTGTGTATCGGCGCGCATTTCGGCGGCTATAACCGCTGGGACGAGGCGTTTTCGCTCGACAAAAACCCGAATTTGTATTTCGATACGTCCAGTTCGCTCACCGTTATCGACCGTGAAATGGCGCTTCGGATGATTGACAAATTCGGGCCGGAGCAGTTTTTGTTCGGCACGGATTTCCCGATGTGGAACCCGACGGAAGAGCGCGAGCGGTTTTTCTCGCTCGGACTTTCGGACGAGGAAAACGAGCAGATTTGCCACAAGACGTTCGAGCGGTTGTTTTTGAAATAATTCCCTGCCGCTACGAAAGAATTTGAGTTGTGTCTGTAGGGGCGATTCACGAATCGCCCCATTTTAGAATGTTGCACCGACTGCCGCCGAAAAAGTATTCTTAAATTAAAAACCCCGACGGAAGTCGGGGTTTTTCTTTGTAAACTATTATTTTTTCTTGCCGAACAGGCGCTCGAACAGAGGCTTTTTCGGCTTTTTCTCTTTTTTCGGCAAGAGAATTTGAATCGCGTCGCGCTCGTTTTTGATAAGAATTTCTTCCGCGCCCTCTTGATATTCGCCGTCGAGTGTCCAGGCGTTGTCGGCAGGGGCGGTGATGTGAAATTCCGCCGCGGAACAAAGGGTGACGAGCGGATCGGTATATTGCTGAATCGCGAGCGAAAATGCCGCGCGACCGAGGTCGGCGATTTTGGCGAGTTCGGCGAATTTGCCGAGTTCGGTGATGGTTTTCGGCATACGCACGAGCAGCATTTCGTGGAGCCCGTCGTTCATATCCACGCGCGAGCGCGCGAGTTTCAGCACGCCGCCGCAGGACGTGGAGTTGCAAAACGCGGCGAAAATATAGTCGTCTTCATACGTTGCGCCGTCCGTTTCCACGCGCAGGTGAACGGGGTGGATGTCGGACAGTTCTTTAATGCCCTCGATGAGATAGGCGAGATGCCCGATGACGTTTTTGACGTCTTGGGGCGCGGAGTAAGAGGCTTTGGAAAACGCACCGCAGGAAGCAATATACACGAAGTCGCGGCCGTTAAAACTGCCGACGTCGAGCGATTTTACCACGCCTTTGACGGCGTTTTTGGCGGCTTTTTTCGGAATAATCGGCAAGTAAAGGCTGGCGGCAAAATCGTTGGTGCTGCCGGCCGGAATATGGGCGAGTTTTGTGTCTGCGCCGGATTGCCGCAGTCCGGCGATTACCTCGTTGAGCGTGCCGTCGCCGCCGATGGAAACGACGGTGTCGAACTCCGCCGCGTGCTCGCGCACAAAGGCGGTGGCATCGCCGCGGCCGGTGGTTTCGTGGAGCGTGACCTCGCCGGCTTTTTCTAAAATCTTTTGAATTTTTTTCAGTTGGTGCACGCCTCTTTTGAGACCTGCTTTGGGGTTTAAGACCACCAAAAACCGACGCATAGTGACACCTCCTTATGCAACACAGTTTCAACACCTTTGAGTATAGCACTGATTTTTTGAAAAAACAAGGGGAGAAACCGCGAACTTTTTGCAAAAAAACCTTTTCAACCTCAAAAAAGTGTGGTATACTGCTTCTATATGGTCTAAAAAGAAAGAAAACGCGAAAGGAAGTGAGCGAATGGGCCGCATTATTGCCGTATACAACCAAAAAGGCGGCGTGGGAAAAACCACGACGGCGATTAACCTCGCCTCTAACGTGGCGGAACTCGGCAAGCGCGTTCTGCTTGTGGACGTTGACCCTCAGGGCAACACCACCGGTGGCGTCGGTATCAACAAACAGCAAATCGCCCATTCGTCCTACGACGTGTTGCTCGGCAACTGCTCCGCCGCGGATGCCATTGTGCCGCTTCCGTTTGCGAATTTGTTTTTGATGCCGGCGGATATCGGTCTTTCCGGTGTGGAAATCGAACTGGTTGCCGCTCCTCGTCGCGAAAGTCGCTTAAAAGCCGCGTTGGCCGCGGTGCGAGATCAATACGATTATATTTTTATGGACTGTCCGCCGTCGCTCGGTATCTTGGCGCTTAATGCCTTGGTCGCGACCGACACGGTGCTCATTCCCATCCAGTGCGAATACTACGCACTCGAGGGATTGTCCCAACTGCTTAACACGCTTCGCCAGGTCAAGCGCTTGTATAATCCGGCGCTCGACATTGAGGGTGTGGTGCTCACGATGTTTGACGGGCGACTGAACCTCACGCAGCAGGTTGCCGCCGAGGTGAAGCAGTATTTCCCGAGAAAAGTGTTTGCAACGCCGGTTCCGCGCGCGGTTCGTTTGTCCGAAGCGCCGGGTTACGGCCGACCGATTAACTATTATGACCGTTCTTCCCGTGGCAACGTGGCGTATCGCCAGCTGGCGGAGGAACTGCTGTCGAAACGCCGGTAAAGGAGGGAGACTATGGCAGCAAAAAAAGGAGGACTGGGCAAAGGGCTTACCGCTCTGCTCGTCGAAAACCAAGTGGAAGACTTGGCGCCGGTCTCGCTTAAACTGACCGAGGTTATCCCGAATAAGGATCAGCCGCGCCACGTCTTTAACGAAGAAGCGCTCCGCGAACTTGCGGATTCCATTGAAAAACACGGCATTTTGCAACCGCTGCTCGTGCGCCCGATGGCGGACGGAACGTATCAACTGGTTGCCGGTGAACGCCGTTGGCGTGCCGCGCAGATGGCAGGGCTCAAAGAGGTGCCGGTTGTTGTGCGCGAAATGTCTGAGCAGGAAGCCGCCGCTTTGGCGCTTATCGAAAACCTGCAGCGCGAGGACTTAAACCCGATGGAAGAAGCGCTCGGTTTCCGTTCGCTGATGGAAACGTATAAACTCACCCAAGAAGAAACCGCCGCGGCGGTGGGCAAATCCCGTCCTGCGGTGACGAACGCGCTTCGGCTTCTTAACCTGCCGGATGCGGCCGCCGAATTGGTATCCGACGGCAAGCTTTCCGCCGGCCACGCGCGCGCGATTTTGGCGTTTGACACCCGTGCCGCCCAGATTGCCGCCGCCGAAAAAGCGGTTGCGGACCAACTGTCGGTGCGTGCGGTGGAAAAAATGGCGCAACAAGCCAAAAAAGAGCCGAAAAACACCCCGAAAAAAGAGGGCGCGCGCCATCCGTTTTATGCGGAAGTGGAATTGGCGTTGTCGGAGCAACTCGGCCGCAAGGTCAAGGTGCAAGAGGGCAAAAAGGGCGGCCTTTTGACGCTCGAATATTACGACGACGACGACTTAAAAGCCCTTTGCAATCGGTTTACCCCCGCGGATGCGGAATAACATAGCCTAAACACAGTTTAGATAAAAACGGAAAGAAGATGTTTTAGATGATCGACCTGAAATTCTTGCGTGCCGAGCCGGATACGGTGAAAGCCAACGTGAAAAAACGTTGCAAGGATATGGACCGCGAAATCGACGAGATTTTGGAACTGGACGCGACCCGTCGCCAAATGACCGCCACGATTGAGGCAAAAAAAGCCGAACAGAATGCGGTGTCTCGCAAAATTCCCCAAATCAAAAAAGAGGGTGGCGACGTCGCCGCGGTGATGGCGGAGATGAAAGCGCTTTCCGCCGAGATTAAAGAGGAAGACGCGAAGCTCGCCGAACTCGAAGAGAAACAAAAAGAACTGCTGATGTCCCTGCCGAATATGCCCGACCCGGACGTGGTTGCCGGCGGCAAAGAGAACAACGCCGTGGTGCACGTGTGGGGCGAAAAACCGCAGTTTGATTTTGAGCCGAAAAACCACGTTGATTTGTGTGAAGCGCACGGATTCATCGACTATGAGCGCGGCGCGAAACTCGGCGGTAACGGTGCGTGGATTTATCGCGGAATGGGCGCGCGCCTCGAATGGGCGCTTCTCAACTTCTTCATTTCCGAGCACTTGAACGACGGCTACGAGATGTTGCTTCCGCCGCATATGCTCAACTACACCTGCGGCTACACCGCCGGTCAGTTCCCGAAATTCGCCGACGAGGTTTACTGGATTGAAAACTCCACCGGCGACAAGAAATTCTTGCTCCCGACGGCGGAAACCGCGCTTGTCAACCTCCATCGTGACGAGGTGCTGACGCTTGACGAACTGCCGAAAAAATATATCGCCTACACGCCGTGCTACCGCCGCGAGGCCGGTAGTTACCGTTCGGAAGAGCGCGGTATGATTCGCGGTCACCAGTTCAACAAAGTAGAAATGGTGCAATACACCACCGCTGAGGGTTCGGATGCCGCGTTCGAAGAACTCGTCGGCAAAGCCGAGCGCCTGGTGCAAAAACTCGGGCTGCACTATCAACTGTCGAAACTCGCTGCCGGCGACTGCTCCTATTCCATGGCGCGCACCTGCGATATTGAGATTTGGATTCCGAGTATGGGCATCTATAAAGAGGTCAGTTCCGCGTCGAATGCGCGTGACTATCAAGCCCGTCGCGGCAATATCAAATATCGCGGCGAGGATGGCAAACTCCACTTCGCTCACACGCTGAACGCTTCCGGTCTTGCGACCAGCCGCGTGTTCCCGGCGCTTGTCGAGCAATACCAGAACGCCGATGGCAGCATCACCGTTCCGGAAGTGCTTCGCCCGTGGGTCGGCACCGACGTGATTAAACTCGAAAAATAAAAAAGCAAAAAGAACCCCCGTCCCGCAATGGCCGGACGGGGGGTTTGTTATTATTACAGTTGTTTTTTAATGGTCAGGATGTTTTGGCCGTCTTTGTATTCATAGGTGATTTCGTCCATCGTTTTTTTGACCATATAGATGCCGAGGCCGCCGATTTGGCGTTCGTCCGCCGTCAGCGTGATGTCGGGATCTTCTTTGGCGAGCGGATCATAGGGAACGCCGTTGTCCACAAAGGTGATACACACGGCAGGCGGATCGGCCTCTTCGTCCACTTTCACCACCGCCATACCCGTTTCCGGGTGATAGGCATAGTGGGCGATGTTGCTGAACAGTTCGTCAATCGCCACGTCAATTTGCATTTTGGCTTTCATAGGACAACCGATGGCGTCGAGGCGTTCGTTGACGAAATCGGTGACCGGTTCGATGTTTTCGATGGTGGCTTGTACGGTGATTTCTTTCATCGTTGCACCCCCTTATCGAAACATAACCGAGAGCATCGTCATATCGTCCGACGGCTCGGCTTTTACGGTGAACTCTTCCACGTCCGCTTTGACAGCGTGGCAAAGGGCATTGGAAGAATCATACGTTTCTTTGTTGAGCACGGTGTGCAGGCGCTCTTCACCGTAAAGTTGACCGGCCACGTCCATGGCTTCGGTCACACCGTCGGTGTAAAGATACAGTTCGTCGCCGTGCGAGAGAGTCAGCTCTTGACGGGTATAGGGAATGTCGTCAAAACTGCCGAGGACGAAGTTGACTTTCATCTTAAGATACTCGAACGAGCCGTCCTTGCGGCGGAGCAACGGCGGATTATGGCCGCCGTTGACGTAGGCCATCTCGCCGGTGTTGACGTTGATGGTTGCGGCCCACAGCGTGACGAACATACCGGCATCGTTGCCGTCGCACAGACTGCGGTTGGCGTTTTTGATAACCTCTTCAATCGGTTGGCCGGTTTCGGCATAACTGCGGATGAGCGTTTTGGCGCGCATCATAAACATGGCGGCCGGAACGCCTTTGCCGGACACGTCTGCGATAACGACACACAGCGTGTCGTCGCCGATTTTGAAGAAATCGTAGAAGTCGCCGCCGACCTCTTTGGCGGTGCTCATACTGGCGAAAATATCCACCGACGGCAGTTCGGGGAATGCCGAGAAGTTATGGGGAAGCGACGAGGATTGAATGTTGCGCGCGATATCCAACTCCGCCGAGGTTTTCAGTGCGCGAGACGTCCACAAAACGGAGTTGAACAAGAGGATATATTCCACAATAAAGGTCAGGCAAATCATAGAATACAGCCAGAAGAAGTTGCCCGAGCCGGGGAAGATGCCCAGCAGGTTTGTGACGTAGTTTATGATATAAAACGCGACAACCGCTTGCAACGGCATTGCCAAAAAGCGACCCAGTTTTTCGTCCAACGCGGTGTAGATGTTGATGAACGAATGGCGCAGCGAGCGAAGATACAGCACGAACAAAATCGCATATACCAACAGTTTAATGCCGATGAAGAAGAGAATGTTCGCGGTGTTGTACGGGCCGGATTCGCCGATGAGCCCCAGTTTGGGGGCGAGAATACCGTCGGTGGTGCCGCAGAACATAAAGGTGCACACGTTGCTGATTAAGCAGGCGGATGCGGACACGAACAGTTTCGTGGAGGCGCTGTTATCGTACAGCACGTGCACCGCCGCGCACACAAGAGCGGACAGTCCGAGAATGCCGACCAAATCGTTCGTGATGTCCACACTGTAGGCCACGAATGCGATGATATAGCCGAGCACCGCGGTGCAAATCCAGCCGCTGATGGTGATAATATGGGCGTATTTCCGTTTCAGCGTAACCGAAGCGAGGGCGGCGGCGAAGACCGACGCGAAAAATACCGCGAGCGTCCACAACGCGGTGACATCTAAAGAAGCGCGCATAATTCATTACTCCTTTTCGAGAAAATTATATCCATTCCATCAAATCCGCGATGGCCGCGGAATACAGCGTGAGATAGTCGTCCGTGACCGGAAGCCATCCACCGTCGAGCGCGTGAAGCGTGGTGTCGGTGAAATCCACGTCAATGGGGATGTCTGCGTAACGGGTGTTGGGTCGTTCGGTCAAGAGACCCTCGATTTTGGCATATTGCTCTTTATCTGTGCGCAACCGGTTGAGCAATTCCTCAAACGCCTCGTCTTCCAACACGTTCACGGGATAGCCGTGTTTTTCGAATGCGGCGAAAATCTTTTTGAATTCTGCGCCGTGTTTCGGCGAAACGTGGAACACGCAGGTAGAGTCGCCGGTGGTGCACAACGAGATGATGTTGTGCGCCGTTTCGTCGATGGGGGAGAAGTTGACCTGTGCCTCGTACACCGAGCGAGGCACCGCGCCGATTTTTAAGTAAGAGAGCAGTTGACGGGTGAACGCGTTGGACTTTTTGTTCATTTGGAACTCGCCGTCCGACCGCCGTCCTTGCAGGTTGCCGACGCGGAAGATTTTCACGGGCAGTCCCTCGTCCACCGCGGCGCGCAGGAGATAATACTCCGCCATATATTTCGTGTAGATGTATTGGTTGAAAATCAACTGGTCGACGAAAAAGTCGGATTCGGAGACCACGCGCGTGTCGTTCGGGTCGTCGGTCAGTCCGCCGACGCTGATGGTCGAGACGTGGCACAGCGTTGCGCCCTGCGCTTTTGCGTAGTCGATAACGTGGCGCACACCGCCGATGTTGATTTCCTCGAGCACGTCGCCGTAGGCGAAGTGGGAGACGTTGGCGGCGGCGTTAATGATGGTATCGACTTTGAGGTCGTTTTTCTCTTTGAACAGGCCGTCGTTTTGGATGTCGCCCTCGAGCACCACACAGCGGCCGCTTTCGTAATACGGCTGAACGCCGACGGCTTCAAAATAGAACAGTTGCGCGGCGATGCGGCGCTCTACGTCCAGACGTTTGGACGGGCGCGCCAAGCAAATAACGCGGTCGCAGACGTCGGGACGGCGGAGCAGTTCCGCCAAAAGGTGGATGCCGAGATAGCCGGTTGCACCGGTGAGAAGCACCGTGCCGAGCGGATGAACGGCGTCGCTGTCAAACGCGACGTGGGCGGCAAGGAACTCATCGATGCCGGAGTAATCCAGCGTTTTGAGGTTATAGTTTTGTGCCTCGTGCGTTTTTTCGCTCTTGAGCATTTCCGCGAGGAGCGCCGGGGTGTAATACTTGTAAATATCGCTGAATTCCAGAACGCCGGGCTGCATTTCGAGGTTTTCTTCGATTTTCACCATCAGCGCGGCGGCTTTCAGCGAATCGCCGCCGATTTCAAAGAAACTGTCGTCCAGTCCGACCGCTTCTTTGCCGAGGATTTCGCAAAACGCGTTGCAAATGGCGATTTCGTTGCGTGTGGTGGGTTCGCGATAGACCGTTTTGCATTCCACAGGGATGTTTTTCAGCGCTTTTACGTCCAGCTTGCCGCCGACGGTTTGGGGCATAACGTCTAATTTCACGAAAATGTCCGGCACCATATAGCGCGTGAGCCGTTCTTCCAAAAAGGCTTTGAGTTTGGCTTCGTCCACCGGCTCGCGGTTTTTGTGTTCGGTGTAAAACGCCGCCAAATGCTCGGTTTTGTCGATTTCGCGGACGATAACCGCGCTTTGCTCCACGCCGGGATAGGCGGAAAGCAGGCTGTCGATTTCGGACAGTTCGATGCGCAGTCCGCGGAGTTTGATTTGGCTGTCGTTGCGGCCTTTATAGAGCAGTTCGCCGGTCTCGGTCAAACAGCCGAGGTCGCCGGTGCAATAGGCACGCTTGCCGTCGACGGTAATAAAGCGTTCGGCGGTTTGCTCGGGTAAGTTTTGGTAGCCGACGCCGACGCCGTTACCGGTGACGCAGATTTCGCCGATGGCGCCGTAGGGCAGGCGATGGCGCGTCTTGCCGAGCACCAGTACGCCGGTGCCGGCAATGGGCTTGCCGATGGTCTTGGTGTCACCGGCTTCGGTGATGGTGGCGCCGATGGTCGTTTCGGTGGGGCCGTAGCCGTTAAAGGCGGAGATATTATAAATGTCGGACAGCAGTTTGACGAGTTTTCCGGGGAGTACTTCGCCGGCCATCAACATAGCTTTAACCCCTTTAAGGGCCTCTTTGAACGACTCGTTTTCGAGATAAGATGCCACGCGCGACGGCGTGCAGTGGAGCATATCCGCGTGGTGGGCGGAGATGGTTTCGGCGAGCACCGTCGCGTCAAACATCGCGTTTTCGGTGCCGAGTTCCACAAATTTGCCGTTAAACAGCGGCACGAAAATTTCGAACAGAGAAATATCGAAACAAATCGACCCGATGGCGACAAGTCCGGTGCAGTTTTTCGTAATAAAGCGGTTGAAGGGGTTGTTGTCGGGACGGGTGATGTTGGCGATGCCTTTGTGGGTCAAAATGACGCCTTTCGGGCGGCCGGTCGTACCGGAGGTGTAAATCATATACGCGACCGCATCCTGCCGGATTTCCGGCAAGGTATCGGTTTTCGGCTCGTCGCAAAAAAGGGCGGCAACGTCGAGGAACGCGCCTTTTCCCTCGGCGACATCCGGCGAAGAAATCAGGCATTTTGCCTCGCTGTTTTCAAGAATATAGCGAATGCGGTCTTCGGGATAGGCAGGGTCAACGGGAATAAACGCCGCGCCGGCTTTGGAGATGGCGAACAGGGTGGGGATGAGCGTATAGTCGCGTTTTAACATAAACAGCACCTTGTCGCCGACGGCAACGCCGCGGTCGACGAGGTTTTTCGCGATGCGGTCGGTGAGTTCGTCCAGCTCGCGGAACGTATACGCGTGGTCGCCGGCATATAACGCCGGAGCGTCCGGCGTTTTTTGCGCCTGTGCGCGCAAAAGCGACGGAATGGTGAGCGTCTCGTCAAGCGAGACGTCGGCGCCTTTGACGTTGTCCAGTTTTTGCGTTTCCGCTTTTCCGAGATGGGGCAAAGCGGAAACGGATGCCGCATCGTCGTTGACGGCGGCGGCAAGCAGAGATTTCAGCCCGTCAAAAAGGAACGCCGCGCGCTCGGGCGTATAGACGCCGGTGCGGTAGTCGAGACGGCAGTTGCGCGTCTCGCCGGCCTCAAACAGTGTGACGGTGACGTGGTTTTTAATGGCGCCTGCGACGCTGAAATCCAGCGAAAACGGCAGGTCGGTTTCATAGGAATAGCGGTAGTAGTTGAGCACGTATTCCGACAGCGTGCCGGAAGCGCCGAGTTGTTCGCGCGCCACGGCAAGAATTTTGCGAAAACCGCAATCTTTATGAACCGAGGCGGCGCGGCCGGTTTCTTGGGCGCGGCGGCACAAATCGGCAAACGATTCGTCTTCGCGAACGCGCAAAATCAGCGGCACGAGAAGCGTATAACAGCCGAGCGTGTCGATGGTGGCGGCGTTGCGGTTTAAGCGCGGCATAAGGAGCGCCACGTCGGTGCTTCCGGTAGCGCGCGAGAGATACACCGTCATCGCCGCGGCAATGACGTACGGCACCGTGACGCCGATGCGTTCGGCATAAGCGGAAAGTGCCTGCATTTCTTTTTCAGACAGCGCGTTGTTCAACACGTTGACGTCCGTGTCAACGGGCGTGTTGCGGAACACCGGTTCGGCGAGCTCCAAGCCCGAGAGCGTTTCTTTCCAAAACGGCTCGTCGTCGGGACGCGCTTCGGTGGGTTCTGCCGCAAAATGCGACGGCGCAACGGGTTTTCCTGCGAGCGCGTCAAAGATGCGCTGGGCAAACAGGCTCATTCCGAAGCCGTCGATGACAACGTGGTGAAAGCGAACGTAAAGAAAACTGCCGCCCTCGGCAAGCGGAAACACGGCGGCGTTAAACAGCACGTCGGACAAGTCCATCGGTGCACCGTCGCCGGTAAACACGATATCCTGCACGGTGGCGAGAGGGGTTGTTTCCATCAAGACGGCGCCGGGAGCTGGTTTGTCCGAAAGGGAAAAGCGCGCTTTTTCGGAAGAGAGCGACAACCGCCCACGCAGCACGTCCGCGCTGGCAATTACGGTGTCGGCGGCGGCTTTCAAGTCGCTTGCCGCAACGGTGGGCAGGTGCAACTTCAGCGAGATGGTGTTGATAGCGTTGCCCGTGTTGGCTACTTCGCTTTCGATAATCGCCGATTGCGAGAGATTTAACCCGTCGTAAATCATCGTTGCACCGTCCTTTCTTTGTTACAAACTTATACAGATAAACTATACCACACCGTTTCCCAAAATGCAACAAAAAAAGCGTTTTGCCACGCCGCTGTTTTACAAAAGAAACGCGGTGTAACCCCATCGGGTTACACCGCGTTTTAAGCGTTTGTCGAAATGGCGGAAAAATCAGCCGCCCAACTGCGTTTTATAGCGCAGGAAGATGAACAGGGTGGAAATCGCAAGCACAAGCACGGTCGCCGGAGCGAGTTTCGCGCAATATTTGCCCCAGCCGATTTTGTAGCCGTTTTTGTTGGCCACCGAGATGCCCACCACGTTGGCGGAAGCACCAATCGGGGTTGCCGAGCCACCGATATCGGTACCGATGGAAAGGCCCCACGCGAGCGTTTGCAAAAGCGCGGCTTCCGGCGCGAGCGATTGGATAATCGGAACCATCGTCGCGGCAAACGGGATGTTGTCCACAAACGCGCTGGCGATCGCGGAAATCCAGATAATGATACCGACCATAACGAACAGGTTGCCACCGCTGATGCTCTTGATGAAGTTGGCAATCATTTCCAAAACGCCGGTCACTTCGAGGCCGTTGACCACAACGAACAAGCCCACGAAGAAGAGGAGGGTTTTGTAGTCCACTTTTTTGAGCATTTCGCCGATGTGTTTCGGGGCGGTCAACAGCGTGATGAGCGCGATGCCCACACCGATGGACGCCACGGTCAAGTGGGTCTGGGCGTGGGTGATGAGCAGCACCACAGCGAGCAGGAAGATGCAGGTGGAAATGATGAAGCCGGTTTTATCCAGAATGGCTTCTTTCGGGTTCGGAAGCGCCGAGGCATCCACTTTTTCGGCGGATTTGAGGTCTTTTTTGAAGACGAGCAGGAAATAGAAGACCACGAACACAAGGCAGATGCCGGCGATGATACCGGTATTTGCGAGGAAGTCGCCGAAAGTATAGCCGAGCGCCGTGCCGATGATGATGTTCGGGGGGTCACCGCACATGGTGGCCGAACCACCGAGGTTGGCGCAGAAAATTTCCGCCAAAATCATCGGAATCGGGTTGAATTTAAGAAGCGTACCGAGTTCGATGGTTACCGCCGCCAAGAAGAGGATAACCGTGATACTGTCGATGAACATAGACAGCACGGCGGACATAATCATAAAGGTGACGAACACGGCCGTGGTTTTGCATTTGACGAGTTTCGCAATCTGCATGCACAGCCAGCGGAAGAAGCCCACACGAGCCATACCTTCCACCATGACCATCATGCCGGCGATAAAGGTGATGGTTTCCCAGTTGACACCGCCGGATTCACCGCCTTCACCGGCGGCATACCAGAAGTCGGGGCTGACGAATGCTTTGAGGTTCAGCGTATCCCAAACGGCACTGCCGTCGTGCATGATGATGCCGAACACCACCACAAGCGTCAAAAGACCGCAACAGAGGGTGACGATGTGACGCGGGATTTTGTCCATGATGATGAGAGCAAACATCACGACGAAAATCGTAGTTGCAAAGATTGCTGCCATAGTTTTATCTCCTATCTCAAAAAGATATTTCACACAAAGACTTGCGCCAAAACGCGCAACAGGAGCAGTATAGCACAGATGCCGACAAAAAGCAAGGAAAAAATTACACAAAAAATGCGATTCGCATAAAACGATATCGGGCGGTTACACTAAAATCGAACGCTGAATGAAGTAAGGAGAAATGCACTATGAAAGCAACCGGTATTGTGCGCCGTATTGACGACCTCGGACGGGTGGTTATTCCGAAAGAAATTCGTCGAACTATGCGCATCCGTGAAGGAGATCCGCTGGAAATTTTTACCGATAAAGACGGGGAAGTGGTGTTCAAAAAATACTCCCCGATGGGTGAGCTGGCGGCGTTTGCCGCCCAGTATGCCGACGTGATGTCGCGCGCGTGCGGTGTGCCGGTCATTATCGCCGACCGCGACCGCGTGGTGGCGGCGGCAGGCGTGCCGAAACGGGAGTTCTTGGACCAACGGCTGACGGCGCAACTCGAACAGTATATGGAAAATCGGCGGCAGTTTATTGCCACCGCGACCGAAACTACACGGTTTTTTCCGGTGGAGGGAAATGACCGCTGCGCCTCGGTGTGTTGCCCGATTTTGTCTGCCGGTGACGTGACCGGCGCGGTGTGTTTGATGCTTCCCGAGTCGGGCGCGCTTCCCGGCGAGGGGGATATTAAACTCACCCAAGTCGCCGCGGGGTTCCTCGGAAAACAAATGGAAGAATAAAACACGAGCCCTATCTAGTGGATAGGGCTCGTGTTTCGTCTAAAACTTATTCTTCGCCGAACAATTCCGCCAAAGCGGTGTCCACGGCGTTCCACGTTTCGTCGTTTTCGATGGGGAGCAGGTTGGCGTCGCCGTTTTTGAGCGGCTCGCCCAAAAGCGAGGCAAACACCGAAAGCGCGCCGTTTTCATCCTCGGTGCCGTCGGTGTAGGCGACAACTTCGCCCTCGTCGCAGTCAAAAGTAAACAGAATTTCGCATTCGTGTACGTTGCCGGCTTCGTCGGTCAGGGTAAACGCACCGTTTTCGGCCAGATTTTCCGATTTTTTGCCCATTTTTCGTCATCCTTTGCTTGATTTTGTTACAGTATATCACATCGTCGTGGGATTGTAAAGAAAAACCGTGGGCGACGCAGGAAACCGGAAATATTAAGTTTGCGTTTGGTGATTTCGTAGGGGTCATTCACGAATGACCCCTCTTGGACAACGCAAAAAACTAAAATGGGGCGATTCGTGAATCGCCCCTACAATGTCGCCGCAAGCGTTGGCAATATTTCGCGCAAACCTATCGCAGGCAAATTCTGTGACAACTTCGTTCAGCGCACGTACACAAGAGCGTTAAAAAAGCGGCGAGCGGTTGGGGTAGTGACTTCGTTCAGCGCACGTACACAAGAGAAATAAAAAAACCGCCGAGCGGATGCTCGACGGTTTTTGTCTTTGGTGAAAAACTCTTATTTGAGTTCGGCTTTCGCGCCGGCTTCTTCGAGTTTCGCTTTGAGAGCCTCGGCTTCCTCTTTCGGAGCAGCCTCTTTGATGGCTTTCGGAGCAGCTTCGACCATCTCTTTGGCCTCTTTCAGGCCAAGGCCGGTGGCCTCGCGGACCGCTTTGATAACAGCGATCTTGTTGGCGCCGGCGTCGGTCAGGACGACGTCGAACTCGGTTTTCTCAGCAGCAGCTTCGCCGCCGGCAGCAGCGCCACCAGCAACAACAGCAACCGGAGCAGCGGCGGAGACGCCGAACTCCTCTTCGATAGCTTTGACGAGCTCGTTCAGCTCGAGGACGGTCATTTCTTTGATTTCATCAATCATTTTGGTGATTTTCTCAGACATTTTTCTTACCTCCATAAAGTAATTTTTAATTTAATAATGGGGAAGCATTACGCTTCGGCAGGGGCGGCTTCTTCGCCACCACCCTGTTTTTCGGCAACGGCGTTGATCGCGCGCGCCAGGCCGGCGATGGTCGCATTGAGGCCACCGGCCAACATCGCCAAAAGGGTCTCTTTCGGCGGAATGCTCGCCAGTTCTTTCACCGTTTCCGGAGAAATGACTTTACCCTCAAAGAAACCGGCTTTCACGGAGAAGTTTTCGTTCTTATCCGCGAATTCGCACAGCACTTTGGCGGCGGCGAGTTCGTCGCTTTCGCTGGTAGCGAGAGCCGTGGTGCCCTCGAGAACGTCTTTCAGTTCCGAGAGACCGGCGGCGTCAGCGGCACGGCCGAGCATGGTGTTTTTGATAACCGCATACTCAACGCCGGCCTCACGCAGAGAGCGACGAAGCGCGGTATCGTCCGCCACGGAAATACCTTTGTAGTCCACCACCACACCGGCGACGGATTTCTGCAGTTTTTCCGAAAGAGCGGCGACGAGCGCTTGTTTTTCTTGCAGGACAGATTGGTTCGGCATTTGGATTTTCACCTCCGACAAAATAGAATCTTGCCGTTTTTCCAAAAAGAAAGCCCTCTCCGCTTTCACAGAGAGGGCGCAATCATACCAATTCAAAACGCAGAGCGTTTTCGGTTGACGCTTTTCACCCTCGGCAGGCGGGAATTCCCATTATACGCCGAAGCGCACCTGCTGTCTGTGGAAGAACAGCAAACATATCTTACCATATCCTTTCGGATATTGCAAGCATTTTTTTAGCCGCTGATTTTCAGCGGGTTGACGCGGACGCCGGGGCCCATGGTCGAGGACACCACGCAGGAGCGGATGTATTGACCTTTGGACGCGGCCGGTTTGGCGCGCACGATGGCGCCGAGGAGAGCGTCGAAGTTCTCCTGCAGTTTCTCCGCACCGAAGGACACTTTGCCGATCGGGCAGTGAATGATGTTGGTTTTGTCAAGACGATACTCGATTTTACCGGCTTTCGCATCGTTGACGGCTTTCGCCACGTCCGGAGTAACGGTACCGGCTTTCGGGTTCGGCATAAGGCCGCGCGGGCCAAGCACTTTACCGAGACGGCCGACAACGCCCATCATATCCGGGGACGCGATGACAACGTCGAAATCCATCCAACCGCCGTTGATTTTGGCGACCAGATCGTCGGTGCCGACGAAATCGGCGCCGGCATCGAGAGCGGCTTGCTGTTTGTCCTCTTTGCAGAAGACGAGGACGCGAACGTCTTTACCGGTGCCGTTCGGCAGAACGACGGCGCCGCGGACCTGCTGGTCAGCGTGGCGGCTGTCAACGCCGAGGCGGACGTGGACTTCGACGGTCTCGTCGAATTTCGCTTTACCGGTTTTCACCGTGAGATCCAGCGCTTCCGGAATATCGTAAAGCGTCTGGCGATCGAACAGCTTTTGGCTGTCCGTATATTTTTTACCGTGTTTCATTTTAAGGTTCCTCCTAAATTACCTACCCACAATGGGGTGGTTTGGTGGTATATCGGAATGCTGAGGTTTTCCTCCCACCCGAATCGGTCAATATCAGTCGACGACGGTGATACCCATGCTGCGCGCGGTACCGGCGATCATGCTCATCGCGGTATCGATGTTCGCGGCGTTGAGGTCCGGCATCTTGGTCTCCGCAATTTTGCGGATTTGTTCTTTGGTGATCTGAGCCACTTTGTTTTTGTTCGGTTCACCGGAAGCCTTGTCGATGTTGCAGGCTTTTTTAATCAGGACAGCCGCAGGCGGAGTCTTGGTGATGAACGTGAACGAGTGGTCGGCATACACCGTGATGACGACCGGAATAATCATACCGATGTCGTTCTTGGTGCGTTCGTTGAATTCTTTCGTGAACGCCATGATGTTGACGCCGTGCTGACCGAGAGCCGGGCCAACCGGGGGAGCCGGCGTTGCTTTGCCGGCAGGGATTTGAAGTTTAATGTAACCGATAACTTTCTGAGCCATTTTTAGCACCTCCAAAAATCGTGGTGGATGACGGAACGCCGTCGCCCAAGGCGCGGTGCCCCTCCCACAGCCGGAAGAGTGTCCGGCGCACAGTTCCACGCGGTCGGTTCACCGCGTTTTGCTTAAACGTAATTAGTCCATCAGTTCCGCCTGATCGGGTTCGAGTTCCACCGGGGTTTCCCGACCGAACATCGAAACGGTCACGCGCACTTTGCTTTTTTCCATATCGATTTCTTCGACCTTACCGGTGAAGTTCTCGAGAGGACCGTCGATGATACGGACCATATCGCCGACAGCGTAGTTGATGACGACCTCGCGTTTTTCCACACCGAGGCGAGCAATCTCTTCTTCGGTCAGCGGAACGGGTTTTCCGTTCGGGCCGACGAAGCCGGTGCAGCCACGGGTGTTGCGCACGACGAACCAAGAGTCGTCGGTCATCACCATTTTGACCAGAACGTAGCCCGGGAAGAGCTTGCGTTCGATCTCTTTTTTCTGGTTGTCCTTCATCTCAACGACCGTTTCGGTGGGGACGCGGACCTCGTGGATCCAGTCCTGCAACTTACGGTTTTCGACGATGGTTTCCAGGTTTTGGGCCACTTTGTTCTCGTAGCCGGAGTAGGTATGCACTACATACCATTTTGCTTCTTCTGCCATCGGGCTACCCCCTTACAAGGACAGCAGCAGGTTGATCAGAGCGTCCAACCCGAAGTCGATGACGCAGACGATCGCGCCGACAATCGCGCACATCGCGATGGTCGCCCACGTGTTGTTCCACAGCGCGGACCAAGTCGGCCAAGTGATCTTCTTGAACTCACCCTTCAACTCTTTCAGGTAGCGCTTAAAGCCACTTTCTTTCTTGACTTTTTTCGCTTTTGCAGGAGTGGCGGGCGTTTTGTTTTCAGCCACGTTGACTCCTCCTTACTTCGTCTCCCTGTGAAGGGTGTGTTTGCGACAGAACCGGCAATATTTGTTCATTTCCAGTCTGTCCGGATCGTTTTGCTTGTTTTTCATCGTGTTGTAGTTGCGCTGCTTGCATTCCGTGCAAGCCAAAGTGATTTTCACTCGCATT
>JAZUEK010000077.1:0-8145 GCA_045640165.1 Acutalibacteraceae bacterium | reverse complement strand
GGTGAGTTCAATATGAAAGACGTGTTGGCCGTTCGTAAGTACTTGGCGGATTTGATTTCCGTTTTGGGCCCCGATTCCGGCCTCTAAACGTAAATAGCATTCTCAAAAATCCCGTGGGTGAACGCCCACGGGATTTTTTTGTAAAAAAAGGCTTGACAAGGGGAGAGGGAGGCTATATAATATACGAAAATGTGATGACCGGAAAAAAGTAGAAGTGCCGTCACTCCTTTCAGAGAGTCGTCGGTTGGTGCAAGACGACAGGAGAAGCACTTTGAATACATTCTGCGAGCAGCACACCGAACACCCGAAAAGGTAAGTAGGCTGTGACGGGTACGCCCGTTAAAGCGTTAGGGTATCGTTTTTATACCGTACCCAAAGAGGCCGCTTGTCGCAAGACAGCGGTAAATTGAGGTGGTACCACGGGAATTCCCGTCCTCTGTTTTTAGAAAACAGGAGGGCGGTTTTTTTATTGCCTTCCAAAAGCAAAAAGGAGACAGAATTATGGTCATTACGGAACTTCTGGAAAAGAACGCGCGCCTTTACGGCAAAGAGACGGCTCTCGTCGAAATCAACCCGACGGAGGAGCACGACGCCGCACACACTTGGCGCGAATTTAACCTTATCGAGGCCGACGCGGCGCAGCCGTATCGCCGTGAGATTACGTGGAAAGAGTTCGACATCCGCGCCAATCAGTTTGCGAATTTGCTGCTTACGCGCCACGTCAAAAAAGGCGACAAGGTGGGCATTCTTATGATGAACTGCCTCGAGTGGTTGCCGGCGTATTTCGGCGCGCTGAAAGCCGGCGCTATCGCCGTGCCGCTCAACTTCCGCTATACTGCGGACGAAATCGCGTATTGCGTCGATTTGGCGGACGTGTCCGTTTTGGTGTTCGGGCCGGAGTTTACCGAGCGTGTGGGGGATGTGCTTCCCACGCTCAAAAAGAAAGTGAAACAGTTCTTCTTTGTGGGCAAAAAAGCTCCGAAATTTGCCGAGGATATGGACGAGCTGATTCCGTTTTGCTCGAGTCAGCAACCGCCTATCGATTTGAAAGAAAAAGACGATGCGGCGATTTATTTCTCCTCCGGCACGACCGGCTTCCCGAAAGCCATTTTACATAACCACGAATCGCTTATCTGCTCTTGCCGTACCGAGCAGGCGCACCACGGTCAAACCCGTGAGGATGTGTTCCTTTGCATTCCGCCGCTGTATCACACCGGCGCGAAAATGCACTGGTTCGGCAGCCTGCTTTCCGGCAGTCGTGCGGTGCTGCTCCGCGGTGTGAAACCCGAATGGATTCTTCGCGCCGCGTCGGACGAAAAGGCGACCATCGTGTGGTTGCTCGTGCCGTGGGCGCAGGATATTCTCGATGCCATCGACAGCGGCCGCGTGGATTTGTCGCAGTACCGTCTTTCGCAGTGGAGACTGATGCACATCGGCGCGCAACCGGTGCCGCCGAGCCTTATTCGCCGCTGGAAAGAGAAATTTCCGCACCATGAATACGACACCAACTACGGGCTTTCCGAATCGATTGGACCGGGTTGCGTGCACCTCGGTGTCGAAAACGAGCATAAAGTCGGCGCCATCGGCAAAGCCGGCTATCTGTGGGAGACCAAAATCATCGACGAAAACGGTGAGCCGGTCAAACAAGGTGAGGTCGGCGAGCTGGCGGTCAAAGGCCCGGGCGTTATGACCTGCTACTACAAAAACCCCGAAGCGTCGGCGGAAATTCTGCACGACGGTTGGCTGTATACCGGCGATATGGCGCGCGAGGACGAGGATGGCTTCATTTTCCTCGTTGACCGCAAAAAAGACGTCATTATCTCCGGCGGTGAAAACCTCTATCCTGTGCAGATTGAGGACTTCCTGCGCGGTAATATGAAAATCAAAGACGCGGCGGTCATCGGTCTTCCGGATGCGCGCCTCGGCGAGATTGCCGCGGCGATTATCGAACTGAAAGACGGCGAGACCGCGACGGAAGAAGAAATCAACGCGTTCTGCGCGGATTTGCCGCGTTACAAACGTCCGCGCAAAATCATTTTCGCGGAAATTCCGCGTAACCCCACCGGCAAAATCGAAAAACCTGTGCTTCGTAAACGCTACGGCGGCGATTTGCTTGTGGATGCCCAAAACAAAGGCTAAATTGTAATCTCGATTGGAGGAGATTGTAATGAATACGTTTATTATTACAGCGTTTCTCGTTGTATTTTTTGCGGTGATGATTGGTATCGGCATCTATTGTCGCCGTTCTGCCACCGACGTCAACGGCTTCGTCCTCGGCGGACGAAACGTCGGTCCGTGGCTGACCGCGTTTGCGTTCGGTACGTCGTACTTTTCGGCGGTTATCTTCGTCGGTTACGCCGGCCAGTTCGGTTGGAACTTCGGTCTGGCTTCGACGTGGATTGGCCTCGGTAACGCGTTTATCGGCTCGCTCCTCGCGTGGAGCGTGCTCGGCCGCCGTACGCGTATTATGACGCAACACCTCGGCAGTAAAACGATGCCCGACTTCTTCGGTGCACGCTTTAACTCGAAAGGCCTTAAAGTGGCGGCATCCGCCATTACGTTCTTGTTCCTTATCCCGTACACCGCGTCGCTGTACAACGGTTTGTCTCGTTTGTTCTCGATGGCGTACGAGGGGGTTGATTACTCCATTTGCGTGATTATTATGGCGGTTTTGACCGGCGTGTACGTGCTGTTCGGCGGTTATATGGCGACCGCGATTAACGACTTTATCCAGGGCATCGTGATGCTCGTCGGTATCGTTGCCGTTATCGGCGCGGTGCTGGCGGATAACGGCGGTCTTACCGCCGCGGTGGCGGAATTGGCGACCGGCGATAACGGCGGTTGGGAATTCGCTTCGTTCTTTGGCCCGCAGCCGTTGTTCCTCTTGTTTGTTGTGCTCCTTACGTCTCTCGGAACGTGGGGCCTGCCGCAAATGGTCGGCAAATTCTACGCGATTACCAACGAAGATGCCATCAAAAAGGGCACCGTCATTTCCACGCTGTTCGCCATCGTGGTGGCAGGCGGTTGCTACTTCCTCGGCGGCTTTGGTCGTCTCTACAACGTGGACGTGGCGAAAGACGGCTTCGACGCCGTTATCCCGACGATGCTTTCGACGCTGTCGCCGGTGCTTATCGGTATCGTGATTGTGCTCGTTTTGTCGGCCTCGATGTCCACGCTGTCGTCTCTCGTGCTGACGAGCGGCTCGACTTTGACGCTTGACTTTATCGCGCCGCTCAAAAAAGGCGAGATGAAAGAGAAAAGCAAGATGCTGTGCATTCGCGCGTTCATCGTGTTCTTTATCGCGGTGTCGGCGTTCATCGCCATTATGCAGTACAAATCGAAGAACCTGCTCATCGCCCAGATGATGGGTGTGTCGTGGGGCGCGTTGGCCGGTGCATTTTTGGCGCCGTTCCTCTATGGCCTCTACTGGAAAGGCGTGACCAAACCGGCTGTCGTCTGCTCGTTTATCTTCGGCGTGGGCTTGGAAATCGTCCAGTTGCTTATCTCTGTCGGCGTGTTCTCGGTTGCGGACGTGCCGGTGCTGTCCTTTGTGTTCACGAACTCGCTGTACTCCGGCGTGTTTGCGATGGTGGGCGGCCTTGTGCTCGTACCGATTATCAGCGTGCTTACGAAGAAAGCGAAGCCGGACGACGTGGACGACAAGTTCCGTTGCTACGAGATGACCAAAGTGGTGGAAATTACCGATCCTCTCGGCAACTAACCATAGATTTTTACTTTGCGTTGCCGCCGTTTCGGTGGTATAATGAACGGTAAGGTCGAAATTTGTCCTTTATTTTGTTTTTAGGATGTGACGTTAATGAAACAACTGATGATCGGCAACGCCGCGGTGTCCCGTGGCTTGTACGAAGCCGGTTGCGGTCTTATTTCCAGTTATCCGGGTACGCCCTCCACGGAAATTACCGAAACCGCCGCTAAATATCCGGAAATTTATTGCGAGTGGGCGCCGAATGAGAAAGTCGCTATGGAAGTGGCGTTTGGCGCATCTCTCGGTGGGGTGCGTTCTGCCTGCTGTATGAAACACGTGGGCTTAAACGTCGCCGCCGA
Organism: Acutalibacteraceae bacterium; assembly: GCA_045640165.1. GTDB lineage: Bacteria > Bacillota > Clostridia > Oscillospirales > Acutalibacteraceae > RGIG426. The sequence goes on along the minus strand of JAZUEK010000077.1, from coordinate 4,080 downwards.
TCCGCTGTATACGATGTCCTACACCGGTGTGAATGCCGGTCTCGTGGTGTGCGTGGCGGATGACCCGGCGATGCACTCTTCCCAAAACGAGCAGGATTCCCGTCACCACGCGATTGCGTCCAAAGTGCCGATGCTCGAGCCTGCCGACGCGGCGGAGAGCCGCGCTTTTGCGATGAAAGCGTTCGAACTGTCGGAAAAATACGACACGCCGGTGCTCCTTCGTATGTGCACCCGTATTGCGCACTCCCAGAGCCTTGTGGAGCCGGGCGAGCGCGTGGAATATGTCGGCAAACCGTATGAGAAAGATGCCGCGAAATACATTATGATGCCGGCGATGGCGAAGAAACGCCATCCGCTTGTGGAACAGCGCACCGCGGATTTGACCGCGTTTGCCGAAACCTGCGACTTAAACCGCGAGGAGTGGGGCGGTACCGATATCGGTATCATCACCACCGGCGCGTCTTACCAGTACGTGAAAGAGGTGCTGGGGGACGAGGTGAGCGTTCTGAAACTCGGCATGGTCAACCCCCTGCCGGTGGAGCGCATCAAAAACTTTGCCAAAAAGGTGAAACGCCTGATTGTGGTGGAGGAACTTGATCCTATTATCGAAAATCACTGTAAAGCGCTTGGCCTTGACGTTGAGGGCAAAAATCTGTTCTCGATGATTGGCGAATTTTCGCAGGAAACGGTGGCGAAAGCGTTCGGAAAAGCGTTGCCGAAAACGACCGTGCTCGACACCGAAGCGCCGGTGCGTCCGCCGATGATGTGTGCCGGTTGTCCGCACCGCGGTATGTTCTATACGCTGTCGAAACTCAAACTCACTGTGATGGGCGATATCGGTTGCTATACGCTCGGTGCGCAGCAACCGCTCGCCGCGATTGACACCACGTTGTGCATGGGCGCTTCTGTTTCGGGGCTTCACGGCTTCAACAAAGCCTCCGGCGCGGCAGGAAAATCTGTGGCGGTTATCGGCGATTCCACCTTTATGCATTCCGGTATGACCGGCCTTGTGAACATCGCGTATAACAACACGGCATCTACCGTGATTATCCTTGACAACTCCATTACCGGTATGACCGGTCACCAACAAAACCCGACCACCGGCTTTAACCTGCGCGGCGAGCCGGCGGCGGCGGTCAACTTGGAAGCTCTCTGTAAAGCCCTTGGCATTCACAGAGTCCGCGTGGTTGACCCGTATGATTTGGCGGCGTGTGAGGCGGCGGTGAAAGAAGAAGTCGCGGCCGACGAGCCGTCGGTCATCATCAGCCGTCGTCCGTGCGTGCTTCTTAAGCACGTGAAGCACGACAAGCCGGTCAAAGTGAATACCGACAAGTGCGTTGGCTGCAAGAGCTGTATGAAACTCGGTTGCCCTGCCATCCGTATTGTGGACGGCAAGGCGCAAATCGACGATACGCTGTGCGTTGGTTGCCACGTCTGTGAGCAGATGTGCCGCCTTGACGCGATTGAGGAGGGCTGAACATGAAAACGGTTAGTGTTATGATTGTGGGCGTGGGCGGCCAAGGTTCGCTTCTCGCTTCGAAACTCCTCGGCAAACTGCTGTGCGACGAGGGCTACGACGTCAAAGTGTCGGAAGTCCACGGTATGAGCCAGCGCGGCGGCTCGGTGGTCACCTACGTGCGCTTCGGCGACAAGGTGTATTCGCCGGTCATCACCGACGGCGAGGCGGATTATATTGTCTCGTTCGAAAAATTGGAAGCGGCGCGCTATGCCTCCTGCCTCAAAGAGGGCGGCACGGTGATTGTCAACACCCAAGAAATCGCGCCGATGCCGGTTATCGTGGGCGCGACGGAGTATCCGTCGGCCATCCTCGACGAGATGACCGCCAAAGGTATCCACGTGGATGCGATGGATGCGCTGTCGCTTGCGGAGCAGGCCGGCTCGTCCAAAGCGGTCAACATTGTGTTGATGGGCCGCTTGGCAAAATATTTTGACATTCCGAAAGACAAATGGATTGCTGCTATCGAAAAATCCGTGGCGGAAAAATTTGTCGAGATGAACAAAAAGGCGTTTGAATTCGGCTATTCCGCCGAATAAACGCCGCTAAAACGAAGAGAAAGGGGATGTGCCCCATGGAGAGATATTGGCAGCCGGAAATGGAAACCGCCTCGCGCGAAACACTCACGAAAATCCAAAACGAGCGGCTGGTTGCGCTCGTTAAACGGGTGTACGACAACGTGCCGCTGTACCGCGAGCGGATGGATAAAGCCGGTGTTAAACCGGAGGATATCCACTCCATTGCCGACCTCGGCAAACTGCCGCTTACGAGCAAACAAGACCTGCGCGACACCTATCCTTACGGTCTGTTTGCCGTGCCGCTCACCGATGTCGTGCGCCTGCACGCGTCTTCCGGTACAACCGGCAAGCAAATCGTTGTGGGGTATACGAAGAAGGACCTTGAAACCTGGTCGGATATCTGCGCGCGCCAACTGACCGCCGCCGGAGCAGGGAAGGACGATATTATCCACGTTTCCTACGGCTACGGTCTGTTTACCGGCGGTTTTGGTATCCACGGCGGCGCCGAGCGCATCGGTGCGACGGTGGTTCCGGTTTCGTCCGGCAACACCGAACGGCAAATCACCATTATGCGCGACTTCGGATGCACGTTCCTTTGCTGCACCCCGTCTTATGCGATGTACCTCGCGGAAACCATCGAGAAAATGGGCGTTCCGAAAGAGGAAATCAAGCTCCACGGCGGTATTTTCGGTGCCGAACCGTGGACGAAAGAGATGTGCGACTCGCTCGAGCAAAAACTCGGTATTAAAGCGTTCGACGTGTACGGTTTGACCGAGATTATGGGCCCCGGCGTGGCGTTCGGTTGCTCGGCGCAAGAGGGACTGCACGTCAACGAAGACCATTTCATCATCGAATGTATCGACCCCGAGACGGAACAGCCCGTTCCGGACGGTCAGCAGGGCGAACTCGTGTTCACCTGCCTTACAAAAGAGGCGTTTCCGCTCGTGCGTTTCCGCACGCGCGACATCGGTATTCTCTCCCACGAAACCTGCTCCTGCGGCCGTACGTTCGTGAAAATGAGCAAGCCGATGGGCCGCACCGACGATATGCTCATTATCCGCGGCGTCAACGTGTTCCCGTCGCAAATTGAAACGGTGCTCTTAAAACTCGGTTATTCGCCGAACTATGAGATTATCGTGGACCGTGTCAACAACACCGATACGTTCGATCTGCGCGTCGAAATGACCGAGGATATGTTCTCCGACACCGTGTCCGGCATCGCCAAATACGAACGCACGCTTACTGAGGCACTCAAATCCACCCTCGGCATCGGTGTGCACGTCGTACTGGCGCCGCCGCACACGCTCAAACGCTCGGAGGGCAAGGCCAAACGCGTGATTGACAAACGAAAGGAGACGGGAAAATGTTAATTGACCAAGTTTCTGTTTTCGTAGAAAACCAAGAGGGACGGCTCGCCGCCGTCACCGAATTGCTCGCGGACGCCGGTGTGGACATCCTCGCGCTGTCCATTGCGGATACCACCGATTTCGGCATTCTGCGTATCGTGGTGGACGACACCGAAAAAGCGGTGAAAGTCCTGCGCGACAACGACCGCATTGTGAAAGTGACCAAAGTCCTCGGCGTGAAGATGGATAACCAACCGGGCGTGTTTGCCAAAGTGGTGCGCCTGCTCGCCGACAACGGCATCGGTATCGAGTATACCTACGCCTACGCCGCCGGCCGCGGCGCGGACAGCGCGGCGCTTGTGCTGCGCGTGGGTGACAACGAGAAAGCCACCGAAGTTCTTAAAAACGCCGGTTTCGCGGTGTAAAAAGAAATAGAAAAACGCCCTGCCGTGAGGCAGGGCGTTTTTTGTTTTGCACCAACTTTTCACCCTTGCATAGGATGGAATAACAAAGGCGAGGGAAAACGGTCGTCGGGGACGGCTTGCCGTGCGGTCGGATGCACTCGCCTTGTCATTCGGAGAAAGGAGGATATGGGCGTATGTGTCTTAAAAACCTTTTCTGCGGCAACGATTGCACGTGGATCCTGTTCTTCATCATCGTGATGTTGCTGATGGATGACGATTGCGGTTGCGGTTGCAAC
>JAZUEK010000076.1:0-17952 GCA_045640165.1 Acutalibacteraceae bacterium | reverse complement strand
CACCTATCGGAACAAAAAAATCCCCGTTCCGAAGAACGGGGATTTTGGTGCGCGAGACGGGACTTGAACCCGTACGTCGTCGACACACGCACCTCAAACGTGCCTGTCTGCCAGTTCCAGCACTCGCGCAAATGCAAGGTGTATTATAACACCCGTTTTTCGGTCTGTCAAGCACTTTTCCCCTCTTTTTTCATAAAAATGATAAAAAAATCCCGAGGACGCACGTCCTCGGGATTTGGATATCGAAAAAAGTGACGGTTTACGCCATCGGGCTACCGCATTCCGGGCAGAATTTCGCCGTACCGTCGGTTTTCGCGCCGCATTTCGGGCACACACCGGCCGCCGGTTTTTTCGCGCCGCACGCGGAGCAGAAGTTGCCGGTGTTCGCTTGACCGCAAGAACAGGTCCAACCGGTCGCTTCCGGCTTTTTCGCGCCGCAGTTCGGGCAGAAGTTGCCGGTCGCCTCCGCGCCGCACGCACATTTCCACGCGCCTGCCGCCGGAGCCGCGGCAGCCGCCGCCTGCTGATTTTGCTGGTTCATGGCATAGAGGTTGCCGGCGTTGATACCGGTGGCGTTGGCCGCCATACCCATACCCATAAAGCCCATCATCGCGCCATTTTCGTTGGACGCGGCGGCTTTCATCGCTTCCGCCTGCGCACCGGTGAGCGTACCGGCGGCCATACCCGGGTCGCGGAGCATACCGGCCTGTTGCGCCTGCTTGAGCATCGCGGCGTCTTCGTCGGTCAGCGTAATCGGGTTGAGGGCGATAGAAACGACCTTAATACCGCGTTTTTCGAGCCAGTCACGCGTAAGTTCTTCGTTCATGAACTCGCACATCTCTTTGGTGTGACCCATGAGCTGGTTCGGGCGAAGTTCCAAATCGGACATACGGCCGATAACCGGCATCAGCGCGCTGATAAACTCGGTTTTCAGTTGCTCGTCAATCTCCGAGCGACGATACTCCTGCTCGACGTTGCCGCAAACGTTCGTATAGAACAGAATCGGGTTCTCGAGCATATAAGAGTACACACCGTTGCAACGGAGCGACATATCGATGTCCAGACCGATTTTGCTGTCCACCACGCGGAACGGAATCGGCGTCGGGGTACCGAATTTGTTGTCGAGAATTTCTTTGGTGTTGAAGTAGTAAATGCGCTGATCTTTCGCGGTGTCGCCGCCGAACGTGAAACGTTTACCAATCGTCTTGAAGGTTTCGAGAATGCTGTCACCGAGTTTGCCGGCAAAGATGCTCGGCTCAGTGGAGGTGTCATAGGTGAATTCGCCCGGTTCGGCGCAAACTTCCACAACTTTGCCCTGCTCGACGATAATCATGCACTGACCGTCGGCAACCGCAATACCGGAACCGTTCGAGATGATGTTGTCGTTGCCTTTCGTGTTGGAGGAACGACCACCGATTTGTTTTTGACCTTTGGTCACCAGAACGTCTTTAGCAAGCGCATCGCAGTAGAAAAATTCTTTCCATTGATCCGCGAGCACGCCGCCGGCGGCGCCGGTGATGGCTTTAATAAGGCCCATACAGAAAATCCCCTTTCGATTGAGTTACATAGTAATGATATAAAAAGGCGTATGCCGTTTTACCGAAACAATTCGTCCGTTTTCTTGGAATACGGGTTTTTGTTCTCCGTTTGAGGTTTCGGCGCGTTTCCCACGCGGCAGGCAAGTCCGAGCAGCCACACAACGACCACAACCCAAAGGAGCCACAGCCCTGCGGCAAGCGCCGCCCACCACAGCGACCAACCAAACACAAAGTGGAATACCACGAGCAACACCGCCGGCAATAACCACTCCAAATTGAGCGCCATCGTGAACAGAAGCGAAACAAGAAATCCGCCTGCATTCGAGCGTCGGAACATACCGATTCCCCCATTCTCCGACAGTATAGCATATTTCGAGGAAAAATGCAAGAAAAAAGAAAAAAGCAGAACCTATCGCCGGCGATTTGCTCAAAAATTACAACAGCAAACCATAAACACGTTTCAAAATCGCAGATTTTGAAATGTCAGGGCTCTCCTCTCGCGAACGCAACCGTCCACCGGACGGTTGCTCCCAAGCCCCTCTTCGCTTCGCTTGCGGCGCTTGGAGCTCGTTTCAAGTCCTGTTATCCAAAAAAGAGCACCGCCCGAAAGCGATGCTCTTTTTTCTGGTGCGGATAACAGGACTTGAACCTGCACGCCTTGCGGCACCGGATCCTAAATCCGGCGCGTCTGCCAATTCCGCCATACCCGCGTGTATCGCGTAAAGGTATTTCACTTTACGCGACGAAATCGGGTTTAGCCGATGGCGGCCATGCTCTGTTCGAGCAGGGCGAGTTTTTCCTGCAACCGTGCGGCTTGCTCACGCGCGCCGTTCACAACGGCTTCGGGAGCTTTGTCGGTAAACGCAGGGTTCGACAGACGGGCGTTCACGCCGTCCAACTGTTTCTTAACGTTTTCCATCTCTTTTTGCAGGCGTGTTTTCTCCTGTTCGTTGTCCACCAGTTCCGCGGGCGCAATCTTGATGGTCGCGGCCGGCGTAACGATGCTGACAGCGCCGGCCACGTCAAAGCTCTCGCCCACGTTCACTTCGGTGGCGAACGCCAAACGGTTCATAAACGCGGCGCCGGTCTTAAACGTATCGGCGAACGCGGTCTCGATAAACAGTTCCGTTTTCTTGGACGGCGGCACGTTCATCTCGGCGCGGCGGTTGCGGATGGCGCGGATAGCTTCCATCAGGCGCTCCATCTCTTTCTCCTCCGCCGTGAAGGCAAGAGCCTCATCATACGTCGGCCAATCGGAACGCATCAGCGTATCGCCCACGTGCGGCAACGACTGCCAGATTTCCTCGGTGATAAACGGCATAAACGGATGCAGGAGTTTGAGCATATTCGTCATGACGTACACCAGCACGCGGCAGACGTTCTCTTTGTCCTCGCCCTGCAAGCGGTTTTTGCACAATTCGATATACCAGTCGCAGAAATCATCCCAAATGAAGTCGTACAGTTTTTGCACCGCCATACCGAGTTCGAATTTTTCGAGGTTGTCGGTCACCGCTTGCGTCAGCGTGTTGAGTTTCGACAAAATCCACTTATCTTCGAGCGTCAGCGTATCGGGCAACGACAGTTCCGTCTCGTCGCCGAGATTCATACGAATGAAGCGCGCGGCGTTCCAAATCTTGTTCGCAAAGTTACGGGAAGATTCCACTTTCTCCTGCATAAAGCGCATATCGTTTCCGGGGCTGTTGCCGGTCGCGAGCATAAAGCGCAGCGCATCCGCGCCGTATTCCTCGATAATCTCGAGCGGATCGATACCGTTGCCGAGGGACTTGGACATCTTGCGGCCCTTGGAGTCGCGGACAAGACCGTGGATAAACACGGTGTTGAACGGCGCTTTGCCGGTGTAGGCAAGGCCGGAGAACATCATACGCACCACCCAGAAGAAGATGATGTCGTAACCGGTCACCATCGTGTGGGTGGGATAGAAATAGTCATATTCGGGCGTTTTGTCCGGCCAACCCATGGTCGAGAACGGCCACAACGCGGACGAGAACCACGTATCGAGCGTATCCTCGTCTTGGTGCAAGTGGTCGCAACCGCAATACGGGCAGACGGTCGGGTCTTCGCGCGTCACGATGGTTTTGCCGCACTCCGGGCAGTACCACGCCGGAATACGGTGACCCCACCACAGTTGACGGGAAATGCACCAGTCGCGGATGTTTTCGAGCCAGTGGAAATACACCTTCTCAAAACGTTCCGGCACAAACTTGGTCTGGCCGGATTTCACCGCTTCAATCGCCGGTTTCGCCAGTTCGTCCATCTTGACGAACCATTGCAGCGACACGCGCGGCTCGACGGTGGTGTGGCAACGGTAGCACTGGCCGACGTTATGTTTCATCGGCTCGATTTTCACCACGTAGCCGCCGGCTTCGAGGTCTTCCATAATCGCCTTGCGGCAATCGAGAATGCTCATGCCCTCGTACTTGCCGGCAAGTTCGTTCATAAAGCCGTCTTCGGTGGTAACGGTGATAACTTCGAGGTCGTGGCGCAGGCCCACCTCAAAGTCATTCGGGTCGTGCGCCGGAGTGATTTTCACAACGCCGGTACCGAAGTCCATCTCGACGTATTCGTCGGCGATGATCGGAATTTCTTTGTTGACAATCGGGAAAATCACGTTTTTGCCGACAATCGCTTTATAGCGCTCGTCGTCCGGGTGCACCGCCACGGCGGTATCGCCGAGCAGGGTTTCCGGACGGGTGGTGGCGAGCTCCAAATAGCCGTCGCCATCCGCCATCGGATAGCGCAGATGATAGAAGAACGCGTCTTTCTCCTCAAACTCCACCTCAGCGTCCGAAATCGACGTCAGGCAGTGCGGACACCAGTTGATGATGCGCTCGCCGCGATAGATTTTGCCCTCTTCATACAGGCGCACGAACACCTCGCGCACCGCTTTCGAGCAGCCCTCGTCCATCGTGAAGCGCTCGCGCTCCCAGTCGCAGGACGAGCCCATTTTGCGAAGCTGCGACACAATGCGGCTACCGTATTGCTCGCGCCATTTCCACGCACGCTCAAGGAACTTGTCGCGGCCGAGATCGTCTTTCGTGAGTCCCTCTTTTTTCATAGACTCCACGATTTTCGCCTCGGTGGCGGTGGACGCGTGGTCGGTGCCGGGCATCCACAGCGCTTCATAGCCCTGCATCCGGCGCCAGCGGATAAGAATATCCTGCAACGTGTTGTCGAGGGCATGGCCCATGTGCAGTTGCCCCGTGATGTTCGGGGGCGGCATCACAATCGTGTACGGTTTTTTGTCTTTATTCACCTCGGCATGGAAATAGCCGTTCGACTCCCAAAAGTCGTAAATGCGGTTTTCCACCTCACGGGGATCATAGGTTTTTGCCAATTCTCGCTCCATTTTCGGTCGAGCCTCCTTGCTTTTTCGCATATATGTTGAATTATAGCCCATTTTTCGAAAAAAAGCAACCAAAAATTTTCATTTTTCTCTTTTCTTTTGCGAAAAACGGTGTTATAATAGCGGACGAATGAACAGAAAGGATGATTTTCGTGAAATACGCTGTGCTTTTATGCGACGGTATGGCGGATTACCCCGTACCCGAATTGAATAACCAAACCCCGATGGAAGCCGCGAACAAACCGACGATGGACGCGCTTGCAAAGGTGTCCGAATTGGGCCTTATGAAAACCGTTCCGGACGGCATGCCTGCCGGAAGCGACGTCGCCAACCTTTCGGTGGTCGGCTACGACCCTGCCGGTTGCTACACCGGTCGTTCTCCCCTCGAAGCCGCCAACATCGGCGTCGAGATGGCGGACGATGACGTCGCGCTTCGCTGCAATCTTGTCACGCTGTCCGACGAGCCGGTCTACGCCGAGAAACGGATGGTGGACTACTGCGGCGGCGACATTTCTACCGCTGAGGCAGACGAACTCGTGAAAGCGCTCCAAGCCGCATTCGGCGGCGGCGAATTCGATTTTTATACCGGAACGGCGTACCGCCACTGCCTGATTTGGCACGGCGGCAAAACCGAACTCGGTAAAATCACACCGCCTCACGACATCAGTAACCGCGTCGTCGGGGATTATCTCCCGAACGACCCTGCCGCGGCGAAGCTCAAAGAGATGATGGGAAAAAGCGTGGCGGTGCTTGAAAACCACCCCGTCAACGTGGCGCGCCGCGCAAAGGGGTTGTCCCCTGCAACCTCCGCGTGGTTCTGGGGTCAAGGTTCTCGCCCGGCGCTCGAGAATTTCAAAGAGAAATACGGTCTTAACGCCGCGATGATTTCTGCCGTTGACCTGCTCAAAGGCATCGGCAAACTCGCCGGAATGAAAGTCTACAACGTCGAGGGTGCAACCGGCTATATCGACACGAACTTCGAGGGCAAAGCCGCCGCCGCTATCGACGCGCTCCAAACCGGCTGTGACTACGTGTATATCCACGTCGAAGCGCCGGACGAATGCGGCCACCGCGGCGAGATTCAAAACAAACCGCGCTCGATTGAACTCATCGACGAAAAAATCCTTACGCCCTTGCTCGCGTTCCTGCGTGAAAGCGGCGAGGAGTTCATGCTTCTCATCTGCCCCGACCACCCGACGCCGCTCTCCATCCGCACCCACGTAGCGGATTGCGTGCCGTATCTGCTGTATCGCAGCAACACCGAGGTGAGCGGTGCCGACCGCTTCACCGAACAAACCGCCAAAGACACCGGACGTTTCCTGCCCCGTGCCTCGGATATGCTTTCCAAAATGCTTGAAAACTAAGGAGATGTCGAAAATGTACAAACGTGTCTTAACCATTCAAGACGTGTCGTGTGTCGGCCAATGCTCGTTGACCGTCGCGCTGCCCATCCTCTCCGCCTGCGGACTGGAAACCGCGGTCATTCCGTCCGCTGTGCTTTCTACCCACACCGCCGGATTTTCCGGATATACCTTCCGCGACCTTACGGAAGATATGCCGGCCATCCTCGCCCACTGGGAAAAAGAAAACCTGACCTTCGACTCCATTTACACCGGCTACCTCGGCAGCACGGAGCAAATCGACTACGTGAAAGCCATCGCCGACAGCCGCTTAAAAGCCGGCGGAAAACTCATTGTGGACCCGGCCATGGCGGACAACGGCAAACTGTATCCGGCGTTTGACGACGCGTACGTACAAGCGATGAAAACCCTCTGCGCCAAAGCGGACGTCCTGCTCCCGAACATCACGGAAGCCTGCTTCCTCACCGATTTCGAATATAAAGAAACCTACGACGAAGCCTACATCCTCGATTTGTGCAAAGCGCTTTACGCGCTGTGCAGCAAAAACGTGGTGCTGACCGGCGTCGGCTACGAAGAGGGCGCGACCGGCGTTGTCACCTTTGACGGCGCGGATTTGCGCTATTACAAACACCGCAAAATCGCCAACGGTTGCCACGGCACCGGCGACGTCTACGCCTCCGCATTCGTGGGCGCACTCGAAAACGACCAGTCGCTGTATAACGCCGCCAAAACCGCCGCGGACTACACCCTGCGCTGCATCGAATACACCCAAGGTGACGAGAACCATTGGTACGGCGTCAAGTTCGAGCCGGTGCTCAAAGAACTCATCGATATGCTGTAAGATACAACACAAAAACCCCGTGAGCAATTCATTCATTCGCTCACGGGGTTTTTCTCTTTTTATTTACGTACTGGGGACGTTCAGCTCGGGGTTGGTCGGCTCAAAATCTTCTTCCAAATCAATGACGTTGTTGCCGTCTTTGGTTTTAACGTCAACAACAACCGTGTTGTCGTTGGGATTTTCTTCGCTCAAGTCAAGGGATTTGTTGACCGTTCCTCCGACTCTCTCCGCCTTTTCTTTGCCAAGTTCCAAACGCTCTTCTGCCGTCAACAAACTGGGCTTTTTCTCTCTCCAATACTCTTGTTCAAATTTTTCGCTCTTCCATTTCTCGTACAATTCCTTAATCTCGTCTTCCGTTGGCTTTTTATTCTGCAGTATGTTCATCAGTTCTTTATACGGCTCTTGCGCCTCTGCGTATTTCGCCGCGATTTTTTCTTGAATCGGCTCCGGCAAATACCCCTTGCACACTTTCATAAACGAAAGCCCTTGGGGAATATGCATATCCGCATCGGTGATAAACGACCGCGCGTGCTTGTTTATGGTGTCCGTCTGCACCCTATCGCCGCTCATTAACATTTTCGTCTGCAAATCATCAAGCTGTATCATCGACAAGTTCGGGATTGTCGCGACAAGGCTTTTGCCCACTTCCCAATCGGACTTCGCCGCCGCTTTGAAAACGTTAACCAACCGGTCGCAATCGTATAAGCCGCCGCTTTCGCAGGTCTTACGGATTTTAATGGCTGCGGCATCCACCGTCTTCGTATGTTTTTCCTCTTCTTCGACACATTTCTGCGAAAGCTGCGAAAACGCATTTCCGAGGTGTTTTTCCAGTCCGCGACCGAGGCTGACGAACTCGCTCTTGGTCCTCGCGGAAATTTCGGGAAGCGTTCGCCCGTTTTCGCCGAAAATGCTGAACTTCTCTCCCCAGCATCCCTGCAAATATTCCTGCGTGGAATTCCGTTCCACAAATTCGTCCAAAAGAACGTTGGACAGCAACGCATCTTTTAACACCTGCTTGGCCTCGGGAAGATCCAGCGGATTGAAAAGTCTCTTATCCTTGTCTGTAATCCCGGCGCGGTACACAATCCCGGCGCGTTCTTTCAACGCCTCAAAGCGCTCGTTGATAAGTTTGTCGGCGGCAAGTTCTTTTTCGTATTGTTTTACCGTATCGGATTTTTCAATGGCAAGGCCTGCCTGCTTGCAGGCGTAGTACTTGGTAATTTCGTACTCCTTTGCCTTTTGCTCGTATTTCGTAAAATCGTCCAGTTTGCTCACGTGGTTATGCCACCATTCGCGAAGACCCGAGAAAAATCCCGAAGGTTTTTTCGGCGGTTTTACGCCGGCAACGTATCGGGTAATTTCGTCCGGGGTCGCCGGCTTGGTTTCGCCGCGAAGATAGACGTCATTCCCCACGTTTACGTAACCTTTTTCGAGGCGTTTTCCGTCCGATAACGTCACGCCTAAATCGTGATACAGGTTATACTCTTTCAGCTGGTTGACAGCGGCGTTTCGTTCTTCCGCATTAAAATCCTTAATGCCTTCCGCCAGCATACCCACCAGTTCCAAAGGCGTCAAGTCCTTTACCTGCTTTCCGTTATACCCGTTCGGTCCAAAAGCCATGTCTATCTCTCCTTATTCAGACGTTTTTCGCGTTGGTTTTCTGTCAATAACACTCCGCGGCGACGAAAAAAGTTACGTTGTCGCGAAAAATCGCTTTTTTATTTGCGCTCATTATAAAACTTTGCCGTTCCGCTGTCAAGCCGCCGCACGACCAGTCCGCCGAGAACGCCGATGACCACGCCGGCGGCTGTGCCGGAGAGCAACAGCACCGGCAGATACCACGAAAGCCCCACCGTTTGCATCACAACGACTGCGCACGCGAGTTGTCCGATATTGTGCGCCACACCACCGGCAACGCTCACGCCCACCGGCGAAAACACCGGCAGTCGCTTACACAACCACATCACGAGAAAGCTCAAAACGCCGCCGCAAAGCGCGTACAACATCGAACTCATACTGCCGAACGTGAAGCCGGCGAGCAAAATGCGGCAAAGCGCAATCGCCGCCGCACCGGGCGCCGGAAGCAAGTACAAAGCGACCAGGGTGACGAGGTTGGCAAGCCCCAGCTTCACGCCGGGAATACCGAGCGAAAACGGCATCAGCGCCTCGACGTAGGACAGCACGAACGCGAGCGCCAACAGCACCCCGTAAAGAGGCAAATTTTTCTTCATTCCGCCGCCCCCTTACACCACAAAATCCACGGCAGACGGCGTATCGCCCACCACGGTCACTTTCATTTTGTGCGGCAGGCAAACAATGGTTTCCCCCACACGCGACACCGCACGGCTCTTGACACAGATGTGATTTTTGCAGTCCGCCTCGTGCACAAACGCGCGCCCATCCTCGACCACCACAACGTTATAGCCCGACGCCGTCTCCACCATATACGTTGTGTCGTGCGATAGCGAGAGCGTCGCCACCGTCTTGTTATCCACCGTGATTTTCGCCGCCGCGCCGTCGGTGTTCGGCGTGGCAAAATGAAAGACGAACAGCGCTGCCGCCAAAAGCAGCAACGCTGATACAAGCCACAGATCTCCGCGCTTCAAAAAGCGCGGTTTTTTCGTCTCATTCGTCGGTGTCATCGTTTTCTTTTACCACAAGGTCAGAAAAGCCGCTCGACTCAGCGGTCGAACCGTCCGCCAAAATCCAAAACGCCTCTACCCCAGCGGTTTTTTCGATAAGCGCCTTGCCTTTTTCGAGCGGAAGCAGGAAAAGCGCCGTCGAAAGCGCATCACACAATCCGGCATCGTCGCCGACAACGGTGGTGCTGCGGAACGTGCACGCAGGATAGTTCGTTTGCGGATCAATCAGGTGGCAGTAGCGCTCGCCCTCCACCTCGAAATAGCGTTCATAGTCGCCGCTTGTCACAACGCATTGGTTTTCGACCTCCACCGCGGTTACGTAGCCGTTGCCGTCGGGGTCGGCGATACCGACGCTCCATTTTTCACCGTCTTCCTGCCGCGTGCCGATAACACACACGTTGCCGCCCATATTAAGCGCACCGGAAGTCACGCCCAACGCGCGCAGATACTCGCACGCCTTTTGGGAGGCATAGCCTTTAGCGATCGCGCCGACGTTCACGCGCATCTTGGCGTCTTTGATAAACGCGGTACTGGTTTTGCGGTCAATGACCAAATTGTCGATATTCGTGTGCGTTGCGGCTTCAACAAGAGACTCTTCCGTCGGGAGAACGTACACCCCGTCGTCGTCCGCAACCTCCTGCATCGTATGCCACAGCGCCAACACCGCACCGTATGTAATATCCACTTGGCCCTCGCTCAACGCATACGCTTTTTTGCCGAGTTCCAACACGTCGAGAATTTTTCCGTCCACAATCATCGGCTCGGTCCCTGCGGACAGATTCAGCGCGCGCAGATTGTGCAAATCCTCGTAATCGGTGTAAATGTCGTACAGCTTGTGGTAGGAACGCAGATATTCATGCAGTTTGTCCGACAAATCGTTAAACTGCGTCTCGCTCTCGGTATACGCGATAAACGTGCACACGGTATCGAACAAATCGTAGTAGGTTTCCTCGTACCGACCGGGGCCTTTGTCAACCGAAACCTCGCTGTCCACCGACACCACCGCCGACGTCTCATCTTTCGTCGCGGTACAAGCGCAAAGAGACACGCACATCGCAATGCTCACGAGCAGACATACTGCTTTTTTCATCCTTTTTCTCCTCCGATTGGCTCTCCAAACCGTAAAGGCACTTGCCTTTACGGTTTGGAGAAGCAGCTTGTTCATCTTGATTCTGTCAACGCGTCTCCCACGCGGCTAACGGCATCCTCTGCCATACTGACGGCATCGTCCACCATACTGGCGACGTCGTCCAAAACGCTGTCCGAAGCGGTTTTTGTCGTCTCTTTTGCCGTTTCGCCGGTCGCGGACGCGCCGTCGATAGCTTTGAGCACGTTCTCCATCATTTCGGTCACGCGGATGGTGCATTTTTTCGCAAGATCAGTATCCGCGGCAGGCTTTCCGTCTGTCAAGGGAGTTGCCTTTACTTGACTGGCGGTTTTACCGGTCACGTATTCCTCAAACGCTTTGGCGCAAGCAACCCATTCGGCATCGCTCGCGGTATCCGACGTGTCGTCGGTGTCGGTTTTTTGGTCTTTTTTCGAGCGATAATCGCCGGTTTCACCGAAAAACGCGCCGTCGCGTACCTCCACCTTTTTGCCGGCTTTGTCCACAAGGCAATCGGTAACCACGCCACGGGAATTCAAGGTCACAGCGGCAATATTCACGTCCGTTTGGGCAAAGTCGTTGCCACCGTCGGCACCGTCCGTCGCCGTCAGCGAAAGCGCGAGCGTGTCCCCTGCCTGTGCGCCGCGGTCCGCGGCCATATCGCAGGCTTTGCCGATGACGTCCAAAAACGGTGTCAACGTCAACTCGCATTTCGAGCGCAACGCCTTGTCCATCGCCACACCGTTTTCCAACGGAATTTCCGCAACCTCCGCGGCGGTTTTGCCCACCACGTAGTCACACAGCGCGTCGATTTGTTCATACCATTCTTTTGCCAGCGACGTCGAAGCGGCGAGTCCGTAGTCGTTTCCCTGCGCATACTTGCTGCGAACGTCTTTTTCGCGGATGATTTTCCCGTCGGCCAGTTTCGCATCGGTCTCCAGTTCATCCAAGCGGCAAGCGGTAATTTTTCCGCCCTCGCCCACCGCCACGGCGGCTACCACCGTTTTGTCGGTCAGGGCATCGTCGGCAACAGCGACCGAACTCACCGTAGCCAATCCCGTTTTCACCATAGCGGCAACGGAGGTAGAAACCTCCGACTTGTCGTCGGTGGCAACGTTGGGACTACACGCGGTCAAAAACATCGCGAACGCCAACAACGCCGCACCTATTGTTCCGAATTTTTTCACAAAGATTCCTCCTTACAGTTGTCGGCGTTTTCCGCCGCTGTAAGGTAGTATATCCATTATCGTTTGCGAATAACCTTCGTCGGGCATTTTTCCACGCACCAACCACAGTTGATGCAATCGTTTTGATCAATGTGCGCGATGTTGTTTTTAATCGTAATCGCGCCGGTAATGCATTCGCGCGCGCAAAGGCCGCACCCGATACATCCGGCTTCACACATATCTTTCACCGACTTGCCGCGTTCTTGGGACAAGCAGGCGACGACGTACTGCGCGTCGTAGGGAATCAATTCAATGATGTTTTGCGGACAGGCGTCCACACATTTGCCGCAAGCGGTACATTTTTCCTTATCGACCACCGCGACGCCCTCGATGATTTTAATCGCATCGTACTCGCACGCCTTGACACACGAGCCGAATCCGAGGCAACCGTAGGCACACGCTTTCGTACCGCGGCCGGGCACCATCGTCACACGGCGACAGTCTTCGTCGCCGAAATATTCATAAATATGTTTGGTTTTTTCGCACGTGCCGGAGCAACGAACGTAGGCGGACATCCGCGTGAATTCCGCTTTTTTACCGGTAAGTTTTGCCACCAATTCGGCAACTTGGGCTCCGCCGACCGGGCAGGACGACGGGCTTGCCTCGCCCTTGGCAATCGCCTCGGCGAGCGCATCGCATCCGGCATAACCGCAACCACCGCAGTTGTTACCGGGCAAAATCTCGCGAATTTTTTCGGTCAGTTCATCGGTAGGAACCGACAAGAATTTGTCCGCCGTCACAAGCAGCACACCGATAAGCAATCCCATGCCGCCTACCACAGCGGCGGCGATAAGCACAGCCGTTCCCACGGCGGTCGCCTCCTTTCAAAAATTCAACGTCACAACAGCGATTTGAAACCGTAAAACGCAATCGCCATCAACCCGGCGGTCAACAGCGTAATCGGCATTCCCTTAAACGATTCGGGCACGTCGTTGTTGGCGATTTTTTCGCGCAAACCGGCCATCACGACAATGGCGATAAAGAAACCGAGCGACGTGCCGAAGCCGTTGAGCACCGCTGTCAAAAAGTCGTTTTCCTGTTGCACGTTTTGCAGTGCCACGCCGAGCACGGCACAGTTGGTGGTGATCAGCGGAAGATACACACCGAGCGCCGCATACAGCGGACGGCTATAGCGTTTCAGCGTCATCTCCACGAGTTGCACGAGCGCCGCAATCACCAAAATGAACGCGATGGTGTTCATATATTCAAGGTGAAGCGGTAACAGCACCCCGTTATAGAGCAGCGACGTAATGGCGGACGACAGCGTCACCACGCACATCACCGCCACGCCCATTCCGGCGGCGGTTTTCAGTTGTTTGGAAACACCGAGGAACGGACAAAGTCCCAAGAATTGGCTGAGCACCACGTTATTCACGAGGGCGGCGGTCAATAACAAAAGCAACATCGAACTCATTGCTCATCGCCCTCCTTTTCCGCCGACGGCGCACATCCGATACAGCCGGACGGGCACGCCGCACAGTTGCCGGCGCAGGTGCGGTCTTTCGGACGCGGCACGTTGGTCGCCGACGGTGCTTTCAGCTTGTTTTGGAGCGCCGTTAAGCACGCCAGCACGAAAAACGCACCGGGCGCCAGCGTAAAGATAGCGATTTTATCCATTGTCTCGGGCAAAACGGTCAACCCGAACACTGTGCCGTTACCGAGCAACTCACGCACGGCACCGATGCACACGAGCGCCACCGTAAAGCCGAGGCCCATTCCGAGACCGTCAAACAGCGACGGCCACACCGGATTTTTCGAGGCATACGCCTCCGCGCGGCCGAGGATGATACAGTTGACCACAATCAGCGGAATATACAACCCAAGCGCTTCATACAGCGACGGGACGTACGCCTGCATCAAGAGTTGCACCACCGTCACAAAGGTGGCGACGATGACGATATACGCCGGCATTCGCACTTTGGCTGGAATCACTTTGCGCAGTGCCGAAATCATCAAGTTGGACATCGTCAGCACCGCCGCGGTGGAAAGTCCCATGCCGAGGCCGTTGATGGCCGCCGTTGTCACAGCGAGCGTCGGGCACATACCGAGCATCAAAACGAACGTGGGATTTTCTTTCACAAGGCCGTTATACAGCCGTTCCCATGCCTGTTTAAGCATCGGCGCTCACCCCACTTTCCGCTTGGCGCGCCGTATACAATGCCGCGCCGCAAATCTCTTTTAGAGCGTTCGAGGTATAGGTGGCGCCGGAGATGACGTCCACATCTGTAGCAAGATGTTTTCCCACAAACGTTTTTTGATATTCCGGGTCGTCGCACTTGGCGCCGAAACCGGCAGTCTCGCTATGGGACAGCACGGTAAATCCGCAAATTTCACCGGCATCGGTCACACCGACGACAGCATCAATTTCTCCACCATAGCCACTTTTAGAAAGAGCGGACACGACGTAGCCGACGGCGTTCCCGTCCTTATCGGTGGCACGAAGAATTTCCGAAGCGTGAGCACGCTTCAGTGAAATGCCGACGCCCTCCGCCTTGTCGTTGGCAAACGTATCGTTCACCGTAGCCAACAACTCTTCCCCACCATCCAGCGGAGAAAACGACGCACCGGGATAGACGGTTTCGTAGGCTTTTTGTTTTGCCTCGTTCGCCGCTTTTTCAATCGGGTCTTTGGTCAGCGTATACACGCACGCGAGAAGGGCCGCCGACAAAAGCGTAATGGCGAACAGAATCAGCGCGTCACGCAAAAATCCTTTTTTCTTCATAGCGCACGACCCCCTTTGCCGAATGCACGGGGCATCGTGATTTTTTCAATCAGCGGTACGAGCAGGTTGACGATGATAATCGCAAACGATACGCCCTCTGCCGATTTTCCAAGCACACGGAACGCCGCTGTTAGGAAACCTAAAAGCAGACCGTAGACCAGTCGTCCGCCGTTGGTAATCGGGCACGTCACGTAGTCGGTGGCCATAAAGAACGCACCGAGCATCAGTCCGCCGCCACACGCTTGCGCCGTCAAATAGGTCACCAACTCCATATCGGCAGGCATCGCGCCTTTCGCCGCAGCAAACACACCACAAAACACCAGCGTCGAGGCGATGTACGCCACCGGGATATGCCACGTAATGACCTTGCGGAAAAAGAGGTAAGCCGCACCAATCAGCACCGCCGCGACCGACGTCTCGCCGAGACAGCCGGAATGCGTTCCGAGGAACATATGCCACAAATCCACCGATTGACCGGCTTTGAGGTCCATCAGCGGCGTAGCGGAGGACACGAGGTCCACCGCCTTTTGCGCGGTACGAAGCGGCGGATACGCGGTCATTCTCTGCGCAAACGAAATGACGAGAAAACACCGCGCCGCAAGCGCAGGGTTCATAATATTTTGCCCGATACCGCCGAAAAGTTGCTTGACAACGAGAATAGCGAACACACCGCCGAGAATCGGGATATACAGCGGCACGGAAGCCGGCATACAGTACGCAAGAAGCAAGCCGGTAACAACCGCACTGCCGTCGTTGACGGTGACGGGGCGTTTCATGCCTTTTTGGAAAAGATATTCGGTCAAAACGCAGGTGACAACCGAAGTCAAAATCACCCACAGCGCTTTCCAGCCGAACAAATACACACCACATACGCCACACGGGAGCAGGGCGATAATAACGTCCTGCATAATGCGTTCGGTCGTGACGTCACAGCGAATATGCGGCGCGGAAGAAACGTGGATTTTGTCGGTCATTTTTCTCCCCCGCTTTCTTTCACTTGTCTCACCTGCAACAGCGCCTTGGTCTTGCGCCGCGCATACTGGAAGCTTTGGGTCAACGGAATTTTGGCCGGACACACATAGGTGCACGAGCCGCACTCAATGCATTCCATTCCGTTTAGTGCCATAAACCGCTCGAAATCCTCCGCTTGGGCGGCGGCGTGCATCGAGCGCGGCACCAGCAGTTCCGGACACGCACGCAAGCACCGTCCGCAGTGGATGCACGCGGTGGTTTTGGACTGTTCCACCTCATCCTCGGCAAAGGCGAGAATACACGAAGAGGTTTTGACAACGGGAATCTCCAGCGAGAACAACGACAATCCCATCATCGGGCCGCCGGAAATCACTTTTTTCGGTTCGCCCTTAAAGCCGCCGGCTTCTTCGATAACGTGGGAATACAAATCGCCGCAGGCAACACGCAGGTTACACGGCTCGTTCACCGCATCGCCCGACACGGTCACCACACGGTGCGTAAGCGGCAATCCGTCGCACACCGCTTCGTCAATCGCCACCACCGTGGCGATGTTGTCCACAAGACAGCCCACCGCCGCCGGCAGTTGGTCGGAGTTGATGTCGCGACCGGTCACGGCGTGAATCAGCATCCGTTCGTCGCCCTCGGGATATTTCGTTTTAAGCGCCGCCACCGAAATGCGCGGCTCGTTTTTCACTTTTTCGGTCAACAGCCGAATGGCCTCCGGCTTGTTTTTCTCAATGGCGATAACCGCCTTGGCATTCGGGAACAGCGACAGAATGATATGCAATCCCCGAATGAGTTTTTCGGGTTGTTCCATCATCAAACGATAATCGGTGGTGAGATACGGCTCGCATTCCACGCCGTTGGCGATGATGGTATCAATTTTTTCCGGCTCGGGGGGATTGAGTTTGATATGCGTCGGGAAACCTGCACCGCCGAGGCCGACGATGCCGGCTGCTTTAATGAGGTCACGGATTTCGTTCGGCGACAGTTGGGTGTAATCCCGTTTTTGGCCGAAATTTTCCACCGTTTCGTACTGCTCGTCGTTCTCCACCACGATAGCGTCAATCATCTCGCCGCGCACGCCAAGAAACGCGCCCACACGTTTCACCGTGCCGGACACGGCGCACACCACGTCGGCGGAAATCGGCGCAGAAGCTTGGGCGATGGTCTGACCGACCAACACGCGATCTCCCTCGGAAACGAGAGGCGACGCAGGACGTCCAATATGTTGCGCTAACGGATACGCCATAATTTTGCCCGGCAAAATTTCGCGGATGACCGCATCGGCCGCCAGCGATTTGTTCCCGTCAACGTGTACACCGTGTGCAAACGAACGCCACATACCGTTTCCCTCCTTTTATCGGCTATTCAAAGTAATTTTCGTAAAAATAACCCATTCTCGCTAAGTATAGCATAGCTGTTTTCGGAAATCCACTTTTTTGTGGTTTTTTATAAATATTCTGACATATTTTATAACTTAAATAATTTTTAATCACAAATTAGTGTGTTTTGGTTGACAAACCCCTGCTTTGTGGGGTAAAATGAGTAAAACTATGCCTATCTAAGGAGGGGTATCTTATGACCAATATCCCGGAAATCTTCGGCTCGATGGTATTCGGCGACGCGGCAATGAAACAGTATCTGCCGGCGGACGCGTACCGCGCGCTGAAAAATACAATGGAAAACGGCAAACGCCTCGACCCTGCTCTTGCCAACGTCATCGCCGCGGCAATGCGCGACTGGGCAGTGGAGCGCGGCGCGACCCACTATACCCACTGGTTCCAACCGATGACCGGCATCACCGCCGAAAAACACGACAGTTTTATTATGCCCGACGGCGAGGGCGGCGTGATTATGGAATTTTCCGGCAAAGAACTGGTCAAGGGCGAGTCGGATGCCTCCAGTTTCCCCTCCGGCGGCCTGCGTGCCACTTTTGAAGCGCGCGGCTACACCGCGTGGGACCCCACGTCCTATGCGTTTATCAAAGACAACACACTGTGTATCCCCACGGCGTTCTGCTCGTTCGGCGGCGAAGCGCTCGACAAAAAAACCCCGCTTCTCCGCTCGATGGAAGCGCTCAACCGCGAAGCACTCCGCGTGTTGCGGCTGTTTGAGGTGGGCGAAAAATCCGCCATTCACGTTGTGCACCCCACCGTCGGTGCGGAGCAGGAATATTTC
>JAZUEK010000075.1:0-27008 GCA_045640165.1 Acutalibacteraceae bacterium | reverse complement strand
CCGCCGTCCGGTTACGATGGTGTATGCCGAGGAACACGAAGAAAAGCGCGACGCTATGCGACGGGAGGCTCAAATCAAGCAATTTTCCCGCCGAGAAAAGTTGGCGCTTATCGCCTCACCGCAGAACATCCTAAAATAAATACGAAAAAGAGCCTTGTCAGCTGACAAGGCTCATTACTTTACAGCAATTTCGGTTATCCCCAGATGCTTACATCGTTTTCGTTGTCCGTTTCGGTTAAGTGAACTACCACTTTTTCCTCGCGTGCCGAGGGGATGTTGCGCCCGACAAAATCGCCGCGAATGGGAAGCTCGCGGTGACCGCGGTCTACGAGAACGGCAAGCTGGATTTTAGCGGGGCGACCGAGCCGCATTACCGCGTCAATCGCGGCGCGGGCGGTGCGCCCGGTATACATCACATCGTCTACTAAAATAACCACTTTGCCGGCAACCGAAAAGGGGATATTCGTCTCGCCGACGCGCGGCTCGGTTTTTTGTAAATCCAAATCGTCGCGATACAGCGTAATATCCAACTCGCCGACCGGCACCTCTGCGCCGTCAATACGGCGAATGTTGTCCGACACCCGCTTGGCAATCGGCACGCCACGGGTTTTCACCCCGATAAAGCAGAGGTTGTCCGTGCCGTGGTTTTTCTCTAAAATCTGGTGGGAAAGGCGCACGAGCGTACGGTCCATATCCGCGCCGTTCATCAGTTGGGCTTTCTTTTGCATAGCGAATCCTCCTTAAAATGCCCAACCGCCGTTTTCGAAGATTTGGACGGTCTTGCCGTCTTCCGTTTCGGCGGTGATGGACAAATCGGCACAGCCGATCATAAAGTCTTCGTGGATAATCGAGTCGTTGACACCGAGTTTATGACATTCCTCAAGTGTGCGGTTTTCAAAGCCGTCCACACAGTCGGCGAACCCCATGCCGAGCGCCAAATGGCAGGCGGCGTTTTCGTCAAACAGCGTGTTGTAAAAGAGAATGCCGGACTGGCGGATGGGCGAATCGTAGGGGACGAGGGCACATTCGCCGAGATAGGCGGCGCCGTCGTCCATTGCAATCAGTTGTTTCAAGAGGTCTTCATTTTTGTCGGCGTGGCATTCCACCACTTTGCCGCCCTCAAACCGCATGGAAAAGCCCTCGATGAGTTCGCCGCGGTAGGAAAGCGGCATCGTCGCCACCACTGTGCCCTCGGCTTCACCGCGTTTCGGGGTGGTGAACACCTCTTCGGTCGGCATATTGGGGTTAAACCGCACGCCGGAGAGGGTTTTCTCCTCGCCGCCGGCAAAGCGGCTTTCCGGCATCAGCCCGACGGTGAAATCTGTTCCGTTTTTGGCTTTGTAGTGCAGTTTTTTGATGCGTAAGCTGTTGAGATACGCCGAGCGCGCCGCCAAATCGCGGTTGTGGTCTTCCCACGCTTTGATGGGATCGTCGGTGACACGCGCGGTCGCCAAAATCGCGTCCCACAACTTGTTGACCGCGACGGATTTGCGGTCGTTCGGGAACAGTTTTTTCGCCCACGCCTCGCTCGGTACGGCGGCGATACACCACGGATATTTG
The DNA here is from genome assembly GCA_045640165.1 of Acutalibacteraceae bacterium. GTDB lineage: Bacteria > Bacillota > Clostridia > Oscillospirales > Acutalibacteraceae > RGIG426. The sequence goes on along the minus strand of JAZUEK010000075.1, from coordinate 25,448 downwards.
TTCTCCATCGTGTCGCGGATGGGTTTGATGATTTTATAGCGTTCCTGCGTGGCTTTGCTTTGTTTTTCCTGGTTCATACCGCGCAGGCCGTCCGGGTCTTCGGAGAGAAGATAAATCATCACCGGTAGGGTTTCGGCGCGGTATTTGAGTTTTTCCACTTCCCACGGAGCGAGCGTGCCGAGCGTTTTTTGTGATTGGTGGCGGACGTTCAGTTTTTGCAGCGGCTGATAGTGCCAATCCACCTCGACCTTGCGCGCGCCGGCGCGGTAGCATTCTTCCACAAGCAGTTTCACGAATTCCGGCTGGTCGGTTTCGGCGGAGATGACCACGTCCATCCCTTTTTTGACGCCGCCGCCCATGGTGGCAAGGAGTTTTGCATACTGTCGCAGTTGCGTTTTGTTCACGGAACATCACACCTTTTCGTATTTTTCATTAGTGTACCACAAAACTGCGGCAATTTCAACGAAAAGCGGAAAGTTTTTGTAAATCGCTTGCATTATCGGGCGAAATCCTTTATAATAAAAGCATCGAAAAATGACAAGGAGTGCTCAAGATATGAAAAAATGGACGGCAAAATGCTTGCTTGTGCTGTGTTGCGCGGCGTTACTGCTTTCGACCGGCTGCCACAAAAATGGAGAAAACGACACCTCTGCCGTTTCTGACGTGTCGGCTCAAGGCGGCGCGGTGAGCGCGGTTTCCGGCGCTGACGTGTCCGGCAACAACGGGGGAGAAAACTCCGCTGCCGGTCAAAAGTCCAACGAAAACGGAAGCGCGTCGGGCGAGACCTCGAAAGTGGAATTTTCCAGTAACGAGGAAGAGGCTCTTGCTGTTGCAAAAGCGCTTCACGCGGCGGACGAGCGCGGCGGTTTGACCGAGGATTCCGAAGCCTACGAAAGCGCGCTGTACAGTGTGGGCGCGCCTACGCAACCCGAAGCGGCGCAGCAGGGCGGCGAAATGCTGATTAACGGTGAGAAATGCAAAGTGTATACCGTGTCGGATGGTGCCGGTCACATTGAACAAATCGCGGTGTCGCCGAATGACCAGTGGTATTACAAAGACCAATACGGTGACTATATTCCCGTAACGCTGATGGACGACGGCACGTTGACGGTCGGCGACCTGCCGCTGGACGGCGAGTCGGTGCTTGATATCGCGGAGTGGATGCTGAGAAAGTTTACCGGTAACAACACCTGCGCGGTGGAGCAAAACGGTAACGGACTTGTCAACGGCGTAGACTGCGACTTTTACGTGGCAACCGATGCCAAAGGCAACGTGCTCGGCGCGATTGCTCACGGGCCGGACGGCGAGTATTACTATCGCGAAAAAACCGGTTTTCTCTATCGTTTGATTGGCCGCGAACTCGGCAAATATTGGCTTGCGGAGCCGGTTAGCGAGTTTACGAAATCTGCGCTGATGGTTTATAACGAGGTGTCCGGCAAAACGGCGGACAGCGCCAAGTCCAACGAAGCGATTATCATCAACAACCAAAGCGCTACGCAGTATGCCATTTTGAAAGGCGGAAAAACGGTGGCGAATATCGCTGTGACGACGGATAATCAATGGTACTACGACAACAACGCCAAGGGGAATTATCACCGCGTTGTGTGGTCGGAAAGCGGTGCGAAAGCCTCGTAAGATGACACGTTCCGTAAAAGAGATGACTGTTTGCGCCGTGCTGTGTGCCGCGCTGTGCGTCGTCTGCCCGTTTATGGTGCCGGTGGGCGCCGTACCCGTGACGCTTGCTACCTTTGCCGTTTGTTGTATCGGTGCGGTGGCAGGGCTTAAACGGGGCTTGATTGCGGTAGCGTTGTATTTGCTCATCGGCGCGGTCGGTGTGCCCGTTTTTGCAGGATTTCGCGGCGGAGTTTCCGTGTTTGCGTCTCCGACGGGCGGCTTCTTGGTCGGCTATTTGCTTCTTGTCGCGGCAGTGGGATTTACATCCGACCGCACCGATTCCCGTGTGGCGCTTTGCGGCGCTTTTTGCGGCGGAACGGTGCTGTTATATCTTCTCGGCGGTGTGTGGTATGCGCTGTCGGCGCACGTGTCGTTTTTTGCGGCGCTGGCGGTGTGCGCGTTGCCGTTTTTGCCGTTTGATGCGGTTAAAATCGCGGCGGCAACCATGCTTTCGCCGCGGATGAAAAAGAGTCTTCAACAACTGAACTGATTGTCACACGCAGGGACGGCCGTTCCTGCGTGTGTCGCGTTTTAGAAAGGGGGAAAGTTCGTGGAAGAAACCTTACAATTTATTGTTCCGGCGGCCTACGACGGCGATACGGTCCAGAATTTTTTGCGCCGTGACTGCGGACTTTCCTGGCGAATGGTGGTGCGACTGAAGCACACGGAAAACGGCATCACGGTGGATGGCGAGCACGCGCGCAGTATCGACCGGTTGCGTGTGGGTCAAACGGTGATGCTTACCATGCCGGACGAGCAGGTGAAAATTGACGGAGCGGATTTGCCGCTTGACGTGGTGTATGAGGACGAGCACGTGCTTGTCGTCAACAAACCGCCGTATTTAGCGGTGCATCCGTCGGCCGGAAAGCCTGAGCCGACGCTCGCCAATGCGGTGGTGGCTTACTACGAAAAAAGCGGCGCGCCGCACAGTTTTCGCCCGGTTAATCGGTTGGATCGTAACACGAGCGGACTGCTGTTAGCAGGCAAAAACCCTCACGTTGTTTATGCGCTTGCCGGCAACGTCAAAAAAGAATATCGCGCCATTGTGCTCGGTACCGTTTTGGAAAACGGCACGGTGGATGCTCCCATTCGCGTGAAAGAGGGATGCACGATTACCCGTGAGGTGGGGGAAGGTGGTAAACCGAGTGTGACCCACTACGAGGTGCTCGCGAGCGATGAGGAATTGTCGTATTTGCGTGTGTGGCTCGAAACGGGGCGTACTCACCAAATCCGCGTACACTTGTCGTCGCTCGGATTTCCGCTTGCCGGCGACACGATGTATGGCACGGATGAAACGGTACTGCCGCGCCACGCGCTTCACTGCGGAAAGATGGAATTTTTGCATCCCATCACCGGCGAAACGGTGACGGTGGAAGCGCCGCTTCCCGACGATATGAAAGCGGTGCTCGAAAATCACGGTTTTTGCGGTTAAAACGCGAAAAGGGCTTGTAATTTTCGGTTGCGCGCGTTATAATAGAACAAATACCCGTATAAAACAAATTTTTTAGTATAAGGCAGGAATGAACTATGGTCAGAAGTATGACCGGATACGGCCGCAGTCAACAGACGATTGACGGGCTTAACATCCAGGTGGAACTGAAATCCGTCAACCATCGTTATTTTGAATACGGTTCGCGGATTCCTCGTGCGTATAACTTTTTGGACGACAAGCTGAAATCGTTTTTGCAAACGCGCGTATCGCGCGGCAAGGTGGATGTGACCGTCTATATCGAGGCGGCCGGCGACGCTACTGCCGAAGTGACGGTGGACCACGCGGCTGCCAAAGCGACGCTCGAGGCGTTGACCGAACTGCGCGACACCTATGGATTGAAAGACGACATTTCCACGATGGCTCTCGCCAGAATGCCCGACGTGCTGAAAACCCGTCCTGTGGAACTGGACGAGGAGGCGGTATGGAACGCGGTGAAAACCGTGCTGGAGGAAGCGACCGACCGCTTTGTCGCTATGCGCGAGGCGGAGGGCGAAAAGCTGAAAGCGGACGTGCTCTCCCGTGCGGACTTCATTTTGGAAAAAGTCGCCGTGGTGGAGGAACGCAATCCCCAAACGGTCAAAGAGCATATGGAAAAAGTCGAAAAGCGGATGCGCGAACTGTTGGATACGGCTACGGTGGACGAAGGTCGCCTTTTGACCGAAGCGGCGCTGTTTGCCGACAAAATCGCGGTGGCGGAAGAAACCGTTCGCCTGCGCAGTCATATCGACCAACTGCATACGCTGATGGATTCCAAAGAAGCGGTGGGCAGAAAACTCGATTTCCTCGTGCAGGAGATGAACCGCGAAGCCAACACTACCGGCTCGAAAGCGCAGGATTTGGAACTGGCGCGCGTGGTGGTGGATATCAAAGCGGAACTCGAAAAGATTCGCGAACAGATTCAGAACATCGAATAAAACGGGGAGGAACGCGAGATGAAACTCATAAACGTCGGCTTCGGCAATATGATTGCCGCGCCCCGTATGGTGGGCGTGGTCAGCCCCGACTCCGCTCCGATTAAACGGATGATTACCGAGGCGCGAGAGCAGAAAATGCTCATCGACGCGACTTACGGTCGCCGTACGCGCGCGGTGATTATCATGGACAGCGACCACGTGGTGTTGTCGGCGTTGTCGCCCGAAACCTTGTGCGCCCGTGCAGACGCCGCTGACGAAACGGAGGAATAAGCATGAGCAAAAAAGGACTTTTAGTTGTCTTGTCCGGTCCGTCCGGTTGCGGTAAAGGCACGGTGCTTGCCCGTGTGTTGGAACAGCGCAAAAGCGCGTGCGTGTCCGTGTCGATGACGACGCGTGACCCTCGTCCCGGCGAAATCGACGGCGTGCATTATTTCTTCGTGACCAAAGAACAGTTTACGAACGCCATCGCCGAGGATGCGTTTTTGGAGTATGCCGAATATGCCGGCAACTTCTACGGTACGCCCAAGGCGTGGGTGGAAGAACAGCGCGAAGCCGGGCGTGACGTGGTGCTCGAAATCGAGGTGCAGGGCGGCAAACAGATTATTGAAAAATGCCCGGACGCCGTGTCGATTTTTCTCGCGTCTCCGTCGCTTGAAGAACTGGAACGCCGCTTGCGTAACCGCGGCACCGAAACGGAAGACAAAATCCAGCGCCGCTTAAAACGAGCGGTGTGGGAACTGACCCAAAAAGACGCCTATCGCTATCTTGTCGTCAATGATGAGGTGGAGAAAGCCGCCGCACGGCTTATCGAGATTATGGAACTCGAAAGCGAAATCAAAAATGCGTAATCAAAAATTCATATATTCAGGAGGAATTCACTATGTTAAGACCGACCGACATTGAAAAATTGAAAGGCAACAAAAGCCGCTACGCCGTTGTGGTGGGCGTTGCCAAACGTGCCCGTGAAATCGTCTCCAAAGCGGAGGACGAGAACGCGATTCTCATTGAAAAACCCGTCAGCCTGGCGGTTGCCGATTTGACCGACGGCGACTACAAAATTATGATGCCGGAAAACGACAAATAAGCAACACAAAGGAAAAAGCAGGAGGTGAAAGCGGTGCGGTTACCGACGATTGTTACAGCGGCGGTGGAAGGCGCCGCGTTTCACTTTGACAAGCCGTACAGCTATCTGTGGCAGGACGGCGACGTCGAACCGATTCCGGGGTTGCGCGTGCTGGTGCCGTTCGGCGGTGGCAACCGTCGCCGTCAAGCGGTCATTTTGAGCGTGCAGCAAGAACAGCCGGTTCCGAAACTCAAGCCCGTTGCCGCGGTGCTTGACGAACAGCCGCTGTTTACGCCGGAGATGTTGGAACTGGCGTTGTGGCTCAAAGAGCATACGTTTTGCACGCTGTACGAAGCACTTAAAACCCAGTTGCCGCCCGGCCTTACGATGCGCGTAACGCCGCTGTATCGTGTGGCGGAAGGGGTGACCGAAGAAACGCTCGCTGCTCTCTCGGAAGAGGAGCGCCGCGTGTTTGACGAGGTGGCGTCTTTTGCCGACGGACTGGAACGTGGCGCTTTGTTTAAGGCGCTCGGTTTGTCCGAACTGTGTACCGTTCCCGAAAAGCTCATCAAAAAAGGATTGCTGCTCGCCGACGTTTCTGCCGAACGCGTGGCAGGGGATGCGACGGTGCGTATGGCGCGGCTCGCCGTGTCGAAAGAGGAACTTGCCGCTCGCCTTGCTGAGCAAAAACTTACCGCCAAGCAAAAAGCGGTGGTGGATTTTCTTGCGGAGGTAGGGTGCGCGACGCTCAAAGAAATCGCCTATTTTGCCGTGGCTTCGGCGGCGGTGGTCAACGCCCTTGTCAAAAAAGGGTTGGTGGAATTCTATGAGCAAGAACGCCTGCGTTCGCCGGTGAAAGCGCCGACGGGCAAAAGCGCGCCGGTAACGCTGAATGACGAGCAACAAGCCGTGTTTGAGGAACTGTCCGCGATGTCCAAAGCGGAAAAACCTGCCGCGGCGTTGCTTTACGGCGTAACGGGAAGCGGTAAAACGCAGGTGTATATGCGCCTGATTGAAGACGTGCTTTCCCGTGGTAAGCAGGCGCTTGTGCTCGTTCCCGAAATCTCGCTGACACCGCAGGTGACCGACTCGTTCCTTTGCCGTTTCGGGCAGGACGTGGCGGTTTTACACAGCGGACTTTCCGTCGGCGAGCGGATGGACGAGTGGAAACGCATCCGTCGCGGTGATGCCAAGATTGTTGTCGGTACGCGGTCGGCGGTATTTGCACCGCTTGCCGATTTAGGGCTCATTGTGTTTGACGAAGAGCAGGAACACACCTACAAATCCGAAACCTCGCCGCGGTATCACGCACGCGACGTTGCCAAATATCGCGCCGCTAAGCACAATGCGGTGCTGTTGCTCGCTTCCGCAACCCCGTCGGTGGACAGTTATCGCCGCGCCAAAGAGGGGAAAATGCGGTTGTTGACGTTGACGTCCCGTTACGGCGAGGCAACGTTGCCCACCGTGAAAGTCGCCGATATGCGCGCCGACGAATCCGGCACCGTTATCGGCGATGCACTCAAAGCGGAGATGGAAGCCTGCCTTGCCGCCGGCAAGCAGGTGATTTTGCTCCTAAACCGTCGCGGCTACCATACGTTTGTCTCTTGCCGCCATTGCGGACACGTGCTCACCTGCCCGTCCTGCTCGGTGTCGATGACGTATCACGCCGCCAATGCCCAACTGATGTGCCACTACTGCGGTTATCACCGTCCGCGGTTGACCGCTTGCCCGGAATGTGGGGAAGAGATGCTCCGCTACGCCGGAATGGGCACGCAGAAAGTGGAAGATGAACTGGCGGAACAGTTTCCGGATGTTCCCGTTTTGCGGATGGATGCAGATACCACCATGTCGCGCTTTTCTTACGAGGAAAAATTCGCCGCCTTTGCGCGCGGAGAGTACAAAATTATGATTGGCACCCAGATGGTTGCCAAAGGTCTTGATTTCCCGAACGTGGGGCTTGTGGGCGTTTTGTCCGCCGACCAGGCGCTGTACGGCGACGATTACCGCGCCTATGAGACGGCGTTTTCCCTGCTCACGCAGGTGATTGGCCGCGCCGGTCGCCGCGATGCCGAAAGTCTCGCGGTGATTCAGACGATGACACCCGAGAATCCCATAATTGCGCTTGCCGCGGCGCAGGATTATCCCGCCTTTTTCGAGACGGAAATCGAGTCGCGCTATCGCATGAAATATCCGCCGTTTTCCGATTTGTTCCAAATCGGCTTTGTGGGCGAGCGAGAAAGCGCGGTAAAACAAGCCGCCGACGATTTTCTGTCGATGCTGCATACCGCGGTGACTACAACGTACCAAGACGTGCCGCTCATCGCGCTTGACCCAACGCGAGCAACAGTTGCAAAAGCGGCCGGGAAATACCGATATCGCTTGCTGCTGAAAGGCGTCAGCCGCGCACGTACAAGAGAAATGCTCGGTGCGCTTTTGACCGCGTTCGGCAAAGACCCGAAACACAAAACCGTGACCGCATTTATTGATGTGAATCCTGCGAGTATGCTTTGATACTTGCGTTTTGGAGGAATTTTTATGGCATTACGTAACATTTTAACGTCTGACGAGCCGGGACTGCACAAAGTGTGCCGCCCTGTGACTGAGTTTAACGAGCGGCTGTGGGAACTGCTTGACGATATGCAGGAAACGCTTGTCGCCTCAAACGGTGTCGGCCTCGCCGGACCGCAGGTGGGCATTTTGCGTCGTCTGTTCATTATGGACACCGGCGACGGCTTTATTGAAGCCATCAACCCCACCATCCTCGGCAAAAAAGGCGAGCAGACGGGGCAAGAGGGCTGTCTTTCCTGCCCGAACGAGTGGGGCATTGTGACCCGTCCGCAAAAGGTGATTTTGCAGGCGCAGGACCGCAACGGCAAACAATATCGCCTCAAATGCGAGGATTTGATGGCGCGGTGTGCCTGCCACGAAAACGACCATCTCGACGGCATTCTCTTTACCGAGCGCGCCGATCGAATGCTTACCGAGGAAGAATTGAGAGCGGAGGGGTAAGATGCGCATCGTGTTTATGGGAACGCCGGATTTTGCGCTCCCGTCGCTCGAACGGCTGCTTGCGGACGGCCACGAGGTGTCGCTTGTGGTGACGCAGGCGGACAAAGCCGTCGGCAGAAAGCAGATTTTGACGCCGCCGCCCGTGAAACAGTTGGCGGTGGAACGGGGAATTCCCGTGTTTCAGCCGGCCTCGATGAAAACCGACGAAACCTATGACCGTCTCGCCGCCGAAAAGCCCGATTGCATCGTGGTGGTGGCGTACGGCAAAATCATTCCGCAACGAGTGCTCGACCTGCCGAAATACGGCTGTGTCAACGTGCACGGCTCGCTTCTTCCGCGCTTTCGCGGTGCGGCGCCCATTCAATGGGCGGTGCTCGCCGGCGACGAGGAAAGCGGTGTCGCCACGATGCAGATGGATGCCGGTCTCGATACCGGCGATATTTTGCTCGAACGCCGCCGCAAAGTGGGTGAGATGACTGCCGGCGAACTGTTCGATGCGCTCGCCGCCGACGGTGCGGACGTGCTGTCCGATACGCTGAAAGGTCTTGAGGCCGGAACGATTACCAAAAAACCGCAACAAGGTGAGAGCGTGTATGCGCCGATGCTGACCAAAGCGGACAGTCCGCTGGATTTTAGCTGTAAAGCGGTTGAACTTTACAACCAAGTACGTGGCCTCAATCCGTGGCCGACGGCGCAGACGACGTGGAACGGCAAAACCTTAAAAGTCCACGCCGCAAAGGTGGGCGAAAAAACAACCGGAAATCCCGGCGAAATCGTCAGCGGAACGCCGCTTTGCGTGGCGTGCGGCGATGGAATGAGCCTGCAATTCGTCACCGTCCAAATCGAGGGCGGCAAGGCGATGGATGCCGAACTGTTCTGGCGCGGTCACGAATTACCGCTCGGAACGGTGCTTGGCAAATAAGTAAAGTAAAATCGCTTTACATCTGAATTTTCACAAAAACGAGCGTGGGGAGGGAACCGACGTGGCAAAAAGCGAAAAAACGGTGGTTTCCGCCCGTGAAATGGCGGCCAAGACCCTGCAAAAATTGCATTTGGGTGGCGGTTACTCGAATATTCTTATCGACAACGCGCTGTCCGGTGTTTACAAGAATGCGCCGGCGGCGGAAAAAGCGCTGTATGCACACCTCGTGCGCGGAGTGGAGGAACGTAGGCTGACGCTCGATGCCGTGTTGCAGGCGCGGTCGAAACAACCGCTGAAACGCTTGCATCCGCTGGTGCTGGAACACCTGCGCATCGGCGCGTTTCAGTTGCTCTACTGCGACAAAATTCCCGTTTCTGCCGCGGTCAACGAGGCGGTAAAGCAGACGAAAGCCTGCGGACAAAGCCGCGCGGCAGGATTTGTCAACGCGGTGTTGCGCGGTATCGACCGCGAACGCGCTACGCTGTTTGACGGCTTTCCCGACGGAGATGAAGGCTTGTGCCTTAAGGAATCCTGCCCGAAACCGCTATTTGACTTTTTTGCCGATGCTTACGGTGTGGAAACGGCGCGAAAATTGGTGGAACGTCTCAACGACCGTCCGCCCACGTCGGTGAAAATCAACACGTTGCAAACGACCGCGGAACAATGGGCGAAAGATGCCGAAAATGCCGGCGTTTCTTTCGCGTTTGTTGAGGGGTTGCCTGCCACGGTGACGGTGGATGCCGCGGATGAGCGGAAAATGCTTGATTTTTCAAATAAAAAGTGGTATTATCAGGACGTCGCGTCGGGATGGTGCGTGAAAGCGCTTTCTCCCAAGCCCTCTGAACGAGTGGCGGACGTGTGTGCCGCTCCGGGCGGAAAGACGCTGACTGCCGCGCAGTATATGGAAAATCGCGGCTCGATTTTGGCGTGTGACCTCTATCCGCAAAAGTGCGATACGATGGAGAAACGCGCCGAAGAAGCCGGCGCAACGATTGTGCAGACGGTGGCGCGTGATGCGTCGTCGCCTTGCCCGAAGCCGCTTGTGGGTGGCTTTGACCGCGTACTGTGTGACGTGCCGTGTTCCGGTCTCGGCGTCATTCGCCGCAAGCCGGAAATTCGCTACAAAGACTTGTCGATGCTTTCGGAACTGCCGGATTTGCAGTACCGCATTTTGGAGCAAAGCGCCGCGATGGTGAAACCCGGCGGCGTGTTGCAATATTCCACCTGCACGTTGAATCCGGCCGAAAACGAGCGCCAGACCGCGCGTTTCCTTGCGGAACACCCGGACTTTTCGCCGCGTGTGCTTCCCGTGCCGGAACTGTTCGCACTGTGTGGGGCAAAGCCGAGCCACGAAATTACGCTGTTTCCCTTTGTAACGGGGAGCGACGGGTTTTATATCGCCGGATTTTTGAAGAAAGGCGGCGAAAACGATGGATAAACGCGACGTAAAGTCGATGACCGATGCGGAACTTTCCGCTTTTGTGACCGATGCCGGATTTCCGGCGTTTCGCGCGAAACAAATTCGCTCGTTTTTAGACCGCGGCGTGTCGGATTTCGACAAAATGCAAAACCTGCCTGCGGAGTTGCGTGCGTTTCTTAAGGATGCCGCGCTTGTGCCGTCGGTGACGGTAGAAAAACGGTTTGTGTCCGCCATTGACGGCACGGTGAAGTATTTGTTTCGCCTGTCGGACGGCGAGGTTGTGGAATCGGTGCTGATGCACTATAAACACGGCTGGTCGCAGTGCTTGTCTACGCAAGTCGGTTGCCGAATGGGTTGCTCGTTTTGCGCTACCGGTATGGAGGGACTTGTCAGAAATCTGCTTCCCTCCGAGATGATTGCTCAAATTGAGGCCGCCGAAGCCGCCGAGGCGGAACAGAACGTGCGCGTGTCCCACATTGTGCTGATGGGGATGGGCGAGCCGCTTGACAACTACGATAACGTGTTGCGCTTTTTGCAGATGCTCTCGGAGGAGGGCGGCGTGCATATCGGGATGCGTCACGTGTCGCTTTCCACCTGCGGATTGGTGGACAAAATCCGCCGCTTGCAGGAAGAAAATTTGCAACTGACGCTTTCGGTGTCGCTTCACGCGCCGAACGACGAATTGCGGCGGCAGATGATGCCGGTTGCCAAACGGTGGTCGGTGGATGAACTGTTGTCCGCTTGCCGCGAGTATGCGAGCGCGACCTCGCGGCGCATTTCGTTTGAATACGCGATGATTGACGGAGTGAACGACTCGGATGCGTGCGCCCGAGAATTGGCAAGCAAACTCAAAGGAATGCTTTGCCACGTCAATTTGATTCCGGCCAACGAGGTACGGGGGAAAGACCATAAACGCAGTAAAGCCGAACGCTTAAAAGCGTTCTCGGATATATTGGCCGCTCGCGGAATTCCCGTGACGGTACGGCGGACGCTCGGCGCGGATATCAGCGCGTCCTGCGGCCAGCTAAAACGCAACGAACAGATTTAAGAAGGAGGAACACCGTGCAGACTTACGGAAAAACGGATACGGGACGGGTACGCCCGAACAACCAAGACGCTTATGCCTGCGGTCGTCTTTCGGACGACGTGGTGTTCGCCGTCGTGTGTGACGGAATGGGCGGCGCAAAAGGCGGCAACGTTGCCAGTACCCTCGCAGTGAAGATTATCAGCGAACGGCTTGCCGCCGCCTATCGCGAAAATATGACGCCGCAATCCATTCGCTACGTGCTCGAATGTGCGGTGGCCGCCGCTAACGTCGAGGTGTTTGATACCGCCGCTAAGGATGAGAACCTGCGCGGTATGGGGACCACCGTCGTGGTGGCAGTGGTGCTCGGCAAAACCGTGGTGCTCGCGCATATCGGTGACAGCCGCGCCTACCTCGTAACGGAGGATGGCCTTGAGCAGGTCACCCGTGACCACTCGCTGGTGCAGGAGATGGTGGAGAGTGGTAAGTTGACCGAAACCGAGGCGAAAACTCATCCACGCAAGCACTTCATTACGCGTGCCCTCGGCGTGGAGGATACGGTGGAATGCGACATCGACGAACGGGAGATTCCCGAACGCGGCGCGCTTCTCATGTGTACCGACGGTCTCACCAATATGGTGGAGACCGACGAAATTCGAAAAATCCTGCTTTCTTTCCCACCGCAAACCGCGGCAGAACGCCTGATTCACGCCGCCAATATGGCGGGCGGAAGCGATAACATTACCGTGGCACTCATTGCCTGATACGACACGAAAAGGAGAACGGACAGATGGATAAGTACATCGGAAAACGACTGGACGGACGGTATGAAATTCGAGAGCTCATCGGCGTAGGCGGTATGGCTTACGTCTATTGTGCGTACGACTCGATTGACGAGCGCGAAGTGGCGGTCAAAATTCTTAAGGACGAGTATCTGACCAACGAGGAGTTTACCCGTCGCTTTAAGAATGAGTCGAAAGCCATTGCGATTTTGTCTCACCCGAACATTGTGAAGGTGCTCGACGTGAGTTTCGGCGATCGCATCCAGTACATTGTGATGGAATATATCGACGGCATCTCGCTGAAAGAATACATCGAACAGCAACGCGTGACGTGGCAGGAAGCGGTGTATTTCGTTCAGCAGATTTTGCGTGCGTTGCAACACGCCCACGATAAGGGCATTGTGCACCGCGACATCAAACCGCAAAACATTATGTTGCTCGCGGATGGCACGATTAAAGTGACCGACTTCGGCATTGCGCGTTTCTCTCGCACCGACGTGCGTACCGACCACACGAACAAAGCCATCGGTTCGGTGCATTATATCAGCCCTGAGCAGGCGCGCGGTGCGCTGACGGACGAAAAATCCGACATCTATTCCGTCGGTGTGATGCTGTATGAAATGCTGACCGGAACGTTGCCGTTTGAAGCGGACAACGCGGTGTCGGTGGCGATTATGCAGTTGCAGTCCCAGGCGAAAAAGCCGACCGAGGTGAATCCGGATATTCCGGAGGGTCTCGAAGAAATCACCATGAAAGCCATGCAGAAAAACCCCGAAAAACGCTATCAGTCGGCGGCGGAAATGCTGCAGGATATTCAGGAATTCAAGCAAAATCCCAGCATCCACTTTGCGTATACCTATTTGACCGATGAGAACCCGACGCGCTACGTGGACGCGATTACCAGTATCAAAGGGACGGCCCGTCCGTCGGTGGCGAATGCCGAGCCGATCGAGAAGAAAAAGTTCTTGTTCTCGAAGCCGTTCTGGCTGGCGGTGGCGGCCGGCGCGATTTTGCTGACGCTTATCATCCTCGGTATCGTTGCGTTCAGCAACAACTGGCTGTTCGGCGGCAGCGGAAAAGACACGCTGATTGTGCCGAACTTTGTCGGCAAGAAATACGACGATTTGTCGGCGGATAACTTCAAAGAATTTGCCGACGTGACGCTCGAATATGAGTTTAACAATGAGTACGGCAAAGGCTACGTTGTAGCGCAAGATCCTGCCGCCAACAAACACGTGAAAGCGAAGACGAAAGTGTTGACGCTGACCATCAGCAAAGGCGCGCAGGAAATCGAATTGCCGGAAATCACCGGTACGCAGCCGGAAGCGCAGATTATGTCTCGCCTGAAATCGCTTCTGTTGGAACCGCAAAAGATGGAAGCCTCGTCGGATGAAGTGGCCGTGGGCAACGTCATTAAGATTACGCCGGCCGAAACGCCGGTCGTCAAAGGCACGATTGTGTACGTCTACGTCAGCACCGGCGTTAAAGAGCCGGATCCCGTGGATTTGGACGACGTGGTCGGCTCGCAGAAAGAGGACGCCATCAAACGCTTGGTGGAGCAGGGCTTTACCGCGACGGTCAGCAAAGAAATCAACAGCGAAAAACCGGCCGGAACGGTGTTGGAACAGAGCCCCAAAGCCGGCGAGAGTCTGAAACCCGGCACAGAGGTGTCCCTTGTGATTAGCTCCGGTTATCGTGACGTGCAAGTGGCGTTGCCGCTTCCGGACGTCTCCTGCGCCGTGGATTTGAAAGTGTTTGTCAACGGCTCTTACAACGCCGATTATTCGGCGAGCTTGCAGGGGTTGTTGCCCTCGGATCTCGGCGTGAAAACGCTGACCTTTACCGAAGTGACCGGCAAAAAGTACAGCGTCGCGGTGCAAATCGCGGTGGCCGGCTCGGACGAATACGCGCCTTACTACAAATATTCCGTTGACCCGGTGTCGGGCAAAGCCACTGTGACCGAGAAGCACAGTTTCCGCGAACCGGTCAAGACGACCGAAGCGCCGAAGACTACCGAAGCCCCGAAAACGACAGAGACGCCGAAGACCACCGAACCTGCCGTGGTATCCGAGCCGGATGTTCCGGGAGAGGTAAGCGCGGAGGAATAACGCCTTATACAAAAGCCGTACGTAAACGGGTGCCCGTTTGATGCGGCTTTTGTTACACCGCTTTTGTAAGCACCGAAGGAGGACGCATGGAGAAAAACGGACGGGTACTGGGAGTACTCGGCGGATTTTATACCGTGAAAACAGAGGATGAAACGGTCGAATGCCGTGGCCGCGGCTCGCTGCGTAAGCAGGGAGTCTCGCCGCTTGCCGGCGATCTTGTGCGCGTAACGGCGCAGGAAGACGGCACCGGCGCGATTGAGGAATTGTTGCCTCGTAAGAACGCTCTGCGCCGTCCGCCGGTCGCTAACGTGGACTATCTGGTGTTGGTGTCTTCGGTGACCGATCCTGCGCCGAATTTGCCTGTTTTAGACGCGATGATTGCGCTTGCGGAGGAGCAGGAGATTGAACCGATTATCGTGTTCAACAAATCCGATTTAGAGGATGCGTCCGACCTGCATACGCTGTATGAAAAAGCCGGATTTTTGACCTTTACCGTGTCGGCACAGACCGGCGAGGGGATTGAAGAACTGAAAAACGCGCTCAAAGGCAACATTTGCGTGTTTTCCGGGAACAGCGGCGTGGGGAAATCCTCGCTGCTGAACCGATTAGACCCACGGCTCGGGCTTTCCACCGGCGAGACCAGTCGCAAACTCGGTCGCGGTCGCCACACCACGCGCGCCACGGTGCTGTATGAACGGGAAGACGGCGGCTTTTTTGCCGATACGCCCGGATTTTCGTCGTTAGAACTGGAACGGCTTACCGACGTGTCGCCGGAGAACCTTCCGTTTTGTTTTCGTGAATTTTTGCCGCATTTGGGCAAGTGTAAATTCACCACCTGCCGCCACGTTTCGGAAAAAGGCTGTGCGGTGTGCGCGGCGGTGGAAACGGGCGAAATTGCGCCGTCACGCCATCAAAGTTATTGCGCAATGCTCAAGGAAATTGACGTAGAAAAGTATTGACCCATAGGAAAACGAGGTGTCATTTTTATGAAAATTGTAATCGTCGGTAACGGCAAGTTGGGCTATTCTCTTGCCGATCGTTTGACGGATGAGGGCCACGACGTTGTGGTCATCGACCAAAACGAACAAGTTATCAACACCACACGCAATTCGTTGGACGTGTCGTGTGTCTACGGTAACGGTATCAGCCAGGACGTGCAAGTTCAGGCAGGCGTGCCCACCGCGGATTTGATGATTGCCGTTACCTCTACGGACGAGCAGAACATTCTCTGCTGCTTGCTTGCCAAAAAATTGGGCGCTAAGCACACGATTGCCCGTGTCCGTGAGCCGGATTACACGAAGAGCGTGATGACGTTGCGCGACGAACTCAACTTGAGTCTTGCCATTAACCCCGAAAAAGAGGCGGCGACGGATATTTCCCGTATTCTTCGCTTCCCGTCGGCGATGAAAGTGGACTTTTTCGCCAAAGGACGCATTGAAATTGTGGAGCTGAAACTCCCGGCGGACAGTCCCATCATCGGGCATCCGCTCTCGAAACTCTCCGGTTTGTTCAAAGCGCAAATCTTGATTTGCGCGGTGCAGCGCGGAGAAGAGGTCATCATCCCGAACGGCGATTTCGTGCCGCAGGAGGGCGACCGCATCAGCCTGACGGCCGCGCCCAACGATATTTCGCAATTGTTCCGCACCCTCGGGCTTACGAGCACGAAAACGCGTACCGCGATGATTGTCGGCGGCGGCAAAATCGCGTATTATCTTATCCGCGAATTGCTTGAAGCCGGTATCCGTGTGAAAGTGCTGGATCGCGACGCAAAACGGTGCGAACTGCTTGCCGACCGGTATCCGAAAGCCACCGTGCTGTGCGGTGACGGCACCGATCGCGACACGCTGAAAGAAGAGGGCGCCGAGGAAGTGGACGCTTTGGTGGCGTTGACCGGCCTTGACGAGGAAAACGTGGTTATTTCGATGTATGCCGGTGCGTGTAAGGTGCCGAAAGTCATCACAAAAGTCAACCATATCTCGTTCGGTGAAGTGCTCTCCAAAGCCGGTATCGAGTGCGTGATTACACCGCATACGATTGCCACCGACCGCATCGTGCGGTACGTGCGTGCGATGCAAAGTTCGTCCGGCGGCAGTATGTTGACGCTTTCGAAAATCGTCGGCGGTAAGGTGGAGGCCATTGAATTCAAAGTGAACGACGATTTCAAAGGCAAAAACCAACCGCTGAAAAATTTGCAAATCCAGAAAAATTTGCTTATCGTTAGCATCGTCCGCAACGGAAAGATTTTGTATCCGACCGGCGACGACAGCATCCAGACCGGCGACCGCGTGATTGTGGTTACGACCGCGACCGGAATGGACGAACTCAACGATATTTTGGCAAAATAAAAACGACCGAAGAAAAGCACCGTCTTCTGTGAAGACGGTGCTTTTTTCACGCTTTCGGCGGCCGGCGCATAGGTTGATAATAACGAAACGGGACGGGCGCGGAGGGGTTTTGACAGAAAGGGGCGAGAGCGTGTGAGTACGGTTGTGTTTTTCGTGATGGTGGGACTGCTGGCAGTGTACGGCTTGTGCGAGGGAATCGTGCGGTTTGTATCCTGGTTGTGGATACCGAAAGATATGTGCGCGGTGACGTTGGTACGCTGTGAAGACGAGCGCACGCTTTCGCCGTTTACCGCTGAATTGTGGCAGGAAAAAGAGGGACATCCGGTCGTGTTTTGGACGGCGGATGAAACGGGTGAAAAAGATAAAAAAACCGAAAGAATTTCGCTGTCGAACCTGCAGGAAACCTTGCTTTTTTTGTCGGAATAAGGTATACTGACTATATCTGTAGTAAAAAGCAAAGGACGAGCGTGATGGACGACAGAGAATGGCTGGAACTTTGCGGTACGGTCGAACGCGTGGTGTTCCGTAATGCGGACAACGGATGGACTGTGCTGGAAGTTTCGAGCGATGAACAATTGCATACCGTCGTCGGCGTTTTGCCGGAGGTGTCGGTGGGCGAAGAAATTCGCGCGCGCGGCACGTTTACCGAGCACGCTACGTTCGGCGCACAATTCAAAGCGGAACAGTGCGAGCGGCGACTGCCGAGCGATGCTTCCGCCATTTTGCGTTACTTAAGTTCCGGTGCCGTCAAGGGTATCGGCCCGGGTCGCGCGCTGAAAATCGTCCGCAAATTCGGAGACGACACCCTGCGCGTGTTGCAGGAAGAGCCGGAACGGCTTGCGGAAATTTCCGGTATTACGGTGGCGACCGCCCGACAAATGGGGGATGCGTTCGCCGAGCAGTTCGGCTTGCGCGAGGCGATGCTCACGCTTGCGGAATATGGGCTTAATCCCACCGAATGTATGCGCTGTTACAAGAAATGGGGCGCGGCGGCGGTGGATAAAATCAAAAGCAATCCCTACGTTCTTTGCGACGGCGCGCTCGGCATTTCGTTCGATCGCGTAGACGCGCTGTGTGAGGAACGCCAATTCGCGGCGGACGATCCGCGCCGTGTGAAAGCCGCGGTCATTCACGTGTTGCGTCATAACACCCATAACGGTCACACCTGTCTGCCGACCGACAAACTCTGTGAGGTAACGGCAGGATTGCTTCAAATTTCGCTCGAAACGGTGACGGATGCCCTGAGAACGCTTGTGAGCGGCGGAAAAATCGTGCTGTCCACTCTGCGTGGACAAGCGTTTGCGTTTTTGCCGAAACTGTTTGTGCAAGAAAAATTCATTGCCAAAGACGTGCGCGACCGTGTGGAGGGAACACCGCTTTACGTCGGTAATACCGATGCGCTGATTGAAGCGGTGGAACGCACGGACGGCATTGTGTATGAAAACGAACAGCGCAAGGCGATTGAAACTGCCTTAAAGCGCCAGATTTTTATTTTGACCGGTGGCCCCGGAACAGGAAAGACCACCACGCTCAAAGCGATTTTGACCGCGCTGGAGGCGCAGGGGGAGACGGTGTTGTTAGCCGCTCCGACCGGTCGTGCCGCCAAGCGGATGAGCGAACTGACCGGACGGGACGCCAAGACCATTCACCGCCTTTTGGAAGTGCAGTGGACGACCGACGACGTGCCGACGTTTGCCAAAGACGAGCTGAATCCGTTGGACGCGGATACCGTGATTGTGGACGAGCTGTCGATGGTGGACGTGGCGCTGTTTTCATCGCTGTTGCGCGCGCTTAAACCCCGTTGCCGCTTGGTACTGGTGGGCGACTCCCATCAACTTCCGGCTATCGGTGCCGGCAACGTGCTCGGCGACCTTGTGGGGAGCGGAATGGTGCCGGCGGTGGAGCTCAAACGGGTGTTCCGCCAAGCGCTGGAAAGCCATATCGTCCAAAACGCCCACCGCATTGTGGCAGGCGAACCGCCGCTTGCCGGCGATAAAAATGCCGACTTCTTCTTTATGAAACGCGACAGCGCCGCCGCGGTGAATCACGCGGTGGTAGACCTCTGTTGCCGTCGCTTGCCGGAAAAATACGGCGAAGACGTGTTCGAGGGGATTCAGGTGTTGGTTCCCGGTCGAAAAGGACGGGTGGGCACCGAAGAGCTCAACCGCGCGCTTCAGGAAAAATGCAATCCGCCGTCGGCAACGAAAGCGGAGTTCAAGGCCGGATTCCGCTTGCTTCGTGTCGGTGATAAAGTGATGCAAACGCGCAATAACTACGACTTGTCGTGGGCAAAACCGGACGGCGCGGTCGGCGCCGGTGTCTTTAACGGTGATATCGGGGTGCTGATAGAGGTAAACAAACGGGACGATTGCCTCACCGTGCAGTTTGACGACGAGCGCGTGGTAACCTATTTGCGCGCCGATGCGGAGGATTTGGAACTTGCCTACGCCACCACCGTTCACAAGAGTCAGGGCAACGAATTTGACATCGTGGTCATTCCGCTGTTCGACGTGCCGAAGCCGCTTTGCTACCGTCATTTGCTGTATACCGCGGTAACACGCGCCAAAAATCTGCTTGTCATTATCGGCGACGACGAGACGCTGTGGCGGATGATTGAAAATGACCGCAAGACGTTGCGCTATAGCGCGCTGAAAGAGTTTTTGGCGGCGCGTGATGAGGATGGCGCGGTATGAAGAAACTATCGTTTTCGCGGCGTGTGGCCGCTGTGTTCTTTCCCGAACGTTGTGCATTTTGCGATACGGTGGTATATGCCGGCGCATCGGTGTGCGATCGCTGTGCCGCCGATTTGCCGCGACAGGAGCGTCCGCTTTGCCTGCGGTGCGGATTGTCGAAATCGCTTTGCACCTGCAAAAGCACGGCGACCGTGCTGGATGCGGTGTGCGCGCCGTTTCGGTATGAGGGCGCGGTGAAACGCGGTATCTTGCGCTTTAAGGGAAACGGGACAGCGCTGACCGCCGCCCATTATGCGAAAGAAATCGCCGAAACCGTTAAACAGGAGTTTGAGGACGTCGTCTTCGACGGCGTGACTTTTGTACCGATGGAAAAAGCCGACCTTCGCGAGCGTGGGTATAACCAAAGCGAGTGGCTCGCACGCGACGTGGCAAAACAGCTCGGATTGCCGCTTGTGCCGACGCTTTGCAAGGTGTTTTCCACCAAACCGCAAAAGGAAGTGCCGGCCGGCGAGCGTGAGGGAAACCTGCGCGGCGCGCTCGACTGTCTTCCGGAAGCGAACGTGTCGGACAAGCGCTTTTTGGTGGTGGACGACGTGTGTACCACCGGCGCGACCTTGCGTGAGTGCGCGCTGATATTGAAAATTTACGGGGCGAGCGCCGTCTACGGTGCGACCCTCGCCAAAACCCGGTTAGAGAGGGGAGATTCCTGATGGCAGGAACAAATTTAGGTATTGATTTGGGTACGTCCAAGGTGTCGATTTACCGCGAGGGTGCCGGCATTGTACTTTGCGAACCGTCGGTGATTGCGGTGGAGACGAAAACCGGTCGTGTCATTGCCGTGGGGCAGGAAGCATACGATATGTTAGAGCGTGAGCCGCCGACGATTCGTGTGATTCGCCCGATGCGCAAGGGCGTGGTGTCGGATTACGACAGCGTGGAGAAAATGCTTCGCGCATTCGTCAACCGCGTGTGTGCGTTTAAGGTGTTTAAGCCTCGCGCCGCCATTTCCGTGCCGGCCGCCGTCACCGAAGTGGAGGAACGTTCGGTGGTGCAGGCGGCAACCGCGGTGGGAATTCGCCGCGTGGCACTTGTGGAGGAATATATTGCCGCGGCGTTTGGCGCCGGACTTCCGGTGGAAGAGCCGAACGGCTGTATGATTGTGGATATCGGCGCCGGCACGACCGATATCGGTGTGCTGTCGCTCGGAAGCGTGGCATCCGCCAAATCCGTGAAAGTGGCCGGCGACGATATGGACGAAGCCATTGTTCGTATGGTGCGCAGTCGCTATAATCACGTTATCGGCTTAAAAACCGCCGAGGAAATCAAGTGCCAAATCGGCGGTGTTCTTCCGCGAGAGGAAACGATGGACGTGCGCGGCCGTGACTCGATTTCGGGATTGCCGTGCGTGAAAACCATTTCTGCCGATGACGTGTTCCAAGCGCTTTCGGAGCCGTTTTCTGCGATTTTAACCGCGATTCAAGCGGTGCTGGAGTCCACGCCGCCGGAGATGGCAGGGGACGTGATGGCGAACGGCATTGTGCTGTCCGGTGGATGCGCCAACTTGTTCGGCCTTGCGGAGCGGTTGTCGCGCGAACTCGGTGTGGAATGCCGCCTGGCCGACCATCCGGCGGATTGTGTGGCGCTCGGCGCCGGTCGCGCGATCGCCTCGAAAACCGCTTCTACCGAGAACGTGTATGACGTGAATTTGTTCTCGTACGATCGCTCGGACTGGGTGCAAAGTTGACTTTTTGCCCTTTGTATGCTATACTTACTCTGTTAGCGTGAAGAAAAAGGAGGATTTCGAATGGGAAATCTTTTGGAATATACTTGCCCGTGTTGTAACGGACGTATGACCTTCGATACCGGCCTGCAAAAAGTGAAATGCGAATTTTGCGGTACGGAATTCGATATGGAAACGCTCCAAAGTTATGACGACGGCCTTAAAATGGATGCCCCCGACGAAATGCAATGGCAGACCGATGTGGGCGGCGAATGGCAAGAGGGCGAGCAAGATGCGCTTGCGACCTACGTTTGCGATACCTGCGGCGGTGAAATCGCCTGCGAAAAGACGACGGCGGCGACCTCCTGCCCGTTCTGCGGTAACCCCGTTGTGATGAAAGGCAATCTCTCGGGTGCGCTTCGCCCCGACGTGGTCATTCCGTTCAAACTCGATAAAGAGGCGGCGAAAGCCGGCCTTGAAAAGCATTTGCAGGGCAAACGCCTGTTGCCCAAAGTGTTCAAAAGTCAAAACCACATCGACGAAATCAAAGGCGTTTACGTGCCGTTCTGGCTGTTTGACGCGGATGCGGACGCCAACATCCGTTACCACGCGACCAACGTGCGCCATTGGAGCGACAGCGACTATGACTATACCGAAACGAGCCACTTTATGGTGCTTCGAGCCGGCGACCTCGGATTCCAATACGTTCCGGTGGACGGCTCGCTCCGTATGGCGGACGATTTAATGGAATCTATCGAGCCGTTTGATTTTTCCCAAGCGGTGGATTTCCAGACGGCGTATCTTTCCGGCTTCTTGGCGGATAAATACGACGTGACCGCCGAACAGAGTATTGACCGCGCTAACGCGCGTATCAAGCGCAGTACCGAAGAGGTGTTTGCTTCTACTGTTACGGGGTTTTCTACCGTGATGCCGGAAAGCAGCACTGTGCGGCTCGATAACGGCAGAGTGCGCTATGCGCTCTATCCCGTGTGGCTGCTCAACACGACGTGGAACGGCTGCCAATACACCTTTGCGATGAATGGGCAAACCGGCAAATTCGTCGGCGACCTGCCGTGCGATAAAGCGGCGTTTTTCCGTTGGCTCGGTGGATTGACGGTCGGCATTTCCGCGGCGCTGTTTGCAGTGTTCGGCTTGCTCGGGTTGCTGTAAAGGAGGGGACGAAGATGACAAAACGAATTTTCGCCCTGCTCGGGTGCTTTGTAATGTTTGCCGCCTTGTTTGCGGTGTCGGCTTTTGCCAAAAGCGGCTCGGATTTGCTGGTGGATAATGCCAATCTCTTGACGACCGCCGAAAAATCGGAAATTATCACGGCGCTGAGCGATGCAAGCGACGCGGTGGATGTGGATATCGTTGTGCTGACGACGCCGTCGCTCGGCGAGAAAACCGAAGTGGCGTATGCCGACGATTACTATGACCAAAACGGCTATGGCCGCGGCGAAAGTGGGCAAGACGGCGTGCTGCTTCTCATCTCGATGGAAGAGCGCGCGTGGTATGTGTCCACCTGCGGCAAGTGCATTGAAATGGTCAATTACAATACGGTTGGCGACCGTATTATCAGTGATTTGTCGAGCGGTGACTACGCCGACGCATTCAAAGCGTATGCAAACGAAGTCAAACGCGAAATTGTTCACGAAACCAGTTTCTTCAACTGGACGCGTGTCGGTGTGGCGCTGGCTATCGGCTTTATTATCGCGCTGATTGTGGTCGGCTCGATGAAAGCGAAACTCAAAACCGTGCGCTTCCAGCCGGCGGCGAATAACTACTTGAAGCCCGGCTCGCTGAACGTTACGCTCGCGCAGGAGAATTTCCTGTATAACACCGTGACCCGTACCGCCCGACCCAAGGACGACGGCGGCTCCGGCGGCGGCTCGCATACGAGCTCCGGCGGTGTTAGCCACGGCGGTGGCGGCGGCCATTTTTAAGTATGAAAAAATCCCTGACCGAGATGGTCAGGGATTTTTGTTTTATAGTGTTTAGAGCATTTGTGCGATGTTGACAAACAACGTGCCGAATTGATAGACGACGAACGCGCACACCCACGCGACAAGCGTTTGGAACGCCACGGTGCCGATAGCCCATTTCCACGAGCGGAACTCGCGTTTCATTGCGGAAAACGCCGCGACACACGGGCAGTACAGCAGCACAAACACGAGGAACGCAAGCGCTGCCACCGGCGTAAACATCGTTCCGAGTGCGGAATACATCGCCGCATCGGATACGGGGGAAATGAGAATGTTGAGCGTTCCCACCACCGCTTCTTTGGCGACAAAGCCGGAGACGAGCGCCACCGACGTCTGCCACGTGCCGAAGCCGAGGGGGATGAAAATCGGCGCGAGCCCTTTGCCGAGTGTTGCCAAAATGCTGTCGCTTGCTTGCTCGGGGGTGAGCAGATGGAGTCCCAAGTCAAACGACTGCAAGAACCAGATAATCACCGAAGCGGCGAGCAAAATCGTGCCGGCGCGCACGGCGAAATCTTTGATACGTTCCCACAAGTGCATCCACAGCGTTTTTGCGGTGGGCAGACGGTAGGGCGGCAGTTCCATCACGAACGGCGCGTGGCCGCCTTTTAAGACGGTTTTGTTAAGAATGGTGGCGCAGAGGATCGCCATCAAAAGCCCGAACGCATAGATGCAGAAAATCACGAGACCGGCGTATTTCGGGAAAAATGCCGCAATAAACAGCGCATACACCGGCATTTTTGCCGAGCAGGACATAAACGGCGTGAGCATAATGGTCAGTCGCCGATCGCGTTCGTTCTCGAGTGTGCGCGCCGCCATAATGCCGGGGACAGAGCAACCGAAGCCCATCAGCATCGGCACGAACGAGCGGCCGGAAAGCCCCGTTCTGTGGAGCAATTTGTCCATAATGAACGCGGCGCGCGCCATATAGCCGCTGTCTTCCAGCAGAGAAAGGAAGAAGAATAACAAAAGAATCTGCGGAAAGAACGAGACAATCGAGCCAACACCGGCCACGATGCCGTCGCATACGAGCGATACCGCCCAGTCGGACGCGCCGGCCCCGGACAGCCCTGTGCGCAACGTTTTGGTTAGTGCGTCGATGAGCGCGGCAACGCCGTCGGTGAGGAACGAGCCAATCGGCCCGAACGTTAAAAAGAACACGAGCGCCATGACGCCGGCAAACACGGGAATGGCGAGGTATTTGTTGGTGACGACCTTGTCCACTTTGTCGGAAATCGTGAGTTCGCCCGGCTTTTTCAGGTGAACCACGCATTCGTCGCACACCTTGCAGATGAACTTGTATTTCTGGTCGGCGATAATCATATCGCGTTGCATTTTGTCCGTTTCGAGCGCGGATACGATTTCGTCGATGAGGAGCGCCTCGCCCTGCGTTAAGCCGAGTGCCTCAATCGTCGGGGGATCGTCATCCATCACCTTGACCGCCGACCAGCGAAGCGCCATATTTGCTTTCATACATTTCGGCTCGATGATTTTTTCGATACGCAAAATCGCTTCGAGCACGTTTGCTTCGTAAATCTCGTCGATTTTGTAGGTCGAGCGGTATTCCGCGCCGTGGTGTTCGCGGCGTTCGTGTAGTTCATGGTGAATGTAGTGGTTGTCGGGGAACGCTTTTTCGATGCGCTTGGCAATCGTCTGCTCATCAAAGGGGAGTACCTCTTTAGCGATACGTTTTGCGCCGTCGTGGAATGCACGGTCAACGAGTTTGTCCATGCCCTGCCCGTGCGAGGCGGAAATGGGGACAATCGGAATCCCTAAAAGGTGTTCCATGCGCTGTACGTCGATGATCAGTCCGCGCTGTTTTAACATATCCATCATATTGAGCGCGATAACCATCGGCAAACCGAGCTCCGCGAGCTGCAACGATAAATAGAGGTTGCGTTCTAAGTTGGTGGCGTCCACCACGTCGATGATGGCGTCGGGGTGGTCTTCGAGCAGCATATTGCGGCTGACCATTTCTTCGGCGGAGTAAGGGGAGAGGGAGTAGATGCCCGGCAGGTCAACGACGGTCACGTCTTCGCCGTGGCTTTTCAGTTGACCGGCTTTTTTCTCGACCGTCACACCCGGCCAGTTGCCGACGTATTGGTTCGAGCCGGTCAACTCGTTAAAGAGCGTCGTTTTGCCGCAGTTGGGGTTGCCGGCGAGCGCGTAGGTGTAACTCATTTGACCACCTCCGGCTCGATTTCGATTTCTTTCGCTTCCGAGCGGCGAATGCTTAATTCATAGCCGCGGACGTTGATTTCAATCGGGTCGCCCATCGGCGCTTCTTTGCGCATAATCACGTG
>JAZUEK010000074.1:0-4838 GCA_045640165.1 Acutalibacteraceae bacterium | reverse complement strand
CATCGTCCCTCATATATGACTGAATTTTGCACGAAGACTCTAAACTCTTGCTTTCAAGCGTCTGTTTAACGTTATGAACTTGTCTTATCAACACAGGGTCGATATTGTGAGTAACAGCGTCGCCTTTTGCAACCGTTTCTGCGCGTTCCAACGTCTCGCTCTTCTGCTTGAGGGTGCGAATCTTCTCCGCTTTTTGGTCGTTCTCGAGCGCGGATTTCTCTTCTTTTGCTTTCGGCTCTCCCACTTTCGGCATCTCCGGCGGTTGCGGCACTTTCAGCTCTTCCTTTGCCACCGTCGTCGTAGCCTGGTTCACCCCGGTCTCTTTTTCCGCTGTGACGTTTTTCTCGGTATTCTCCGTCGTGAGACCGTTTTCGGTGGCGCTCTTTGCTTCCAACAGGGCGTTAATTCTGCCTACTCGCTCAACGTCTTCGTTATACTCCGCCATCTTCTGGCTGAAGGACTTGTAGTCGCCTTTAATCTTGTGGTACAACGACAGGAACGGACGGGCAAAGAAGGAGGCGCGCTTCGGTTTCACCGGCATTTCCGGCTTCTTTCCGACTTTTTCCGCCAACACTTCGTCAACGACGCCGCATCTGGTCATGCTCAGCTTGGCGACCGCTTGGTGGTCCACCACGGCTCTTCGCTGCGGAAGCGTCTTCGGCACGCCGGATTTTCTTCTGCCGACCATTTCATCGACGTCTACGACTTTCACCTGTTTTACCGGCCAGGACTTCATCGCCTGCCATTTTTTAAGAAGCTCCGGCGACTCTTTGCATTTCTCCTCCAGGGCTTTTACGATTTCTTCCCGTTTGTCCAAAAGCTTCTGTTCCAGGTCTGTGTCGTTTTTCTGACGGGCGGCCTTTACCTGCTCGTAGAACAGGCGGGCGGCTTCGCTCTTGGTAAGCAGTTCGAACACTTTCTCGGCCTTTTCCTGCGTGAACGGGCTTTTGCTCTTGGCTTGCTGGAGAAGATAGGATTCCAAGCGAGCTTTTGTCAAAACCGCTTCGAGTTCGGCTTTGTCGGGCTCGGTATGTCTGGATGCCACAAACTGCTGGAACTCTTTCGCCACACCGTTAAGATGGTCGTTCAAAAGCGATTCGCACTTGGTTTCATGCTCTTTCGTCATGCCGTAGAACGCGCCGGCAATAGAACCTGCCATGGCGCCGATGGTGTCGCTGTCGCCGCAGATGTTCACCGCTTTGCGGACGCAGTCCTCATAGCCCTTGCCGTTTTCATCGGTGCTGTTCAAAAAGGCACAGATCGCCATCGGCACGGTGGTCTGGCAAAACTCGGATTGTATCTTTAACTCGTTTTTGTTGTAATACTGGGACTTCTCATACGGTATGTCCAGATCATAGTCGAACTTCGTTTCGAGGAACGCTTTGGTGTCCGCCATCGACACGCCGGCACGCGCCAGGTAGATGGCGGAGGCGATCGCCTGCGCGCCCTTGATTCCCTCGGCGTGACCGTGGCTGGGGAGCGCGGTTTTCTCGGCGGCTTTGAGGGTTTTCTCCAAGCTGTTGTACGCCCAACCGACGGCGGAAACACGCATGGCGGAGCCGTTACCGAAACTCGGTCTTCCGGTCATGGAATCGAGTCCCGACGAGTTTGCCCAATTGATAAATTTGTCTCCGTACAAACCCGGGAACGTTATGCCGTCATTGGGATACTGTCTCGCATACTCTTTGAGATACTTCGTCGTGGCCCTTTCGAGCTTATCGAGGTCGTCGCCCACCTCCATGATGGCTTTGGCGACCGCCATACTCAAAATCGTATCATCGGAGCATCTGTTTTTGTAAGGCTGTTGGTAATACTTGCTCCACGTATACGGATTCGTATGCTCCTCCTGGATAAATTCGTAGTCGTATTTATCGGTGTTGAAGCGGTTGAACTCGTGAGGAGCGCCGGAGATGTCGCCGAGCGCCGCGTAGTACATGACGTTGCCGCGCTGGTCAAAAGTGGGTGGTGCCATAAAAATTTCCTTCTTTCTAAAAATTTGTGGTATCCCGCGCCGCGGGAAATTTGCCGAGCTTGTTCGGGAGCCGCAAGGGGCGATCCCGTTTCACCCTCAATACCTTGCGCCGCAGGAAAAGGTTACGTTTTTCGAATACTTTTACAGTATATACCATTTCGCATACAAATGCAAGCGGCGGAGAGCACTCTCCGCCGCTTTTTGTTTGTTGTTTTACGCGCCTAAGGTTTCAATCAACCCTGCGAGATACTTACGCAGCATCAGCACGTCTTTCATATTGACGTCGCCGTCGAGGTTTACGTCGGAATTTGCAGCGTTGTAAACCACTTCGATGCTCGCGAGCATCTTGCGCAGCGTCAGCACGTCTTTCATATTCACCGCGCCGTCGTAGTTCGCGTCGCCGAGGAGTTTTTCGTCGCTCGGCTCGGTCGGGTCAGTCGGCTGCGGCTCGGTCGGGTCAGTCGGCTGCGGATCGGTCGGATCGTCGTCCAAAAGCGCTTTCAGCCGCTCGATTTCCGCCTGCAACGCTTTCATTTGTTGCTCGGCTTGCGCAAGTGCTTCCGCTTGCTCCGTCGTCGTGGTTTCGAGCGCGGCAATCTGCGCTTTTGCCTTTTCGAGGTCGGCTTTCGCCGCGTTCAACTGCTCAGTCGCGGTATCCAGCGCCGCTTGCTGTTCGGCCATCGTCGCCTCCTTGCTCGTAATCGTGTTGTTGAGCTCGTCAATCGTGTCGTTCGCCGCCACCAAAGCCTCTTCGGTTTCGTTGAGCAAGTCTTCGAGCGCTTTCGTGTTGGTCTCGGCGGTCAACTGCCGTTCTATCGCAAGACGCGCGATATCATACACGTTGTCGAAAATCGACGAATCCTCGCCGTACAAAATCAGTTTGCGCGCATCCTGGATAATCGCCGTCACCGCATCGGACGGCTCTTCGGGAAGCAACTCCTCAAGCTTCGCCATCCATTCATCGCGAGCAGCTTGCAGGTTGATGGCCAGCACATACTCGTAGAAGACATACTCGATTTCGTCAAGACTTTCCGCCGCGTTCAGCGCTTCCACAAGCTCGCGCACAAGCGCTTTCACGTCGTCGGAATACTCATCCGATGCCAAAATCATCTCGTACTTAGGGAGAAAACTTTCGCGCTCGCGCTGCATTTCGATTTGCTCGGCACAATAGGCATAGGCCTCTTCGAGTTCGTCCATATTCGCGGTTTCCGAAAGTGTCGCGACCGTCATCTCAAAAATGGCTTTCATCGCCTCAGTACCGTCAAAGTTTTCGAGAATCTCGTTGCACTGCGACAAAATATTGTCCTTGGTCGCGTGGAAGCTGATGTACGGCTCGGTTTCAGCATAGATTCCGTCAAGCGCGGCAATCGAGGGCGCATTGTCAAGCGCCGTTTGCACGTCCTCAACGAATTGTTTCGTCTCCTCGCTCGCCGCATCGGTAATCGCAAGCGAGAACGTCGCTTTGTAATCGGTCAGTTTGTCGGTAAATTCCGCATCCTTGCCGCTCGCTTCGTCTTTTGCCGTGTTGTAGATATCGTTTGCCTCGCTCTCGGTCGCGGCGGCATCCAACTCGTCGAGCGCCGCGTAGAGGATGTCTTTTGCCTCGTCGCATTTCGCCGCCGGAAACAGGTTATCGGTAATATCCGCTTTAAGTTCGTCGATTTTCGCCGCAAGCTCGGTCGCTTTTTGGGCGGCAATCGCGGAAAGTCCGTCCGCTTTCGCGGCCGCCACACCGTCAAGCGTTGCGGCGGCATCCACCGCGGCTTTCGCATCGGAAAGCACCTGCGCCTGCGCATCCGAGCCGACCGGATTTGCGGCGGCATCCAGCGCCGCTTTCGCCGCGCCCTTCGCCTCGGCAACCGCTTTGGCGAGTTCTAACAACACGTGACCGCAATCGGCGCAATAATAGTCCACGTTCGTGTGCGCCGCGGTAGTCTCGCACCGCGTGCACTTGTGGGTATCCTCGTCCACAAACTCCCAAACGTGGCCGAGCGGTGCAACATAGCCGCCGCCACCCTGCGCTTTCCACGCAGCAAGGGCTTCGGCATCACCGATAAACTTGTCCGCCGCGAGAGAAATCGCAGTATAGTAGTAACCGTTTGCAGGGTCAAAATAATACGCCTTCCAGCCGGCTTCGGTGCAGTTCGGCTCTCTCGCCAAAATCATATAGTTGATATACTGCGTGCCGCCGTCATTCACCGATGTGCAAGAACTCGCAATCGACAGCGTCCCGACGGTAGATCCTACTCCCTTGCCGATAGGTTGGGCACCCTTGTCCACCGTTGCTTTTACATAACCGCCGGAAATAGTAATGTTGCCGCAAGATGCATCGTGTCCGCTGCCGATGCCGGCGCCACCGCCATGTCCGCCATGCGCCGTTACAATACCGCCGGAAATGGTAATGTTGCCGCAAGATGCACCTGATCCGCTGCCGATGCCGGCGCCACCGACATATCCGCCCTGCGCCGTCACCACACCGCCGGAAATGGTAATGTTGCCGCAAGATGCACCGTATCCACTGCCGATGCCGGCGGAGTTATCGGAGCCATGCGCCGTCACCACGCCGCCACGAATGGTAATGTCACAAGAAGCACCTGCACCGGATACGGTACCGATAGCAGCGCACCCGTACTCTCCCTGCACCGTCACCATACCGCCGTAAATCGTAATATCGTCGGTTTGGTTCGGACCGGAGGAACCGAGACTTGGCAGGCCGTCCTCTGAGCCCGGCACAACCAACTTGCCCATCGTCGCCGCATCGTTCGATTGCGCATAAATGGCAAAAGCGCCATGCTCCGGCACCGAAATACCTTTTTTCGCGGTCAGCGTGGCGCCGTTTGCCAAAATGAGCTTAACGTTGCTCGGA